>NZ_FODB01000037.1 GCF_900110265.1 Vreelandella aquamarina | reverse complement strand
ACCTTGATCTCGACGTCGCCGATACCGGTTTGCACGGTGCGCTCCGGCAGGTAGCCGTTGCGGACGACGACACGGCGGCCGTCTTCCAGCGTCTTGTCGGCATATTGCTCCAGAAACGTGCTCAACTCCGCCTCCACGGCCTTGGCGATCAGGTCTCGGGCCCCTTTGCGCAGCAGCTCATGCAACGGATCAGTAGCGCCGGTGTCTGGCTGCGTCACGGCTTGGAGAGTAGAATTGCTCATGGCGTATCCGTCCTATGTTGGTTGTGATCTGGCGAGATCAATCAACAGGATACGCCACCCTCTCTACTGCCCTCCATACACAAGAACTGAGCTTAACTCATCGCCTTGCGGGTCGCTTGCACCCGCACAGAGGTGTAACCAATTACTTGGTCGTTCTCTACAATCGGTGTGACGCTGGCGTCTACCCAGTAGTGGTCTCCATTCTTACAGCGATTTTTCACCAGCCCTCGCCATGTCTCCCCCGTCTGAACGGTTTTCCAGAGGTTCTCAAACGCAGGCGACGGCATATCTGGATGACGTACTAGGTTATGAGGCGCTCCTATCAGCTCTTCATGCTGATAGCCGCTAATCTCGATAAATGCTGGATTTGCGTAGGTTATGCGCCCTTTTAGATCAGTACGCGAAACGAGAAAATCGTCTTGTTTAAGCTCCACTTCCCGTTGAGTCACTGGCTGGTTATTACGCATCATGCTGCCTTATTGGTTATGTTTTAACGCGGTAATAGTTTGGTTCATTCCATGGCCAGAGCAGAGAGCGCCGAGTTAGAATTCTTCCCACTCTTCGGTCAGCGCTTGTGTTTTAGTGGCCGGTAGTCGCTGCGTTGGCGAGTGCGAAGGGGCGCTGATGACACGTTTTTGTGTGTCGGGCTGCCCACCACCTGCTACACGGAACCGTTCCACGGCTTCACGCAGGCGTGCTGCCTCGCTCTCTAGCTCATTGGCGCTACGCGCGGCTTGCTGTACCAGCTGAGCATTCTGCTGAACGACTTGATCCATTTGCGCAACCGCTTGGTTAACTTGGCCAATACCGTTGCTCTGCTCTTCCGAAGCGGAGGCAATCTCATCCATGATGTCGCTAACGCGCTGTACCGCCGCGACGAGATCCTGCATGGTTTGGCCCGCCTGGTTCACGCGATGTGTGCCAGCGTCTACTTTACCGAGCGACGCATCAATCAGCGTACGAATCTCTTTGGCAGCATTGGCACTGCGGCTGGCAAGGCTGCGAACTTCTTGTGCTACCACGGCAAAGCCCTTGCCATGCTCGCCCGCACGCGCCGCCTCTACAGAAGCGTTAAGCGCTAAGATATTGGTTTGGAAAGCGATATTGTCGATCAGGGTGATAATGTCAGCGACTTGATGAGAACTGGCGCTAATCTCCTGCATGATCTCAACAATGTTACTGACTTCTTCCCCACTGCGACGCGCCGTGAGCGTGGCATCACCTGCAAGCTGGCTCGCTTGGAGGGCATTATCGGCATTGTGACTTACAGTAGAAGCTAGCTGCTCCATGCTAGACGCCGTCTCTTCTAGCGATGAAGCCTGCTGTTCTGTGCGAGAGGAGAGGTCGTTGTTGCCGCTGGCAATGTGCTGGGAGCGCTCAAAAATCGTGGTGCCGCTACGCCTGACCACGCCAACAGTTTCCGACAAGGAACCTTGCATATGGGCCATCGCGCTATAGAGCTTGCCGATCTCATTGTTGCCAGGTGACTGGATCTGCTGATTGAGGTCACCCTGCGCCATGCGCTCAAAATAGCCGACCAGCCGATCCAGCGGGCGCAGTACGTTGGCACTGACGCCCCATACCACTACCACTACCGTTAAAACGGTCATGGCCACAACGCCGATCAATACCCAGCGGATGCGGGTGGCAAAGGAAGTAAAGGCCAACTGCTGGACTTGTGGGTCGCTGGCACTTTGTACAATGGTCGCCCCGTGATGCAGCGCATAAAGACCGATACCACAGGCAATGAGCACCAGCAGCGAGAAGGTGGCCAATACTAGCCCCCAACTCAGACGGACGGTCATATTACTCATCAGTTGACGTACTAGCTGTGTCACACGCATTTCTCCAAACACAACCGTACTAGCCAGCGCTATCCATCGCGCCAGAGTGGGTTGTTTTTTGGCTCAAGATGGGCACGCCTCCCTGTGCCCCGTGGCAGGTCGTTAGCGGTTACTGGTGCTATCTACCAGCGCCATCTCTTCGCTAGTCAGCAGCTTATCGATATCGACCAGCACCAGCATTCGGTCATCCAGGCTACCGAGGCCACTTAGGAAATCAGAGGAGAGCGTTACGCCAAACTCTGGCGCAGGCTTGATTTGATCCGGCGTCAAGGTCATTACGTCAGAAACGCCATCTACCACGATACCTACGATACGATCTGCCACGTTGACGACGATCACCACAGTTTGGCCACCGTACTCAACGTTATCCAGGTGAAACTTAATGCGCAGATCCACAATCGGCACGATCACGCCACGCAGGTTCGTTACTCCCTTAATGAAGTCGGGTGCATTCGCAATACGTGTGACGTTTTCGTAACCACGAATTTCCTGCACCTTTAAGATATCAATGGCGTACTCTTCATCACCTAAAGAGAACACTAGGAACTCGCGATTTTCCGCTTCTGCTGCGGCTAGCACCGCCTCATTAGTTGCTTGACTCATGACGGCTCAGCCTCCTTGTAATAAGAGAGATATGGTTGGTTAGCGGCTTTTCCTGCTTCTTTTTTGGCACGGCTTAAGCGATGCAAGCCTGTGATATCCAGAATTAACGCAACACTGCCATCTCCCAAGATGGTAGCGGCCGATACCCCGGGCACTTTGCGGTAATTATCTTCGAGGTTTTTAACCACGACCTGTTGCTGGCCAATCAATTCATCGACCAGCATGGCATAGCGACGCCCTTCGCCCTGAACGATGACAGCAATACTCTTGGTCGGGTCGGTAATGGCGTTTTCGACATCCAGCACTTCGTGAATGGCAATGACTGGGAGGTACTCATCGCGCACTTTGAGCACCACATCGTCCCCTGCCATGGCGTACATGTCTCCCTTGGCAGGCTGTAGCGACTCCAGCACGGTAGACAGGGGCAGAATAAAGGTTTCGTTGCCGACTTTGATCGACATACCGTCCAGAATGGCCAGCGTTAGCGGCAGTACGATCCGCGTATTGGTGCCTTCGCCTTTTTTCGACTGGATCTCAACCCGGCCGCCCATGCCTTGAATATTCCGTTTGACAACATCCATGCCCACGCCACGTCCAGAGACATCGGTAACCTCTTTAGCAGTCGAGAAACCGGGGGCAAAAATCAGCTGAAAAACATCTTCATCCGACATGGTATCGGAGACGTTAAGACCATTCTCGCGGGCTTTCGCTAGCAGGCGTTCACGATCCATTCCGGCGCCGTCATCACGCACTTCAATCAAAATATTGCCACCTTGATGCCGGGCAGACAGAACTAACTTACCCGTACGCGGCTTGCCCAGGGCTTCACGCTCGTCGGGCATTTCAACACCGTGGTCCAGACTATTACGCACCAAGTGCGTTAGTGGGTCGGTGATACGCTCGACCAAGCTTTTATCAAGCTCTGTGGATTTACCTTCGGTGATCAGTTCAATCTCTTTGCCTAGTTTGCCAGCGGTATCACGAACTACACGCGGAAAACGGCTAAATACGAACTCCATGGGGATCATGCGAATCGACATGACCGCTTCCTGAAGATCGCGGGCATTACGCTGCAATAGGCTCATGCCATTCTGTAGCGAACTGTTGCCGACCGACTGGTCGCCAAGATCACTCACTGTTTGGTCCAGCATCGACTGAGTGATGATCAGCTCGCCCACCAAGTTAATAATCTGGTCGACCTTATCCACGGACACCCGAATAGAGGAGGACTCTGCTGCTGCCTTTTTCGGAGCCGCTTTACCTGGTTTACTGCTAGCAGGCGACTTGCTGGCGTGTGCTTTTTCGGCCACTGGCGCGGCTGGCTTCTCTTCTGACGCAGAGGGCTCAGCCGGTGCGCTGGGTACAGGTGTTGCGGGCTCTGCTGCCGAAGCAGCCTCCTCCACAGCTACCGTGGTGATTTCAATTTGTTCTGGCTCAATAATGAAGCACATTACGGCTTCAATATCATCGGCGCTGACGCCCCCTTTTAGGGTGACCTCATAGCGCTTTTCATCCCCCGACTGGGATTGAATATCGCCTAGCTGTTCTAACTCTTCTACCAGCAGCCCACGATCTTTATCGCCCACATTGAGAAGCACCACTTTGAGGGTGTGCTCGCTGGAGATAGCTGCTGCCGATGCTTCTTTGTCGTCCTCTGCAGGCGCTGATTTTTGAGGGGCCGGTGCCTCCGCAGGGGCATCAAGTGTTTTGCCAATCTCTTCGAGGGCAATTTGCTGCAGCGTTTGGCAGATACGCTCATACGCTTCTTGATTGGGTTCTTCCTCGTTGCGATAGGCATCGAGTTGCTCGTGCATGATGTCTTTGGCCTCTAAAAAGGTATCCACGAGGTCAGCACGCAGGGTGAGTTCCCCTTTGCGCGCGTGATCCAGCAGGTTTTCGAAAATATGCGTGGTTTTTTGTAGCACGCTAAAACCGAAGGTTCCTGCGCCACCTTTGATAGAGTGGGCTGCGCGGAAGATAGCGTTCAACTGCTCGCTATCCGGATCATCGACATCCAGTTCCAATAAGTGCTGCTCCATATCAGCGAGCAGCTCTTCAGCCTCTTCAAAAAAGGTGTCAAAAAAATCCGCTATATCCATGCACCGCTCCACGTGAACGTCATATTTTTTGTGACAAGCCGCGCTTACTGGTCGTCGTTGGCTTGTGGGGTGTTTTGTGGCACTAGCTCTTCCGGCACCTCTTCCTCAGAAAACTGAGCATCAGGCGCTAGAATACCAGGGTTACGAATGGCTTCGGCAATTTCAGGTAACAACACAACCAACTCAATACGTCGATTGATCGGATCAGTTGGCGCAGTGTCAGCCAACAACACACGATCAGCAAAGCCCGATACGCGCAACAATTGATCTGGATCAAGCCCGCCGGCAACAAGCTCTCGGCGCGAGGCGTTCGCTCGATCATTTGAGAGCTCCCAGTTGCTGTAGCCACGATATCCTCCAGCATACGGCACACTATCAGTATGCCCACTAATACTTAAATCGTTAGGCAACTCATTGAGAAGAGGAGCTATGGTGCGTAGCAAACTACGCATATAGGGAGCGACCTGATCACTACCAAGCTCAAACATGGGTCGCTGTTCGGTATCCAAGAGTTGGATCCGTAACCCTTCACGGGTTAGATCAAAACGCATTTGGTTGCGCAGCTCACGCAGCTCCGGGTCACGCTCAATCACACGTTCAATGCGCTCCTGCAAATCATTAAAGAAGCGCCGTTCTTGAGCACTAGGGCGTGTATGCTGCATTACATCAATACGAGCGCGTTCACCATCACTATGAGTGGGATCAGGGCCACCACCAGGAATCACGCTGGTACTACCTGACATGTCGCCGCCTGTAATTGCAGTAACCAGGGGCGTACTGAAATACTCCGCCACACCTCGGCGGGTCTCTTCGCTGGAGACACTCAAAATCCACATCACTAGGAATAGCGCCATCAACGCGGTCATAAAATCCGCTAGGGCAATCTTCCAAGCTCCCCCGTGGTGAGCATGGACGACTTTTTTACGCCGAATAATGATCGGACGCTTATCCCCACCCTTACTCATGCACTACCGCCTTTTTTGGCGTCACGAACGTACTCTTCAAGCTCAGTGAAACTGGGACGCTCTGCGGTATGCAGTGCCTTGCGGCCAAACTCAACAGCTAATTGAGGCGCATAACCGTGCAAGCTTGCTAGTAAGGTGACGCGGATACACTGCAACATTTTTTCTGCTTCTTTTGCTTGTCGCTCGGCGTAGCTGGCCACTGGACTTATAAACCCGTACCCCAACAAAATGCCTAAAAAGGTACCTACTAGCGCTAGCGCAATCATTTCACCCATCTGAGCGGGTGTGGCATCAGCGTAGGTCAAAGCCTTAATTACCCCCATAACAGCAGCAACGATACCGAATGCAGGCATCGCATCCCCCACTTTAGAGATCGCATCAACTGGAATATGAGCTTCCTGTTCGAATGCCTCGATTTCATGCAGCATAAGCTCATCAATTTCCATTGGCTCCATGCCGCCACTGACCATGAGGCGCAAATAGTCAGTTAAGAAATCCATGATGTGTGGGTCCGCCAGCACGGTTGGGTGCTCTTGAAATAAAGGACTCTCTTGAGGGTTATCGATATCGCGCTCAATCCCTAGCATACCCTCACGGCGCACCTTGGAAAGAATCTTGTACTGCAATGCCATTAGCTCCATGTACAGCGCTTTATTATATTTTTTGGTTCGCTTGAGCTTGGGCAGTATCTTAAAAGTAGCTTTAATGGCTTTACCATTATTGGCAGCAATAAAAGCACCGACCCCTGCGCCGCCAATCATGAGCAACTCCGTGGGCTGATACAGCGGCCCCAAGCTACCACCTGCTAACACATACCCGCCAAATACAGATAGCAGTACGACGACATAACCTAAGGGAATCAGCACAAGCAGTGTCCTTGCGATATCAGTTTTTTATCGACGAAGCCACACCCATTTCTTCACCAAGAAGGCATGAGCAGCTCCACCCCAAGTGCAACTTAGCAATATCATACTAAGGCGCATGCAATGTTTAATGAGAAATTACCAGCGTCTTTTACCGCTATCTAAACGTTAAAGAGGTCGTGTATTCGTTCTATACCCTGCTGCTAGTAGCGTGACAATTTTATACGTTCAACGCTGTGCTTTACGGGTTTTCCCTGCACGCGAAGGCGGCTGACAAATACCACACACATAATCATGTGTCGGACTATGAGCATGGGCAACAAAGCGACCTTCACATCTTGTACAAGTCGTTAGCTGCAACAAATCACTTTCAAAAAAGCGCACCAACGTCCAAGCACGAGTAAGCCCCAGCACCGGCTCCACGCCTTCCAGTGAAATCTGCTCCTCGTACAAACGATAAGCTTTAACAAACGCGTCTATACGCTCGCAGCCAGCCCCTTTCAGCAGCCCGACATAAATGTTGTAGAAGAACGAGGAGTGCACGTTGGGCAGCCAAGTGACGAACCAATCCGCAGAGAATGGCAACATCCCTTTCGGTGGAGACATGCCACGCACTTCCTTGTAGAGCTTAATCAACCGGGTACGGCTAAGCTCTGTTTCTGTCTCCAGCACCTGTAGCCGTGCACCCAACTCAATCAGCTCAATGGCCAACTGCACTTGGTGCATTTCATCAACCAAGCTCTTCTGGCTCACTCCGACTCTCCCGACGACAAAGACTCCAAGGGCTCACAAGCCGAAAGCAGTGATGCATGTAACCCAGATAACCCTTGATCTCTGGGGTTTTCTAAAATTTCGCGCAAACGTCGCCCACTCGAATGGCTAAATCGGCAGACTAACTGGTTGCTGCGCGCCAGCTTAGTGAGTTGCCAGGCATTCAGTGATACCAATAAATCGGCAAGTTCACTGTCTATTTTCAGGCGAAACATAGCTGCTTCGCGATCCTCGCTCAGCAAACGCTGCGCAAGAAGCAAGTACGCTAAGTTAATTTCTTGAATTTCATCGAGAAAGCTTGTTTGACTCATAGTGTCCCATCGAATGACACAGGCGCGACATTGTGACCGTTATACTGGCGCCATTGATGACTTTTTTCTTTACCCAGCACCATGGTTGCATACGACGCCTGTATTGGCTACTTGAGCGTTTCACGATGACTTATCCCATTCTCAGATAGCTCAAACACCCAAACAAGCAGCTCAGCGACCACTTGATATAGGCTCGCCGGGATCTCGGCATCCAAATCTAACTGCATGAGCAGCGCCACAAGCTCTGGTGCATCGTGAACATAAATACCCTGGCGCTGGGCTTCGGCCATAATTCGCTCAGCCAGCTCACCATACCCTTTGGCTACTACACGTGGAGCCTGCTCCCCTTCTTGATACGCAAGTGCAACCGCTTGCCGTCGCCGATCACCCGATGTCATCATGATGGCGCTCCAATGTTACATACCTAGCCTTGATCTGAACTTTATGAAAATCAAGGGCGTTTAAACGCTGCTCCAATGAGCTAACCCCTTCCTCAAGACGCTGATGCGTGCCAGCATTATCAGTGGTCAAATCAATACTCAGCGTCTTTTGATGAAGCCATAGTGCAACGCTGAAGCTACCTAAGTTAGGCACATCAAGCTGCATTTCGGAGCGCCAGCTCTCCTCCGCACCCTCCTCTTCCGATGAACCTCCTTGCCCCCCTTCACGCCCAGGCAGGTTGATCACTAACGCCATAAAAATCCCAGCCCACACATCACCTTCCCAGCGGAGCGTTGGCATCACCAACATCTCCAACTGCTGACGCACCAACCCCTGTAAGCTCTCATGAACGACCTCTCGTGAGCCACGGCTAAGCGCTTCCGGCTCGCTGGCAGCCGGCAATGTCAACGAGGCTGGATTAATCTCTCGACGCTCCGCAGCAGCTGGCGTCGGCGAAGTCGAGGCTGGGAGCATGACAACAGGGCGCTCTAAGAGCAGTTTATTATCGCCATTCATAGGCACTAGGGGTGTATTGGGCAAAATACCGGGGGTGGCGCTTGAGCGTAAAGCGGCTATTGAGGGGGTTGTGGCTAATACCGAAGAAGCAAAATTTGGTAAAAAAGGAGCAGTCGGGCGAGGCCCAGGTTGCATTTGTGGTTCACGCAGTAGTTGCTGGCGTGGAGTTTCACCTTGAAACCAACGCTTCAGGTGGGACTCATAAAATAATCCACTATCGCGGATGCTTGCTTCTAAACGACTTGCCAGCACTTGCGCCGATGGTGCGTCTTGAGCCGACATAAGCGGGGCCTGGGGCTTCATTACCGCTGGAGGTGCCGGGAAACGCAGTAATACATCCGCAATCGTGCGAGCCGCAGGGCTGAAGTGTGTCTGTGTTGAGGTGGGTGCGCCATTACCAGTGGGAGGACTTCCAGGCTGAGACTGACGCGCCCCCTCAGACGCACCTGGCAACCGCTTTAGGTCACCAAGCAGGGGAGCAAGCGGACGGCCATCCAACCCTGCATCGCCTTGCAAGGCACGTGGCCCCTCCCCCGGTAAAACTGGCTGTACTGGCGCATTTAATACACGCTGAGAGGACACCTCTCCCTGGCGCCCAAGCACTTGATGTAAGAGGGTATCAATAAGCGGCGTAATGCCACTCACGATGCCCCCTTATTCTGAGAAGCATCGACATCAAAGGCGCTATAAGCTCCCTGCTGGGGAGCATAAGCTCGGTGCAGGTCCCGCTGGCGCTGGGTGACGCCAATCAGCCTGCCAAGCTCATCGCGTCGTGCCACCAGGCGACGACGAATCTCCACATCATGCTCTAAGATATGTTCTATTAACTCTGTTTTACGCTGCTTACCTGCAGCGTCAAGCGTAACGTGTGCATCCAGCTCACGGAGCTCTTCTACGAGCATCACATAATTACTGCGTTGCTCGATCAACTCGGCCCACTGTTCAGCATCTGCAAACTCATGCATGTCATTCACACGCACCAACAGCTTTTCGTATGCATCGAGCAGCGTTTGCTGAGAAATATCACGAACTGCTTCGGGAGCTGCCATGCCTACCTCACGCACTCTGCTGTTGACCGATTTCACGCCATGCTGAGGCGATATCCTCAAGCAACCGCTCAGCTTGGTTGAGGCTCTCTTCGTCGTTTCGTAAGTTAGCTGTTAACAGCAAGCGGGCGATATAATCGTAAAGTGAGGCGAGCCTCTCTGCAATGACACCCCCTTGCTCTTGATCAAGGGCGGCCGCTAAACCGTTATTAACAATATCCAACGCTTTGGAAATTGACTTGCCTTTTTCAGCTCGGTTGCCAGCTTGCATGTGAATTCGCGCTGCGCGGATTGCCGCCTGAGCGCCATCAAATAGCATCACGATCAGCTGGTGAGGATCAGCTGACATGACACCACTTTCAACACCGACACGGGCATAAGCATTAGCGCCTCGTCCGTTAGCGGCGCCACCGCGAGTGTAGGTCATTAGTGGGCACTCCTTTATAGGGTGTAACAACAGCTAGGGCAAAAAGCCAGTCGTGCTGTTCATCATTCAAGGTTGAGCATATATGCTCAGCTATTAAATATATCGGCGAAGCCACAGCAGACTTTAATGCCTGATTACTTTTTAATTTAGCTGCTTGCCTGAATTCGGCGTCCTATGTAGAAACCGCCACTTCTCTGACAGGCTTGCCTAGTCGCTCAAAAACATCGCCACGCAAAACACTCCCTAAATTATCGCGCATTGGCGGCTCGGCTGCTTGGGCCAGCACCACCTCTGCTGGCGCCCCACTATCATCAAGGCGCAAAATCCAGGCAAGCTGATCACTAGAGAAAAGCGCTAACGACCCCACCGGCAGGACCTTGAAATGTTCGACATAACGCCTCATCCAATGGCGATCAAACTGATGCGGATGAGCCAGCAAGTGGCGGTAAATTTGCTGCGCCGTGCGGGCCGGGCGATCTGGGCGATCTCGCCGCATCGCCTCAACAACGTCAACCACTGCACTGGCTTTCGCCAACTCGTTAATATCATCCCCGGTGATTCCTGCCGGATAGCCACTACCATCAAGCCGCTCGTTGATCCCCCCAATGACCGCTTGCGCCACCGTAGCAGACAGCCATTGGCAGGTATGTAGCCGAGCCATCAAGAGGGAAACATGCTCACTTAATGCCTGCCGATGTGTCGCTTCAAAATTGGGCGCTTTGAACACGACCTGAGGAATAAGCGCCTTACCCAAATCATGCACCAGCCCGCTGGCAACGATCGCCTTGCGCACATCCCGCGGCATATTGGCTCCTACTAAATCCAGCAAATGGACTGCAACAGCAATCCCGTGCCTTACCAGCAGCGGCTCTAAAGACAAACAGCGGGAGGCAAACAGCAGTCCCTCTCGATCTTCTTCATGCAGCATCAGTAAGCGGTCCGCATTACGAGAGAGCTGCCTTGAATCAATATCACTGCCTTGCTGAAGCATGAGCAACTGTGCATCAAGATAAGCAGCTACCTTAACCAAACGCCTTGCCATCGGTGTGGCATAGCGGCGTATATCGCGCCGTCCTATGTGCTCAGTATCTGGAGTGCGCTTGCCCGGCTGCTCAAACAGAGGCGATGGCTGCCGCTCCTCCTGCGCCTCCTTTTTATAGCGCGCCGCTTCATGCTCAATCTCGCAGACAAAATACCAAATCTGCCGTTCCTGCTCGGAAGTGCACCCTGCAAAGCGAAAGCCAACGCGTAGCATGTGCCGCTCGGGATCAGTTTTCTGATGGCGGGCAACGCCATTCACTTCAAAGTAAGTGCCGTTTGGAAAGGTAAACGCAAGTTTGAGCGAGTATTGCGTTTCAGCCAAAACACCGCTTGCTGTTAATGGCAACTCAAGCTGGCACCCATCCTGGGAGAGGTCACGGAGCTCCCCCTGGGCACTCTCACCACTCTCACCAACAACCAGTGCAGACACCACCATTCCCATGCGCAATTCAGCACGATATGACTCGCGTCGTTGCAGCACTTCGACCGAACTTGGGTAATTACTACAACAAAGAAAACGACCACCAGAACGACGGGTCTCCGTCAAAGATAACAGCGGTGTCCGCACCACTTTTCCCTGTGACTGACCCCGCAAAAAAAATTGCTCTCCCTGCTGTAAACGACTTAGCAGGTAGTCAACCGATGACAGATCCATTACCAGCGTTTCGCCCGCGTGCTGCTCCATCAAGACCACTGGCTCTGGACGCGCATCAGGAGTGGCCAAGCAGAGAGTCACCCCACCGCTCTCTATCATAGTATTCAGAAGAGAGCTGATTACCGATGGGCTAGTGACGCTCTCGTACTCATCTTGTTGGACTGCCATGCGTGCCTCGCTTTCCCCAGACGCGTTATACGTTAACGCTCATCACAAAGCAGCAGAGCATAACAGAAGCCTTTATCGAGCCGCATGTCCGCCATAGGACTCATAACACTTTTCTTTTCATCTATAGTAAAAGGATAAAGTTTGTGACAAACGCGCCGATAGATTGAAAAAGAGGCTCATCACCAGACGGTAAACGGCCTCAATGCCTTTACTCGGTTACGTTGCCTAGCCCCCCCGGCGGGCTTATTTAATAGAGGAACGTTGTACATGAGCCCACTATCCATTGACTCAGCCACACCAGCAATAACAGCCGCTTTATCGCAGGAACGCTCTACGCGCCCCGCTATCGATCCCCTACCTCCAGTCA
This sequence comes from Vreelandella aquamarina, assembly GCF_900110265.1. GTDB lineage: Bacteria > Pseudomonadota > Gammaproteobacteria > Pseudomonadales > Halomonadaceae > Vreelandella > Vreelandella aquamarina. The sequence continues at coordinate 25,857 of NZ_FODB01000037.1, read as the reverse complement.
CCCCAAGCGGCGATGAAGCAGCAGCAGATGGCAATAAGGCCACAAAAGAAGCGCTTGTTGAACCGATACAGCGCATTAACGATGTCATGCGTCCCCGTGGGTTGGAATTTGATATTAGCGAACAATCGGCTCGCATCATTACAAGGGTCATTGATCGAGAAACGGGTGACGTCATACGTCAAATACCAGCAGAAGAAGTGCTGCTACTGGCCGAGCGGCTAGAAGAACTGCAAGGAAAACTGATCTCTCTTAAAGCATAGAAACCAAGCGAACGCTGCGGGCGCCTTGAAAAGCGATAACGTACCAGCCTAAGCGTTCGCCTTCCCACTACCCACCCAGCTAGCCGCATAACTACTTTACGCCCCCTATACCTGCATATTCATCACATCACGATAGGCAGTTACTAGGCGGTTGCGCACTTGCATGCCCATTTGAAAGGCCACACTGGCTTTTTGCATATCTACCATCACATCGTTTAACTCAATGTTTGGCTCGCCTGCCTGAAACGCCATCGCCTTGGTACTAGCCGCTTGCTGCAACCGATTAATTCGCTGTATAGAGGACTGCAGCTCACTTCCAAAGCCACCTTGACCAACAGCGGTTGCCACATGCTCCCCTTTAATAGGCTGAGCCGCTTGTGCCGCTAGCCCCTGCATCTGTTGCAGCGCAGACTGTATAGAAGGTGAACTCATACTCAGGCCTCATTTTTGCGGAAAATCAATTAGTACAAAAAGCCTACCATTGGTAGGAGTAGCGTCATACGTACAAATGAGTATAAAAAGCCAAGCTTTTCGTTCATTTATGGTCGACACACCCCCGGATAATGGCGTTCATCACAATTCCGCTTCATTTTTTTAGCGAATAACCGCGATTGACGGATATAGCCTATGCCTTCTTTGGTGATGCGCCTGGGCCGACACCCGTTTTGCCTGCCCTTCTGGAGGGACGCATGAGCGAAACTGGTGCTACGGCAGGCCGTCAAAACAGCACGACACCAAACGCCTCTCGCAGTGGAGCGGCGGAAAACGAATCCAGCAACCCCTCTGCCTTGGCGCGCACCATGAAACAGCTGCGCGGCAATCCGTTAGTGGTTGTATTGATTGCGGCAGCGGCCTCTATCGCCGTTGTGGCTGCTTTATTTATGTGGGCTAGCAGCCCAGAGTACCGTGTGCTTTACAGCAACCTGAGCGAAGCGGATGGCGGACGAATTATTTCGGAGCTTGATAGCCGCGGCGTACCCTATCAGTTTAGCCAGGGGGGCCAGGCACTGCTGGTGCCCGGCGAGCAGGTGCATACACTTAGGCTCCAGTTAGCTGAGCAAGGCTTGCCCCGCGGTGGCAACCTTGGCCTAGAGCTTATGGAAACCCAAGCTTTTGGGATTAGCCAATTTGCTGAGCAGGTGAACTTTCAGCGTGGCCTGGAAGGCGAGCTTTCACGCTCTATCGAATCACTAGGCCCCGTCGAAAGTGTGCGCGTGCATCTATCGATGGCAAAGCCGTCCGTCTTTATCCGTGACCGCGAACCTGCCAAAGCCTCTGTGGTGTTGAATCTCTTGCCAGGTCGCGTCCTTGGCGAGGGGCAAGTTAGCGCCATTGTGCACATGGTATCCAGCAGTGTGCCTGAGCTTGCTGCTGAAGATGTGACGGTGGTTGATCAGAACGGCCGCCTACTCACTGCCAATAGCGCCCAGGGTAATGACCTGGATGGTACGCAGTTAGCATACATCAGCGAAGTGGAGCGCTCCTATCAGCAGCGTATTGAGAACATTCTTTCGCCCATTGTTGGCAGCAACAATGTTCGCGCCCAGGTAGCGGCACAGATCGATTTTTCACGCCGCGAGCAAACCTCCGAGCGTTACAGCCCAAACCAAGCGCCTAACGAATCAGCAGTCCGCAGCCGTCAGCTTAGCCTCTCTTACGATGGCGAAGATCCATTGGCCACCGGCATTCCTGGGGCGTTAAGCAATACTCCTCCCGGGGTAGCCCCCTCCCCCATCAACCAGCTAGACCCGGAAGAGGGTGATGTTGCGGACGATGCAGGTACCGAACCAGGCGCTTTGCGCAACCTGCGCCAAGAAGATGTCGTTAATTACGAAGTAGATCGTAGTATTGAGCATATTCAGCACCGCCTTGGCCAGATACAACGCCTCTCAGCGGCGGTTGTTGTTAACTTTCGCGACGTCACTAATGAAGAAGGTGAGGTTGAACAAGTCGCGCTCAGCGATGAAGAGATCGCCCAAATTGAGCGTTTGGTGCAACAAGCAATGGGGTTTTCGGATCTGCGCGGCGATCAAGTGGAAGTGGTTAACACCCCCTTCGCTGGCGATGATGATACCCGCGTCGAACCGGTCTGGTGGCAACATCCCGACAACCTAGCGATAGCTGCCAATTTGGGGCGCTACTTACTAGTTGCGCTAGCCGCATTGCTACTCTACCTGCTGATTTTGCGCCCATTAATCAAACGCTACACCCAGCCGCCCGTGATGGCCGCTGCTGTGCCTGGAAGCACGTTAAGCACCCGTGTTGGTAGCGACGAAGATGACCAGGAAAGCGAGGCTGAAGGCGAGGGCGATGATGAGGCCACCTATAGCAACAAGCCCAAGCGTCGTCGCAAAACGTCGCTTTACGAACACAATCTTAACGACCTGAGAGAAATGGCCCAAGAAGACCCCCGTATGGTCGCGATGATTATTCGCAGCTGGATGAACGCTAATGACTAGCATTGCTGAAATGGGTGGCGCGCGTAAAAGTGCCATTCTCCTGCTGGCACTGGATGAAGACAGCGCCGCCGAGGTCTTCAAGTTCCTCAGCGCCAGCGAAGTGCAAGAGATCAGTACCGAAATGGCACGGCTTCACCAAGTTTCGCATGAAGACATGAAAGCCGTGCTGGAAGCGTTCCACCGTGAAACCGAAGAGTTCGTGGCGCTGAACCTCAACTCGAGCGAGCACATTCGCTCGGTGCTGACCAAAGCGCTCGGCAGTGAGCGGGCTACCAGCCTCATCGAAGACATTCTCGAAACCACGGGCGAAAACTCAGGTATCGATGCCCTGAACCTGATGGAAGCGTCCATGGTCTCCGAGCTCATCCGCGACGAGCACCCGCAGATCATTGCCACCATTCTGGTACACCTGGACCGCCATCAGGCGGCCGATATTCTCGAGCTGTTCGAAGAGAAACTGCGCAACGATGTCGTCCTGCGGATTGCGACGTTCAGTGGCGTACAGCCGGCGGCTCTCCAAGAGCTCACCGAGGTACTCACCAGCATGCTCGACGGTCAAAACCTCAAGCGCAGCAAGATGGGCGGCGTAAGAACGGCAGCAGAGATCCTCAATTTGATGAACTCTGCTCAGGAAGAGGTGGCCATCGAAACCGTCCGCTCGCACAGCGAAGACCTTGCCCAGAAGATCATCGACGAGATGTTCCTATTCGAGAACCTACTCGACCTGGACAACCGCGCGATTCAGATGGTACTTCAGGAAGTGGAGACCAACTCGCTGGTGGTGGCGCTCAAAGGCGCTCAAGATGCCCTGGTGGACAAATTCCTACGCAACATGTCGCAGCGCGCCGCCGACTTGGTTCGCGAAGACATGGAGGCTCGCGGCCCTATCCGCATCTCGCAAGTGGAAACCGAGCAGAAAGCGATTCTACAAATTGTGCGGCGCTTAGCGGATTCCGGAGAGATCGTCCTGGCGGGCGGAGACGACGAGTATGTCTAATACTCATTCGCCTGAATTTGATCGCCACGGCGAGTGGCGACGCTGGCAAATGGATGAGCTGGTAACGCCTGCTAGTGATAAATCTCCACAAAATGCCTCAGGCCCCACGGCTCACCAGCGCAAAGTGGAAGCTGCCCAACGCGCCGCCGCAGAAGCAAGGGCACGCGAGGAAAAACAGCGGCAAGAGGTTTATGAGCAACTTCGCCAAGCAGCCGAAGAAGAAGGCTATCAAGCGGGCCTGAAACGCGGGCACGAAGAGGGCCTTACTAAAGGCCTGAGCGAGGGACGCGACCAAGCAGCCGAAGAGCTTAAAGAGCAAATTCGTCAAACGGTCGCACCGCTAGGATCATTGGCAAAGCAGTTTTCAGATGCCCTTGAGCGTCTTGATGACACAATCGCCCATGATCTTGCTGAACTTGCCCTGGCAACAGGCAAACAGCTAGCAGGAGACGCGCTAACTGAGCATCCTGAGCATATTTTGTCCATCGTTCGCGAGCTGCTGCATACCGAGCCACCGTTAGTCGGCAAACAGCGTTTATGGCTTAACCCAAACGACCACGACTTGGTTGAAGAGCATCTTGGTGGCGAGCTAGAGGCTGCTGGCTGGGTACTGCAACCCGACGATCAGTTGGCCCGTGGCGGCTGTCGCGTTACCAGTGCCCAAGGCGAACTGGACGCGACGTTTGAGAGCCGCTGGCAAAATATTAATGCACAACTGCGCAAACGACATAGCAACAACGCGACGCCGTCCGAGTAACGCGATGAATCACTCCACTTGCCCTCACCAACACCGCTGGCGTAAGACACTGCAGCGCACCAGCCAGCGTGTGAGCCGACTCCCCCACTACCGAACCAGTGGGCGGGTTGTGCGCGCGACAGGCATGGTGATTGAGGTGGTTGGCTTACGAGTGGCGGTAGGTAGCGCTTGCCACATTGAACTGCCAGGAGCAGATGGCCGGCTAAACGATAGCCACAAGCATGCAGAAGCTGAAGTCGTCGGCTTTTCCGGTGAAAAGCTGTTCTTAATGCCGCTAGAAGAAATCTCTGGCCTGATGCCAGGAGCACGGGTTACTCCTCTTGTTGATGGCAATGGCCACAGTGCCCGGCGCTTCCCAATAGGCGACGAGCTTTTAGGCCGCGTACTGGATGGTAATGGTAACCCGCTAGATGATCGTGAGGGTGTTGAGGATGCCCAGCGCACCACCTTGCAATCCAGGCCACTTAACCCGCTGTCCCGGGCGCCCATTGATGCTCAAATCGATGTCGGCATTCGTGCTATTAATGCCCTACTAAGCGTTGGCCGAGGCCAGCGCATGGGCCTATTTGCCGGCTCAGGCGTCGGTAAGTCAGTACTGTTAGGCATGATGGCACGCTATACCCAGGCCGATGTGATCGTCGTTGGCTTGATTGGTGAGCGTGGCCGTGAAGTACAGGACTTTATTGACAATATCTTGGGGCCAGAAGGGCGCCGACGCGCTGTTGTTGTCGCCGCGCCTGCAGATACCTCGCCGCTGCAACGCTTGCAAGGGGCCGCTTATGCCACACGTATCGCCGAAGGGTTTCGGGACTCTGGCCGCAACGTGCTGCTGATAATGGACTCCCTAACACGCTATGCCATGGCACAGCGAGAGATCGCGTTAGCTATTGGCGAACCCCCTGCCACTAAAGGGTATCCGCCCTCCGTCTTTGCCAAGCTACCCGGCTTGGTAGAGCGGGCGGGCAATGCTGAGCGAGGCGGTGGCTCCATTACCGCGTTCTACACCGTACTAACTGAAGGCGATGACCAGCAGGACCCGATCGCTGACTCCGCCAGGGCCATTTTGGATGGTCATATCGTCCTGTCGCGGACGCTGGCAGAAGCCGGGCACTATCCTGCTATTGATATAGAAGCCTCTATCAGCCGTGCAATGACCGCCATCGTGACGCAGGAGCAGCAGCAAAAAGCGCGTACCTTTAAACAGATTTTTTCACGCTATCAGCGTAACCGCGACCTGATCAGCGTAGGGGCCTACAGCCCAGGTCATGACCCGCGGCTGGATGAAGCGGTGAATCGCTTCCCAGCCTTAGAGCGGTTTCTTCAACAGAACATTGATGAGTGTGCAACGGTTGAGGAGTCCTACCAAGCCCTGCACACGGTAGTGGGAGGCTAAATGAGTCATAACCAGCTTGATATGCTGACGGACCTGGCCCGTGATGCTCGTGACCAAGCAGGAAAACTGCTGGCCCAAGAGCGTCAAACCCAACAGCAAACGGAAGCCCAGCTGCAGTCACTCAACCGCTACCGAGTAGAGTATGCGGAGCGTTTGCAGCACGCCATGCGTGACGGCATTGACCCCGCTACCATGTATAATTATCAGCAGTTCTTAGCCTCGTTGGATGCCGCCCTTGTGCGTGCTAGGCAAGCACTGACTGCACAGCAAAAACGCGTACAACAGAGCCAGCAGCATTGGCAACAAGAGCAGCGCAAGCTCTCTTCTTACGATACACTGGCCTCACGTAGGCTATTAGAAGAGCATCGCCGCCAAGCGCGTTACGAGCAAAAAGCAACCGATGACTTTGTCACTAGTCGTGTAGCTCGCCAACAGTCTGATAAACCACTTTAGCGCCGGGTCAGGAAGCCTATCCATGAATATTCAACTGTTACTTTCTGCGAACCCCAGCCAGGGCAGTGGCACATCAGCCTCACAAGCGACGGAGGCTCAAGGCTTTCCCACTGGGCTATTCCGCCAAGCCATGCTGCAGGCGACAGACCCCCAACGCCCAATGGGCGCACTTTCTAACGCTCCATCCACCGGTGGAGAACAGGCGCTGCGTGATTTTACCTCGCTCCTAGAATCGCTGGGTATTGAGCTCAATCAAGAGGAGATTGCAGAGCTTTTTGCTCAGCTACAAACGGCTGAACAAGGCACCCCAGAACCGCTAATAGCATTAGCTGCAGCGGCGGCTACCGACAACACGTTAGACATGCCATCACCTGCTCTACAGGAAATTTCCAGTCGGCTGACATTAGTCGCTGCCTTTACTGATGACGCTGGCCTACCGTCCCCCACTACTACCCAAACAACGTCTGTCGCCGCTATCGCCGAACAGTTAGCGATTGGCAAAAAAGACGCGATAGCTCTCATCAATGCTTACCAACAGCTATCGGGTAGCACAGGACCTAATGGGTCTGCTCAGCGCCCTGAAACGCTCAGCCAGCAAATAGCAGCGCTTTCACTGGGTAATGCTGCTAATACAGATACGAGCACTCAGCAGACAACCTCAAATACGCTTGCCGCACCAACCATGCAAACAATGGCCACCAGTGTGCACGTCAGCAGTGAAGCCATGGCTAGCGCTCTGGCCTCTGGAGAAGCAGCAGCGCGCATTAGCGGCAGTAACGAGCTAGCATTTAACCTGCCTAGCGCTAACGCCGCACCACAGCCTATTGCTGCAGCAACGGGAGCCTCACTGCCCTCCTCTATCGGCACCCCTGTCTCTCACCCCGCCTGGCCGTCACAGCTAGGTCAACAGCTCGTTCAGCTTATCCAGCGAGGGGGGGAGCAGCATGTTCAAATGAAACTACATCCTGCTGAGCTTGGGCCACTTTCTATCTCGTTAAAAATGACAGAACACGGCGCACAAGCTCAATTTTTATCCGCTCACGCTCAGGTTCGGCAAGTGATTGAACAAGCGATTCCTCAACTGCGTGAAGCACTGGCGGAACAAGGAATTTCACTAAGTGACACATCAGTGGGTGAGCAAGGCTTTTCTAATCAACAGGAAGCGTTTGCTCAGCACAGCACAGGCTCAAGCGCTGGTGGTGAAAGCGGGGTCACTAGCGTTGAGGGTGAAACCGGGACGCCTGTACCTGTGGGTTCCTCCATCGCACTCGATGGACGTGTGGACCTTTATGCTTAAAGCATAGCCACGCTATAAGTATGGTTTAATTGTGAGCACCGTGTTAACTAGCTAAACCAAAAGATAGGCTCTCCAAGAGAGCCTGTTCGTTTCTTCATTATCACCCGCGTTAGGCATAATGCTTGGCTAGCGTCATGTGCGAACATCATGGGAACAACGATGGCAGAATCAAGCGGCGGATCTAAAAAACTGCTCTGGGTAATGATCATTCTCGTACTGCTTTCCTCTGCAGGGGCAGCAGCGGCTATTTATCTAGTGCTGGATCAGCGCAACAGCAGCGACAGTGGCGAAGCTCAACAGCAAACGGTCGAGCTTACCCCCCCTGTGTTTACACGCATTGAGCCATTCACTGTTAATTTAGCTGATGACCGCTATGGTTCACGCCTGCTCTATACGGGTATTACGCTGCGAGTGGGTAACGAACAGAGTAAAACAATTATCGAAGAGCATATGCCGCAAGTGCGCAGCCGCTTACTAATTCTGTTATCGGGCAAACAAGCCAACGAACTCACCTCGACAGAGGGGAAAGAGGAGCTGGCTCAGGCAATTATTAGTCGTTTGAACGTACCCCTCACCGAAAATCAGCCCCCCCTAGATCTAAGGGAAGTGCTGTTTACCGAATTTATTGTGCAATAACCTCGGGAACTGGAGCCGTTCATGTCACAGGACGATCTACTGTCCCAGGAAGAAATTGACGCCTTACTAAAGGGTGTCAGTGGAGACGAAGAGCCCTCTCCGGCGTCGTCCAAGTCTCAGGACGAAACAAAAATTCGACCGTATGACCCGTCGACTCAACATCGGGTCATACGCGAACGTCTGCATGCGCTTGATTTTATTAATGAGCGTTTTGCTCGTTATTTCCGCAACGGGCTATTTAACCTAATTCGTCGCAGCTCAGACATCACTGTCGAGTCCGTGCGCTATCAAAGCTTTAGCGACTTCTCACGTAACGTTCCGGTGCCGACCAACCTCAACATCGTGTCGATGAAGCCGATGCGGGGCTCTGCATTGGTGGTATTTCCACCAAATCTCGTGTTTATGGTAGTAGACAACCTGTTCGGTGGAGACGGGCGATTCGTTACGAAATCAGATGGGCGCGAATTTACCAATACCGAACAACGTATTATCCAGCGCCTGCTCAATCTTGCGATTGATGCCTATCAAGAAGCTTGGAAGGTAGTATACCCGATAGATGTCCACTTCCTACGCTCCGAAGTCCAGTCTAAATTCGCCAATATTACTAATTCACCTAATGAGATTGTGGTCAATACCAAGTTCAATATTGAGGTAGGCAACCTATCCAGTAGCTTTCAGATTTGCATGCCCTACGCAATGATTGAGCCGCTGCGCGATCTATTGGTTAACCCGATTAACGATAGCAATCATGACAGTGATGGCTCTTGGTCACGTCGCATGGCCAGCGAGCTGCGCCAATCTGAAGTTGAGTTGGTCGCTGACTTTGCGCAGATTCCGAGTCGAATTGCTCACGTCATGGGGCTAAAAAAGGGGGATGTTCTGCCGATGGACATTCCCAGTACGATCACCGCCAGCGTTGACGGCGTCCCTGTGATGGAGTGTGAATACGGCAGTCAACGCCAGCAGCGCGCCCTGCGTGTTGTGCGTATGATCGACCATGCTGCTATGAATAACGTATCGTCCAAGGACTTTATTAAAGGTTCAACGCGACAGAAAGCCAAGGAACCCAAAGCATGACTGACCCTAATAAACCCGATCAAAAAGTCTCTGATGACGATTGGGCGGAAGCCATGTCTGAGCAAGAAGAGCCGTCGTCTAGTGCTGATGCCGCAAGCGATGATGATGACCCCTGGGCAGCTGCCATGGCAGAGCAGGAGGCTGCAGAGCAGGCCGATACGGAAGATGAGCCTGAATCAGAGGCACCTCAAGCCAAGCCAGCCAGCGACGATGTATTTCGCCCGCTGAGCGCAGAAAAAAGTGCGACTCCCTCCCGTGATCTTGAGATGATCATGGATATTCCGGTTAAGCTTACCGTTGAGTTAGGGCGCACCAAACTGACGATTAAGCAACTATTAGAGCTCGCTCAAGGATCTGTCATTGAGCTGGAGGGGTTAGCGGGTGAGCCAATGGATATCCTGATCAATGGCTACCTAATTGCTCAGGGGGAAGTAGTAGTTATCGAAGATAAATACGGTATCCGTATTACTGAGATTATTACACCATCCGAGCGCATTCATAAACTAAACCGATGAGTGTTGCGACCTCTAGTGCGCAAGCCCCCCTTGAGGCATTAAGTGGCGGTGATGCATTAATCGGCATGGCGGCATTAGGCAAAACAGCCGCCGCACTAGCGTTGGTGATTGCCATTATTTTGCTGTGTACATCGCTGCTCAAACGCTGGCAGCATCATCGCTATGACCATGGTGCACGTTTACGCATCGTAGGTACCACCGCAGTAGGCAATCGCGAGCGAATTGTGGTTGTCGAAATTGAAGACACATGGCTCGTTCTGGGCGTTAGTGGTGGCCGCATAAGTAAACTACACGAACGTCCAGCGCCTACTGATCGTACATCATCCACTCCCCCCCGTCCGCCGACCCGCTTCTCACAGCGTTTAGCTAACGCTATAGCTAATAGTCGCGGCAAGGGCGACAGTACTTCCTCAGACTCTCAGCATACCTCATGAAATACGCTCAGCATTTTGCCTGGCTCTATTCGCGTCACTGGTGGCTGATGAGTATTCTCATCATCGGCTGCCTCGTGGCTTTTCCTAGCCACGCCCAGCAACTACCGGGGTTAGTCTCGCAACCAACGGAAGGTGGTGGTCAGCAGTGGTCTCTCTCTCTACAAACACTGCTGCTCTTAAGCTCGTTGGCGTTCTTGCCAGCAATGCTGCTGATGATGACCAGCTTTACCCGCATCATCATTGTACTCAGCCTGCTAAGGACAGCGATGGGTACTCAAGCTACGCCGCCTAACCAGGTACTGCTGGGGATCGCGCTCTTTTTAACGTTTTTTATTATGTCGCCAGTACTTAACCAGGTATATGACACCGCCTGGGTGCCGTTGACGGATGAGGTGATCAATTTTGAAGAGTTCCTGCTTCGCGCGCAGCTACCTTTCCGAGAGTTTATGCTGGCTCAAACACGGGAGCCAGACCTGGCCCTATTTGTTCGTTTAGCCGATGTGGGCCCCTTGCAAGGGCCAGAAGAACTACCAATGCGCGTCTTGCTACCTGCCTTTGTCACCAGCGAGCTCAAGACGGCCTTTCAAATTGGCTTTACCATCTTTATCCCTTTTTTGATCATTGACCTTGTAGTGGCCAGTACGCTAATGGCGTTGGGGATGATGATGGTTCCACCGATCACTATTTCGCTGCCATTTAAGCTCATGCTTTTTGTATTGGTTGACGGCTGGCAGCTCATTATTGGTTCGTTGGCAGAGAGCTTTTATATGATTTAACGTCGCGGGGCGACGAGGAGCGTAATCATGACACCCGAGATGGTGATGAGCGTCGCTTATCAGGGTATGCGCGTGACACTTTTTCTAGCTGGTCCTATGCTGTTAGCAGCACTATTTACAGGTCTGATTATTAGCCTGTTCCAGGCCGCTACCCAAATAAACGAGATGACGCTGACATTTATCCCGAAAATCTTAGCGGTGTTTGCCGTTCTGGTACTAGCGGGCCCCTGGCTCATCGGCTTAATTACCGACTTCACGACGCGGCTATTTACCAACATACCCGCAATGGTGATGTAGCCTGTGGTTGAAGTAACATTTGCCCAGCTTCAGGGGTGGCTGGTGGCCTTTTTTTGGCCCTTTGTGCGTATTACGGCCTTTATGACAGCGACGCCTTTATGGGGCCACTCCAGCGTTCCCAATCAAGCTAAAGTAGCGCTTGCCGCAGTGATCGCCGTCGTCATTGCTCCCGTTCTCCCACCGATGCCCAGTGTACCGCTCATGTCTTGGGCAGGTCTGGGCATCATCATTGAGCAAATGCTGATCGGTATTGCGATTGGGCTGGTGATGCACATTATGTTTGCCGTTGTCCAAGCGGCCGGTGAGTTTATCGGCCTTCAGATGGGGCTCGCCTTTGCGAGCTTCTTTGACATGTCTAGTGGCACCAACATTATGGTGCTATCACGCATTCTCTATATGGTCACCCTGCTCATGTTTCTCGCCTTTAATGGCCACCTGATGGTGTTAGAAACACTAGTGATGAGCTTTGAAACACTTCCAATTGGAATTGGCAGCCTTAATCCTAATGCGTTTGAACTACTGGCACGCTACGCAGGTACTATCTTTGCTTCCGGTATGCTGCTCGCTTTGCCTCTGGTAGCCTCGTTGCTCATTATTAATCTGTCGCTAGGCATCCTAAACCGTTCAGCACCGCAGCTAACCGTGTTTAATATTGGCTTTCCCACCTCGCTCACCGTTGGCATAGTGTTGCTCATGGTGCTAATGAGCGATATCGGCAGCTTTCTTCAGCAGCTGTTTAGCCAGGGAATTAGCTTTACGCAAAGCCTGATTGAGACCATGGCGCCCTTAAATTAATGCCCCGGCACATGGCCAGGGCATAGCAAAAGAGTGACTGCTCGCTAAGACATTACATAAAGTCAAATAGCGACATCCCCTTAATATCCACAAACGCTTTTTGAGAAGCCTGCAGACCAACCTGACGCAAGCTGTATTCTGAAATAGCATCAGCGTAGTCCAGATCCACCAAGTCAGAAAGCGTCTGCTCATAATTGAGCATCCGGTTACTACCTACTGCATCCACCACGTCTAGCTCGTTTAGTTTTGCCCCAGCCGAAGCGCGCACTGTTAGAACATTATCAAGGGCATTATCTAGATCTCGCATAGATGTGTTTAGCGTATTACGCAATTCTGCTTTTTCCGCACCGGTAGTGGCGGGACTTTCTAAAACACGTATTGCTGCTTCCATGGTGCGGAACAGATCCGCAGGGCGCTGCTCGCTACCTGACTGGGCAACAAGAATCTCGTCGTCAGGCTCAGCGCTGCCAGTGAGTGTGACATTAACACCCCCAAAACTAAGCTGCTGACCTTCACCGACATATTCTCCTGTAACCACCAAATCAGCAGGATCTTCCTGCCACTCGCCTTCACTAAAACGCTGCACTTGGTAGCTGACGCCGCTATCCACCGTCGTATCTTCATTAAACACAACACGGTAGCTGTCGCCATACCCAGGGTCATTGACATTACTCACCTGTGGGCCACTAAACGTTATGCTACCGCCATTCCTTCCCAGCACACCGGCGATCGGCTGACCACCATCGCTGCTTTTTACTGCCTCTGCTACGTAACCCGCACCACTTGGCACACTTTGAAATATTGAAATGCCATTTTCAGTAACCGGCATTAAGCGAGAGGCATCAATACGCTGCTGGCGAGCGTTATCATCCCCTTTATACTCAATATTGCCTTCACTATTTTTAACAAAGGGAGGCGCATTATCAGCATAGCCACCAAATAAGTAACGTCCGTTACCATCAGTCGCGTTTGCTTGGCCGATCATGGTTTCGTAAATACCTTTTAACTCGCTGGCAATCGATTCTCGGTCAACATCGCTTAAGGTATCGCTTGATGCTTGAACTAGTCTTGTCTTTGCACTAATAACAGAGTCACTGATGCTATTAAGTATACTCTCTGTCTGTGCTAGAGAGTTACGCGCAGATACGCGAGAGTCTTCAAACTGTTGGGTAATCGCCTTAGATTGATCAACACGCACGGCGCGCGCTGCTGACTGTGGGTCGTCCGAAGGGTTAACCACACGGCGCCCGCTAGCAATCTGTTGACTAATTTTTAGAAAGTCATTCTGCTGACGGTTAATTGAAGCCGTACTTTGTTCATACATGGTAACGCTGCTAATACGCATGAGGCAGACTCCTAACCGTTAGCTACGTAAGCCTAAAATAGTGTCAAAAATAGTAGAGGCCGTATCGATGACGCGGGCATTGGCTTGATAAAACTGCTGAAAGCGAATCAGATTTGCCGCTTCTTCATCCAGGTTAACACCAGACTCCGACTGCTGCACTGCACGCAGCTGATCAGTTAAACCTTGGCGTGCATCAAGGTTGACCTGAATAATGTTGGTACGATTTCCCACATCGCTGACCAGCGCCCCATAAGCTCCACTCAAAGAGGCAGAGCCACCTACGATATCCTTACTCTGGAGGTCTTGGAGTGCTAAGGCATTGCGATTGTCGCCTGCAGCAGAGCTCGCTTGCTGAAATGTGAGAGCCCCTTCTGTAGACACATCAGCTAAAACAAAAGATACACCATCAATAGTTATTTCATCGTCCGCAGCCAATACAGCTGCGACTGCACCTGCCGAATCTTGAACGACTCCATTAGCATCTAAGATTCGCGCTTCGCCGTTAACAGAGACCTGACCAGTATACCCACTGACAGATAAGTGTTGATTGGCATTAAATTCAATTTCCAGTGATTCCGACGTATTGGCAAGCGCATTCTCATAGCGAACATTGCTCACCTCTAGGTCTCCACTCTGCTCAACTAAGCTACCTGCAGCAATTTTATCTAAGTCTGAAACAATGGCTTCCATTCCACCAGCGGCACGTCGTAGTGGTTGAATTTCAAAGCTATCGCCATTTTGGGCAAGATTAATATCGTTGAAATTGACATCAACACCGGCAAAACTTAGAACATTGTCGCTAAATGACCATTCATCAGCCTCTAGCGCCTCACCGGTATCCTTTCTAATCACTTCAAACTCTTCAGTCGATGCATTAATAACACGCACCGTATAGTCGGTTGCTCGTAATGCGCTAGTATTCGCAGAGTCGATCGTAGCGCTGACCTCTGCGGATCCCTTATTATCTGTATTATAGTAAGCATTAGATTGACCAATACTAAAAAACTCTTGGCCCTGCTCACCGTTCAGGTCAACACCTTTTTGGTGCTGCGCATTAAATTCGAGTGCAATAGAAGCCGCCAACTGCCCTATCTGATTCTGCGTTTTATCTAATGTCTCAGCTCGAAAGCTCATTAAGCCACCTAATGAGCCACCTGTAATTAAACCTTCATCTAGGCTGACAAGATTGCCATTACCACGAGCCCCTTCACGGTAGCCAACGACCATCCGTTGTGGATCATTCGGTGATGTAACAGCTTCGAGTTTATAGACAGTATCTCCCGTAACAAGCGGCTGCCCATTGGGGAGTGTGAGGTTGTAAGTATTGCCATCTTGAATATTAAGACGCAAGTTCATCTTTTCATTCAACTCGGAGATCAGCTGGTCGCGCTGATTCAGCAAGCTATTTGGTGCCTCACCAAGCTGTGCACGCGAAAGTGCTATTTCACGGTTAATATTAGCAATCTGGCTTGTGGTGTTATTTATTTGGGTAATTTCGTCTTTAATTTGGCCGTTAACGCCTGATTGTAAATCCTGCAGATATCCATCAAACGAACGGAATTGAGCCGTTAGCGTATCAGCAGCGCCAAGCACGCCTTGTCGGGCGGCAGGATCCGAAGGAGCACTTGCTAAATCCTCAAGAGCGGAAAAGAAATTCTGCATCAAAGGAGAGAGCCCTGCTTCACGATCTGCAAGCAAGTTATCGATCTGAGAGATTTGCGTATTGTAGGTCTCTAGGGCTGTTGATTGCGACTTGGCATTGTTCAATTGCGCGGCAACGAACGTATTGAACTGACGCTCAATATCTGCAACGCGGACACCGGCATTGTTCCGGCTTTCATTGAGTACCGTAATCTCTCGATTGTAGCCAGGAGTATAGACGTTACTAATGTTGTTGCTCGTTGTATTGAGGGCATTCTGCGCCGCATTGAGGCCGCTTAAGCCGATCGAAAACATGCTCATGGTTCAATTCCTTAGGCCGATTTTCTACCTATCGGCAGTGCGCAGAAAAACTTGAATAGTTGCCTAGCGAGAATCCGCCAACAGGCTACCCGCAGAACTCAGCGGCCCCATCGTATTCATTACCGATACCAGCTTATCGGCATAGCGCGGGTCGGTGGCATAGCCGCCACGCTGTAACTCACGCGCTGCTTGCTCTGCGTTAGACGCCTGTACAACACCGGCGTAACGCGGATTGTTGCCGATCAGGTTGGCATAATCGGTAAAGGCATGCTCAAAGGAGTCATACACACGGAACGTATCAACGATTTGAGTACGACGGCCATTTACATACTCGTGGGTCACGATATCGGTCGTTTTACCTTGCCACTGGCTACCCGCTTTAATACCAAACACGTTATAGCTATTGTGGCCTTGCTGGGTCGCTATCTCATGCTGACCCCAGCCCGTCTCTAGGGCTGCCTGAGCCAAAATGAGCTCAGCAGGTACGCCAGTTGCAGCACTAGCCGCCTGAGCAGGCGTGGCCAGCGTTTGCATGAAACGCTCGACGTGGTCGTGTGAAGAAGCCGCCGGACGCGGGGCTTCTGCCAGCGTGGCGGGTGCGCTGCTCGCTTCCCGTTGGCGAATAGCGTCTAGCTCGTTATAAAACTGGCCGCTGCCCGTGCTGTTAGGAGCCTGTTGTCCACTTTCAGGCTGTAACGGACTATCCAGAACGCGCGGTGTCCCACGAGGAATACCCGCAATTAACGCCTGAAGTTCTTGGTCAGGGTTGGTGACTTGCCCGACCGCCCCCTGGCGCTGAAGCTGTTCCACTAGCGCATCGGCTAAACCAATCCCACGAGAAGCCATGACTTGCGACCACTGCTGGTCCAACATGGATTGATAAAATGTCGTATCTCTGCTCTCCAACAGCCCTGAGGTAGGCGTAGCATCTCGCATGCTCTTTACCATCATTTGGATAAAGAGCGCTTCAAACTGCTGAGCCGCGCCTTGCACACCCGCTTCAGGATCAACGCGCGCATTATGCTGCAGCCGCTGGAAGCCGTTCATATCCAGCGCGAACTGGCTGGTCATATCGCCCATGCTCATCAGATGATCTCCAGCTCAGCACGCAGAGAGCCTGATGCCCTCAACGCTTCTAGAATCGACATTAAATCCTGAGGTGTCGCACCTAATGCATTCAGTGCATTCACCACGTCTGCCAAGTCGGCTCCTTCAACAATTTGCAGGTAGGCTTCCTGCTGCTCAATATTGATATCCGCATCAGGCACTACAACGGTTTCACCCTCCCCGAGTGGGTTAGGCTGGCTAACACCAAATTGGGTATCAATCATAATCGACAGATTACCGTGGGCTACTGCGGCTCTACGCAGGGTAACTGCGCTGTTCATAACCACAGAGCCTGTACGTGCATTGAGCACCACTTTGGCGGGTGCCTCAGTTGGTGTTAGCTGAACATTCTCAACCCGAGCCATAAAATTAACCCGAGCGTTGGCATCCATTGGGCCATCGAGGGCAATGACTCGGCCATTGCGTGCATAGGCAACAGACTGGCCGAACTCATTGTTAATTGCCGTTACCATGCGCTGAACGGTGCCAAAATCAGCGTCGTTCAGCTGCAACTCTAGCACCCCACCGTTGCCACCAAGATTGAGCGGCACTTCACGCTCAACAAGAGCCCCGTTCGGAATGCGACCAGAGGCCTGCTGGTTAATCTGTACGCTACTACCACCCGCCTGCGCACCGGCGCCGCCCACTAACATATTGCCCTGGGCAATCGCATAGGTATCGCCATCGGCACCTTTAAGTGGCGTCATCAATAGTGTGCCACCACGCAGGCTACTGGCGTTGGCAATCGAAGAAACAACGATGTCAAGACGCTGCCCTGGACGGGAGAATGGCGGTAGATCTGCAGTCACCATCACAGCAGCGACATTGCGCAGCTGAAGGTTGGTTCCAGGCGGAACGGTCACGCCTAACTGCGACAGCATGTTGGTTAAACTTTGGCTGGTGAACGGCGCTTGGGTGGTTTGGTCACCGCTGCCATCTAACCCCACCACCAAGCCATAACCAACAAGCTGGTTATCACGAACACCAGCAAAGCTCGCTAGCTCGCGCACCCGCTCGGCGTGTGCTGGCAGCATCACAAAACAGAGAGCCAACAGAGTCGCGAAGCGCGCGGTTGCTTGAATCCGTTGATACACCTTCCACTGCATAGCCATTTCACCAGGTCTCTGTTGTCGAACTTATTAACACGCCTAGAACGGCGACACATTG
Source organism: Vreelandella aquamarina (assembly GCF_900110265.1). Classification (GTDB taxonomy): domain Bacteria; phylum Pseudomonadota; class Gammaproteobacteria; order Pseudomonadales; family Halomonadaceae; genus Vreelandella; species Vreelandella aquamarina. Next base: position 8,130 of record NZ_FODB01000037.1, on the reverse strand, counting down.
AGGAAGAAGCGCTGCAGCCAACCCATATGCTGCGCTTCATTAATATAGCCATCGCCAACATACTCAATCCGCGCATCAGCCACCTGGGTGGAGGGCACGGTATTTTGAGCCGTGATGGTGCGAGGGTTTACTACGCCTGAAAAGCGAATAAACTCAGTTCCCTGATTAATAGCAATCTGCTTTTCACCCCGCACACGGAGGTTGCCATTATTCATGACCTCCAGCACCGAGACCGTAATCGTGCCTGTAAACGTATTGTTCGCTTGGGAGCCACCGCCTCCCGTAAAGTCATTGGCCGCCTCAATATCAAAGCCATACTCCGCCAGGGTATCTAGCACGTCGGGCAACTGAGTTAGCTCCAGACTTGCACTACCAGCACGGTTCGCATTGGACTGAGAGTTCTTACTAGCGCTGACTTCTTCATCCAGCACAATGGTCAGAATATCTCCTATCGTGCGCGGCCGACGATCTTCAAAAAGCGGCTGATAGCCGCGACGCGCCTGATAAATAGAGCCATTAGGAACAGGTGGCGGACGGTCGATGATAGTGATTTGCTCTTGTTCGCCGACGACAGAGGCACGCGGGATTTGCGCGCACCCTGCAGTAACCAAAACGACCAGCGCTAGGCTAGCGAGTATGCAGCGGCGTAACACAACGTTTAATTCCAACATAACGCGACCCGTTAAGATGCCCTGATGATCAATGACATTAGAGCTGACTCAGTCGCGCTAGCATTTCGTCACTGGTGGATACAGCCTTGCTATTAATTTCATAAGCACGCTGTGTTTGAATCATATTCACCATTTCTTCCACAACGTTTACGTTAGAGGTCTCTACATAACCTTGAAAGAGTCGTCCGGCACCGTTATTGCCAGGCGCATTCTGGTTAGGTGCACCGGAGGCACCGGTCTCCAGATAAAGATTTCCACCAATGCTTTCTAAGCCAGCGGGATTAATAAAAGAAGCAACGTTAATCTGCCCAATATCAGCATCCTGAGCGATACCAGGTTGACGAACACTCACGGTACCGTCTTCACCGATGTTGACCGATAGCGCATTGGCAGGCACAAAGATAGCTGGCTCCAGCGGGTAGCCATTCGCCGTGACCATCTGGCCATTTTCATTGAGTTGAAAACTGCCATCGCGGGTATAGCCAAGCGTCCCGTCTGGCATCAACACTTGGAAAAACCCCTCACCATCAATCGCTAGATCACGGGAATTACCTGTCTCTTCCAAGCTGCCCTGCGTATGCAAACGCTCGGTGGCAACGGCGCGTACACCCGTACCAATCTGCATACCTGACGGTAGGCGGTCCTGAATATTGTTCTGGGCCCCAGGCTGGCGCATATTTTGGTAGAGTAGGTCTTCGAATACCGGGCGCGAACGTTTAAAGCCATTGGTGCTGACGTTCGCCAAGTTGTTCGAAATAACATCTAGTTTGGTTTGCTGAGACTCTAGCCCGGTCTTGGCAGTCCACAAAGACTTAATCATACGTAAATTCCTTTGGCTGAGTGGCTGCGATTAGCCCTGAATAGATAAAATACTGTTAGCTCGCTGAGCATTTTCATCCGCCGTACTTAGCATCTTCATCTGCATATCGTAGCGGCGCGCCACGTCAATCATGGAGACCATGGCATCCACGGCGCTGACGTTACTGCCCTCTAGAGCGCCACTTACCAGACGCGCCTCTTCATCAGCTTGAAGTACGCCTGGCGCACCATCATCGCCAGGAGGCGCCCTGAACAAACCATCCTCACCACGCTCCAGGGCCTGTTCATCCGGTGTAACGAGTTTGATGCGGCCAACGTCCACCATTGCCTCAGGGCCCTCTCCTTGAGGAATGGCACTAATCGTGCCATCTGCCCCAAATGAGATTTGCGCGCCCTGTGGAACAGCAATCGGCCCAGCGTCCCCCATCACAGGGCGGCCCACGCTAAGTAGCACACCGTCGCTATCGAGCTGCAAATCACCGCGACGGGTATAGGTCTCTGTGCCATCTTCTGCTAATACCGCCATCCAGGCGTTTCCTTGCATGGCCACATCTAACATACGTCCAGTTCGCTCGATGGGGCCTTGTGAGAAATCCGTACCCGGCGTGGTTGTCACCGCCGACACCCTTGTTGGCAGGATACCTGCGCCCTCGATGGGTACCGAGCGCGCAGCCTGCAACTGAGCACGAAAACCAGCGGTGGATACATTCGATAGGTTATTGTTCACTACCGATTGCTGGTCCATCGTGTGTTTAGCGCCACTCATGGCGGTGTATAGCATGCGGTCCACAGCACTAACTCCTTATCAACAAACGATCATCAAAGATTAATAATGGTCTGCAGGAGCTCGTCCTGAGTGCTGATCGACGTCGAGTTCGCTTGGTAGGCACGCTGCGCAACAATGGTATCCACCAGCTGTTTAGCAAGATCAACGTTAGAGTTCTCTAACACACCAGATTCGATGGTACCAAAAACGCCGGTACCACCAGTACCTAGAATGCCGATACCCGATGCGTTAGTTTCACGCCATGCATTATCACCTATAGACTGTAGACCTTCTTCGTTAGCGAAGTTAGCCAATACAATTTGCCCCGCATCGCGGCGCTCTTCATTGGTATAAATACGAATAACACGACCCTCGCGCGTTATTTCTAAGCCAGCAAGGCTGCCAGAGGTATAACCATCTTGCGTGAGCGTATTTTGTACAGAGTTATTGTTAAATTGTGTAGTACCGGTCAAAGTAAAGTCATAATTAAGCGGGTCTGCACCATCACCCACGATAAATTCTAAATCTGCAAAGGCTTTTGTAGCACCTGGATTATCAGCTGCTGTTGCACTGAATGCATCAGCAGCGGCTTGGCCATTGGCTGATGCACCATTTTCTGCAAGCGCAGCAGGAGTACCGGGAGTGCCGGGAGTGCCGGGAGTGCCGGGAGTGCCGAAAGTAAGTCGATACCCAGCATCCGCAACACCTATAACCGCATCTTCATCTCGAGCTCCAGTTACTCCTACATCACTATATTTAAGGAGTTGGCCATTGCTGTTAAACCTTAGCCAAAAAGAATTATCCAAATCGACTGGCCCAACATTAGGATCCCCATCAAATGCAAGCTTCCCATCGACGGCTTGAAATGCTTTCCAGGTATTATCATCTACCTTTTCATAGTACATTGTGACATTTCGTTCATTTCCCAAAGAATCGAAGGTAGTGAAACTATTTGAGTAATGATACGAAACATCGATTTCGAGTGGATCGCCATTAGCATCATACGCGCCGTCATTATCGACTGTTATTAAAGCCCCATTTCCATCCACCGCTTGAACAGTTGCTTGCTGCAAACCCTGCCCAGGCACTGTGCTCGCATCCAGGTTATAGGTAGCCGTCACATCAGCAGTCGCCTTTGCGGGAATATCAGCTGTTGGAATATTTAGTGCTTGAGGAGCTCCGCCTGGAACAACAGCTGAAAAAGGATCATTAGGATCAGAAAGGCCATAACCTGTTAACCGTTGCCCTGACGCATTGACCAAAAACCCTTGATTATCTTGGCTAAACTGGCCATTACGAGTATAAGCGATTTCACCGTTAGCTTGTTCTATACGATAAAAACCTTCGCCTGCCACCGCTAGATCCAACGTGCGACCTGAGGTTTCCAAATCGCCTGCCGTAAAGTCTTGACGAACATCCGAAATTTTTACCCCCAGACCCACTTGGCTACTTGCACCGGCAAATACATCAGAAAATATTGCACCTGAGCTTTTAAAGCCTACGGTTTGCGAGTTAGCAATATTATTGCCGAGAATTTTAAGGTTTTCGGACTGGGCATTCAGACCACTTAATGCTTGAGAAAAGCTCATTTTTTTCTCCTAGAAACAGGCTATGTTAGAGATCAAAGAATTTGTTTCACGTCATTCAGGCTGATTTGCCCGTAAATGGCCCCAAGGTCCAGCCGAACACCGCCATTGCCATCGTTGGGTGTCACGCTATTAACAATGGCGTAGTTAAGGGCAGTAGACTCAATCACTTCGCCTTCGGCGTCCGTTGCTTCTAGCTGCACTGTATAGCGATTACTGGCGACAACATCACCCTGATCATTTTTTCCATCCCACTGGAAAGACTGCACGCCCTCTTCAACAGAGCCCAAGTCGTAGCGACGGATTACCTGGCCGCCTTGACCCAAAATCGTTGCCTGCACATTTGCTGCTGGTTGCGCTAGCTCAATACCAAAGGGCGTAGAGTAAGGCTGGCCTTCACCATCCTGCTCCAACATGATCTGACGACCAGGCACCATGACGCCTTGGCCAATTAGCCCACTCGCCTGCAGCGCCTGGTTGGCATTCATTTGGCTGGTAATGCTTTCCAACGTCGAGTTGAGCTGCTCAATGCCACTGACGGTGTTGATTTGAGCAATCTGTGACGTCATCTCCGCGTTTTCCATCGGCTTCAGAGGATCTTGGTTCTGAAGCTGGGTGATAAGCAGCGTCATAAAACTATTACGTAGCTCTTCTGACTGGCTCTGCTGTAGTTGAACGCCACCACCATTAATATTGGATAACGTTGCTGGGTTAATTGTGCTCATCGTTAGCCCTCACCGAGCGATAGAGTCTGAACCATCATCTGCTTGGTTGTGTTGAAAACCTCTACGTTGGCCTGATAGGAGCGCGATGCCGAAATCATATTGACCATCTCATGGACCGGCTCAACATTCGGCTTAGCAACGTAGCCATCTTCATCAGCCGCTGGGTGGTTCGGCATATACTCCATGCGCAGCGGTGAATCGTTTTCCACAACCTCAGTAACCCGGACGCCGCCAACACCGTAGCGGTTAGACTGTGCCTGGGTTTCAAACATCACCTGCTTTGCGCGGTAGGTTTCACCATCGGGCCCTGCCACGCTATCGGCATTGGCCATGTTGCTTGCCGTTACATTCATACGCTGCGCTTGGGCGCTCATCGCAGAACCGGCAATATCAAACGCTGAAAACATCGACATCGCTTATTTTTCTCCTATTACTAGGTTATTCAGGTTGCATCGCATTTTTCAGACCCTGAATACGACGGTTCATAATGGTGAGCGCCGCCTGGTAGCGCACAGCGTTATCCGCGAACTGGGTTCGCTCACGGTCCATATCCACCGTATTGCCATCTAGACTTGGCTGGTCAGGAATTCGATACAGCAAATCTGCACTTCCTGCGCCTTGCCAGGCAGGCCCCTCACCCGCCAAATGGCGATCGGAGGTACGCGCCAATGCCAAGCCACCGTTCTGCTGCTGGGCCTGGCTGCCGTCCACGGCTTTCTTCAGCTCGCTGGCAAAGTCAATGTCGCGCGCCTTATAGTTGGGCGTATCCGCATTGGCAATGTTAGCGGCTAGCACTTGGTGACGTGCTTGGCGCAGGCCCAGCGCCTGCTGATGGAAGTTAAAGGCAGATTCAAGCTGATCAATCATGCCGACCCTCGCTCGCTGAGAGGCAGAAATAAACCGGAAATTGTTGATGATGAATAATATGCTCCACTCTTTCACCTTAAAGCATGGAACAGCTACCGTTTACACCAGCATTTCCCATGATGCGTAGGATACTTTTGCATTACACTCCCATGCTGATGTTTACCATCTGATTTTCTATACTGGGCGACTTTACCCATGCGCTATTTGCTGCACATTGTTGCACGCTACTCAGCAGTTAAGTCATTGTTGTTACTGCTATGTGTTGGCCTATCCCAACCCTCCTGGGCAGAAACAAGCGATCAGTCACTTGTTGAAAGCGTCCAGCAATTTCTCTATCAAGAAGCACAGGCCCTGGGACAAGAGGCAGTCATCAATATCGCACCGCCATCCCCCCATTTACCCACCTGCATACAGCCAACACCCTTTCTTACTAACCCTAACCAAGCTCCTATTGGGCGTGTTTCTGTAGGCGTTAGGTGTGGAGCTGATGGGCGTCAAGTACGCTACCTGCAGGCAGAAGTAGATGTCATTGGCAGCTACGTTGTGGCAAGCCAAGATATTGATAGAGGCACGTTGGTTACCGCAGCTATGCTCGACCAGCGAGAAGGCAACCTTAGCGATTTATCTAGCCAATCGCTGACCGACCAGGCCGATATTGTCGGCAAAGTAGCTCAGCGGCCTATCCGTAGTGGCAGCACGTTTCAGGCGCATTTCCTGCAAGCACCTAGCCTCGTGGAACGCGGGCAGCGCGTAACAGTCATAGCAGAAGGAACTGGCTTTCGTGTCTCTCGAGAGGGGGAGGCGCTTGCTGATGGGGCACAAGGAGAAACCATTCGTGTGCGTTTTGGTTCTCGTGAAATAATGACGGCGCGGGTGATCGGCCAAGGCACATTAATGGTGGATTTTTAGCCTAAGACCTAAAGTGTTTAGCATCTAGGCCGATAGATAGTAATACAGCGCGCGGCGCCCCAACGTTGACGATGAGGCCAACAACGTGAAAATTGATAACCTTAATCCGCTGCTTCGCAATACTCCAGCGCAGCAGCGTGATGACGCACAGAAGGTAGGTGAAGCAAAGCAGCCTGAAACGGGTAATACTACCCGTGAAGCGACTCAGCTCAGCCAATCTAGCATCGATAGCAGCCAGGATATCGACATGGCTAAGGTACAGGAAATTCGTGATGCTATTCGTAAGGGACGGCTCGAAGTGCGTGCCGACCGTATTGCGGATGGTCTAATTGCCAACTTGAAAGATCAGTAAATCTACCTATGAGCCTTTCACGCCTACTCTCCAGTCAGTTGCAACGCCTCGAGGATTTGATTGCTTTACTCTCCAGCGAACAAGAGCAGTTGACCAAAGGCAGTATTGATGGCGATATATTGACTGATATCGCGGGTAAGAAACAGGCGCTTCTAGAAGAACTAGAACGCATGGAGGTATTACGTCGCGGTGTACAGGCAAAGCTTGGCTATCCAGAAGGCGCTCCTGGCGCGAAGCTGGCGGCCACAGATGCTGAATGCCTAGCAACCTGGGAAAGCTTGCTAGAAAAAAGCGAGCGGGTTTCACGAATGAATGCATTAACCGGGCAAATGCTCTCATTGCGTATGAAGCATAACCAGGAGATGCTGGACTACATTCGCCAAATTGCAGAAAAAACGCTCTACAAGCCCAACGGGCGCAATAGTGCTCAGCCGGGCCGCATTAATGCCTCTGCTTAACAAGCAATCATAGACAAATACTATACAAAGCGCTTCAATGGGAACAATATCGTTCACCATCGGAGCTTGTTATGCTGCCTCATCTTCCAGAAGGTTTCACCGCCGTTGTGGCAGGTGCAAATGGCGGTATAGGAAGCGCCATACTGCAAAGCCTGCTTTCATCTCCGCAAACAGGGCATGTGATTGCGGTTAGCCGCTCCCCCCTCGTTTTTGAACATCCCAAGCTTGACTCAATCACTGCGGATATCACCACCACCACAGGCCGACAAGCACTCTGTGAAAGGGTAAACGGCCGACCTGTCCACCTACTCTTCAACGCGATCGGGCTGCTTCACGATGCCTCCCAAAACATACAGCCAGAAAAGCGCCTGGAGCAGTTGGATGAAGTATCATTTGCCCAGGTGATGCATATTAATGCGGCAACCCCAGCCCTGCTACTCGCTGCTCTAAAGCCTTCTCTACAGGGCAAGCACGCTACCATTATTGCCAGCCTTTCTGCTCGTGTAGGATCTATCACTGACAATGGGTATGGTGGCTGGTATAGCTATCGTGCTAGTAAAGCCGCGCATAATATGCTGTTGAGAACCGCCGCTATTGAGCTTAAGAGGCTTAATAAACAGTCGATTGTTCTCTGCCTCCAAAAGCCTTTTCAAGCCCGTGTACCTACCGAAAAGCTATTTAGCGCAGAGTTCGTGGTGAAACAGTTAATTGACGTCATGGCCAAGCGCTCGCAAGAGACGACCGGCAGCTTCTGGGACTGTGCAGGTGAACCTATTGACTGGTAAAAGCAGAGCAAAAAAGCCCCGAGCACAGTATGCACGGGGCTTGAGGCTTGGCGCGCTTATCGAGCGCGCAACAAAAAACCCAGCCGATGGGCTGGGTTCTTTGCGGTATAAGTGCCTGACGATGACCTACTCTCGCATGGGGAGACCCCACACTACCATCGGCGCTAAGCGGTTTCACTGCTGAGTTCGGCA
>NZ_FODB01000013.1 GCF_900110265.1 Vreelandella aquamarina | reverse complement strand
CTTCCTCCCATCTACCCGCCGCATCTACTTCCACATCTTCTGGATAGCTATTGGGCTTCGAGTTTCATGGCCCTCTCGCCCAGATGTGGCTGCCTCATATGCGGTTCCTGTTCGTCGGGCCAGGAGTTTGCCTACAGCTTCCTTCAGATTCCGCCTCACGACGAACACCCTTGCTGTTCAGCTAACGGTTCCCGCTATCAGGGTCCGTAGGGGACTTTCACCCCCAAGTCATCCGGCCAACCACCACGGCGGACCGGATAGCGCCTAATTGGCGCTGCGCGCCATGCCTGGCGCACCACAAAAAAAGCCCGTTGAGAACCAACGGGCTTATGACCACTTAGCGCTAAAACAACTAGCGCTACAGCAGCGCGTCGAGAGGCCGCTGGCCATCAAGCAGCGTGACTTCTTGATTGATGAGGCCAGGGGTTTGCACCACACGTAGCAATGCATAGGCCACGTTGGCCCGAGAGATTTGGTTATCCCCCGCTTCTTCGACGGTACTGGCAAACTTATGGGTCGGCGCATCATCAGTGAGGCGGCCTGGTTTTAGAATTACATAGGAGACATCGCTATGACGAAAGGTTCAAGCTTTCGATCAGGTCAGGCGGGCGGTATCCTGCTTCGCAGGCAGCGCAGCCTGATGCTGTCCACGGCTGTGACTCACGTGGAAGCGGCTGACCAGCGTGTGCATATCGCCTGCGCGATCGTCCAAGGTCTGGCTAGCGGTAGAGGCTTCTTGTACCAAGCGGGCATTTTGGTGCGTGACCTGATCCAACTGCGAGATCGCTTGGTTAATCTGGTCGATACCCGCCGACTGCTCTTTGGTCGCTCCGGCAATTTCCGTTACGTAGCGAGTCACTTCGGATAGGCTGTCGATGATCTCCTGCAAGTGGTGGCTGGAGGCATTTACCAGCTGTTCGCCTTCACTCACTTTTTTCACGCTGTCGTCTACTAGGTGGCGAATTTGCGCCGCCTCTTCCGCACTGCGCCCTGCTAGTTTACGTACTTCCTGGGCAACCACCGCGAAACCACGCCCCTGCTCTCCTGCCCGGGCGGCTTCTACCGAAGCGTTCAATGCCAGAAGGTTCGTTTGGAAGGCGATATCATCAATGGCTTTGATAATAGAGGTAATCTTTTCGCTCGCCTGCCGGATATCGCTCATGGCAGCAGTGGTGCGCTTGGCAACATCGCCCGCTGAACGCGCTCGCTCATCCACACTACCGCTGACACCTTTAGCTTGGTCGGCGTAGTCAGCGGTCTGTTTTACCGTGGCGGTTATTTGTTCCAGGCTAGAGGCCGTTTCAGCCAGCGATGCCGCCTGCTGATCGGCCCGCTGGGAAAGGTTTTCATTACCGGCGGCAATCTGACGGCTGCTCGCGGCAATGGCTTCGGCGCTTTCACGAATTCTCGCCACCACGCCTTCAAAGGTATCCATCATTCGGTTAAATGCCTGGGCCGCTTGCCCGACCTCATCATTACGCTCTAGGGCTAAGCGCATGGATAAGTCGGCATTCTCACCAGCAGCGCCGCTGATGTTCTCCATCTGACGGCGCATTGCCACCAGCGGGCCGAGTACGCGCACCAATGTCCGCCAGCCAAAGATCGCCAGCACCCCGATGACGCCCGCCGTGACCAACAACAGTAGCGTTCGGCCAGCATTAGCCAAGGTTTGGGCTTCCTCACTGGCGCTGCTTGCCTGGGCAACGGTATAGGCTTCAATATCACCTAGCGCAGCACGCATCTGGCTCATCGCAGTGGCTACGTTGGCCAGTGCGGCCTGCACTTGGGCACCGAGGTCCAACTGCTGCTGGCGCAGCGCATAAACCGAGTCGGCGTCTTCCACCATGATGCCGTTGAGTTCGACAATCACCGCATCGAGTTCGCTAATCAGTGCACGCTGCTCGACTGTGGTGCTGGAGGCATCAGCAATCGCTGCCAGGGACTGGCGGGCCAGCGACACTTGTTGAGAAATCTCATTGCTGCGCAGATTCACCAACGCATCAATGCTATCCACTTGCATCATTTGACGCCCTAGGTCTGCAAGAGTGGCAACCGCCATACGCGCGTTGCTACTTAGCCGCCCGACATCCGCCTGCGCACTAAAGATGTCATCTAATAACCGCGTCGGCAGTGTAGTTGTTCCCTCCTGCCGCCAAGCTTCTACTAGCTCACGCTGGATGCGCGCTTCACGCACTTGAGCCAGCGCTGTGCGGCCAGCAATATCTTCGGCGCTGTGCATCACATTGGTAATAGCAGCTTCCATTTGAGCAATCTGTTCGGCCATTTTCACCTGTAGATTCAGCGCATCGCGGCGCACACCTTCCAGCGCCTCATCGCCCGTCAACAGCGCCTGGAAGTAGTTATCCAAAGCAGACAGCTGCCCAGCAGCACCGGTTTCCTCAATATCCGCAAGCCCCTCTCGAGCCTGAGCATAGCGCTCTTCTAATGCGCTACGGGGAGTGATGTCCGCCAACGCTTGCGTATCATCAGTCGCCAGTAAATCAGCATGCCGCTGTCCAAAAGCGCCCATGGTAAGCACCATGCTGCGGCTAGCGTCCTGAAGCGGCAGCACCTCGTCGGTAATAAAGTGCTGAACGTTAATTAAACGCTGGTTGGTCACCCAGCCCGTTCCTGCTAGCACAATGGCACCCAGTACAGCGGCGACAAAGAGGCTAATCAGCATAGCGCGGATACTTATGGTCTTTTTCATTAGAGTAGTTCGTCGTGTCAGAGAGAATACAAACAGGAGAGTTACTGAGCTACATTGGCCCAATCCAACGGCTCGAACTGGCCGTTTCGGATAACCGTAGGCCAAACAGCATCGCTTGCCTGATGGTCATTCGGGCCAAGGGTGAGCGGCTCCCCAACGCCTATATCAATACTGCCAAGGCTTAATAAGCCATCTACAACCGCTTCACGATCAGGGTTACTACCCGCGGCTTTTACACCTTCTACAAACAGCTTGGCCGCAAGGTAGCCCTCCAGAGAGATAAAGTCAGGGGCAGCGTTTGGCGCATACTCTGCCAGCGCTTGGCGATACTCTTCTACCGCAGGAAGGTCAGCATCTAGCGGTGGCACCACCTGCGTCACAATAACGCCCTCTGCTCGTCGTGAACCCAACTCCTCTAACAGCGCCTGGCTACCTACAAACGAGACGTTAAGAAAAAGCGTGTCAGGTAGGTCTTGGCGAGCTTCACGGATAAAATCTGCTGCCGGCCCAAAAGTGCCAACAATGATGACCGCGCGTGGTGTGACTGGCGCTTGGAGAATAGTCGCCAAGCCCTGATGGATATTCCGGGTCCCACGGGTAAAGCGGCCATGAACCAAGTTAGCCGTATTGGAGAAGCCCCGCGCTTGCATAGCACTTATCGCGCCGTTATAGCCCGCATCCCCAAAACTATCGTTTTGGGTAAAAAAGGCAATTTCCTCCGGTTGAATACCTGCGCTAAGCAGCCCATCCACCATGGCGGCGGTCTCTTGTACGTAGCTTGCCCGATAGTTGATCACATAGCGGTCCGGTGGCGAACGGCGCAGAATACCTGCCCCTGTGAATGCACCAAACAGCAGTGTTTTCCCTTGGTTATAAATAGGAATGGTGACCGCTGCGGTGGGCGTACCCACATTGCCAACGGCGGCCAGTAGGTTCTCATCACTTACCAGATCACGGGTATGCTTGGCAGCCTGCAGCGGCGCATATTGATCATCATAGGCTTTTAAAGCCAATTGATTGCCGTTGACGCCACCTTCAGCGTTTATCTTGGCAAAGTAGGTATCAATTCCCTGCTGCATACCGATGCCTAACGGGGCAGCCCCCCCGCTTAAAGGGGCAACGATGCCCACCGTTAGTTCTGCCTGCGCCAGTGGCGCTGCTAACAGCCCAACTACCAATAGCCATGTTTTTGTACGCCGCATTAATTCTCCCCCTACGTAGTGTGCTTTCACTGTTATCGGCGGAAGAATATACGACTTAAGCTCAACTAGCCTTAAACAGAATGTAATAAAACGTGTCGTCGGTTACGCAGGCCGTTCAATAGCAAAGCGGTCGGTAATGCGCACATAGTCGCTGCCCGCCAAGCGGCCAATCGGTTGGAGTGCCTCCATATTAACGTGGCGGCCATCCCATAATTCATCGTCGATGTATATCGCCACGATTTGTACCAACACAAGGCTACCGGCCAACGGTCGATCACCAAAGCGAATCACATCCACCAGTTTGCAACCAAACGCGACGGGGGCTGCGGCAATACGGGGCACCCGGATGCCTTGCATGGTGGCCTTTTCAAGCCCTGCCAGGGTGAACTCGTCTTCCTCTCTGGGCAGGCTGGCGCTGGTGGTATTGAGCGCTTCAATCAATCCTTCGGTACCCACGTGCACAACACACTCTTCGAGGTCGTCTAAGTTGCGAAGCGTGTCTTTGGGCTGCGCGCTACCATCCAGCAGGGGTGAAAAAGCCAGGATGGGCGGGTCGATGCTGGCTACGTTAAAAAACGAGAACGGCGCTAAATTGGCGTTGCCACGCTTGTCTTGTGTTGCCACCCAGGCAATAGGCCGGGGACAGACGCTACCTGACAGCAGCCGGTAGAGGGTTCCAGCACTCAGCGGAGATTGTTCTAGCAGGGCTTCCATGGGCGCTCCTTATCACATAACGAGAGAGTTCTCCTTAATAGGCAGCCGCAGCCTAACCACTGTCAAGTATGTTAGCCTTTATAGACTCACTGGGATACCAAGGAACTGAATGCTCACTATTTCCAATAGCGTCAGCGTGGCGGACTGGGAAATTGATATTAGCCAAATTCGCGCCCAGGGCGCTGGCGGCCAAAATGTCAATAAAGTTGCCTCAGCGGTGCATTTGCGTTTCGATATTCAGCGTTCAACGCTGCCGCCGGTTTATAAAGAGCGCCTGATGGCACTCTCCGACCAGCGCATCAGCAAAGAGGGCGTGGTGATTATTAAAGCCCAGAGCTACCGCACCTTGGAGTTGAATAAAGAGGATGCCTTGAACCGCCTGCAGGCGCTGATCAAGAGCGTAGCCAAACAGCCTAAAACGCGCCGCCCTACAAAACCCACGAAGGGCTCACAGCGTCGCCGGGTAGACCATAAAACCCGCAAAGGAAAAATTAAGTCACTGCGTGGTAAAGTGCCGGTGGGCTAGGGGTTATCCCGCCCAAAATCTTCTTCCATGCCTAACACAGTGACCCAAATGCCCACGTCTCCTCGTCCGCTATCGCCCTGCATTCATGTCTGCCAAATAGAGCCTAGCACTCAGATGTGCCAGGGCTGCGGGCGCACGTTGGATGAAATCGCCTGCTGGGGAAGTATGACCGAGGCCGAGAAGGCCCCGGTGTGGGAACGCATTGAACAAGCAGGCTATGTTGAGCAGCAAAACGCGGCAAGAGATGCCACCACAGGCTGAACGGCTGTTTCGCTTAACGCTCTTCGTCGTGGCGATCGCTCAAGATATGGTGAAGCTCACCACAGGCCACCATCGGGTCATCGCAGTTGATGACAATATTAGACTCCGCCAGCACGTAGCTGCGTCCGGTAATGGTGTTTTCTACTACTTGGTAAGCGCCTTCTTGATGCGTACCGGTAAAGGTACCGATGAAGCCTGTCTCCCGCAGCGATATCGTTTCTAACTTGTCGCCCAGCTTTAACCGCCCTTCGTAATTCATCAATGCCAGCCGTGCCGACGTACCGGTGCCCGTCGTGCTGCGACAAATCACGCCAGGGTGAACATACGTCGTGGAGCGAGAGCGGATATAGCCTTCCGCCACCGACTCTTCTGGCCCCATGAAGTGCAAAAACGGCAGCGGCCCCACATCCCCCAAGGTATAGTGAGAGAAGCCGCGCTGCGCCTGAATCGCCTCGACGATTTTGTGAGCGCAAGCCGCCAGCGCCTGCTCTTCATCACGTACCAGTTTGAAGCCCAGCGACTCAGCATCGACCAGGGCGTAAAAGCCGCCGCTGTAAGCGACCGAGTAAGTGACTTCACCGATCCCCGGGACTTGGATGGTGTCGCGGTAGGTGTCGATATAGCTGGGCAGACCTTCACACGTGACCGATTCCACCACGCCGTTATGCACCCGCGCTTCGATTTGCACCAAACCCGCCGGGGCTTCCAGCTTGAAGCGCTGAATCCCCTCCTGCTTGGGCACGATACCGGTCTCGAGCACGGCCGTCGCCGTACACAGCGTGTTCGAGCCCGAGTAAATTGGGTAACCCATCACTTCCATGATGATGTACCCGGCAACGGCTTCTGGGTCGGTGGCGGGCACCAATAGATCCACCGACATTTCGGGAATGCCGTAGGGTTCTTCTAGTAGCAAACGGCGCAACCCATCAGCGTCGTCACGCAGATACTCCATCTGCTGGCGAACCGTGGCACCGGGCAACGTATCAATACCGCCAGTGACGATGCGGCTCACATCGCCCCCGGCATGTGTGTCCAACAATTGAATCGTATGAAGGTTTTTCACTCACCCGGCTCCTAGGCAGTGGTAATGACAAACGGTGCACCGTGGGTGTCCCACTGAGCATCGGGGACAATAACGATTTTCCCCAGGTAGTTGCTGCCCCGGTTCACAAAGTAGCGCTCGGCCTGATGTAATTCCGAGAGTTTGAACGCGCCGTGCAGCACCGGCTTCAACTCACCGCTACGAATCCAGGCGACTAGTTGCTCTGCCTCCTCGCGAGTGCCGTGGGAAACACCGAAAATCTGCACCTGATACAGGTAGACTCGGGTCCACATAATCTCGCTAAGGTTGCCGCCGCTAGCACCGGCAATGGAAAGCCGAGGATACGTAGCGCGGCTATGCATATCGCCAATCATGGTGTCGATAAACAGGTCGGTCATCTCGCCGCCAACGAGATCCATCACGGCATCTATGGCTTGCCCCTTGGTTTCTGCCAACACACGCTCGACAAACGTCGGTAAGTCACCACGATCAATCACCGCTTCTGCGCCGAGCGCGCGCAGCGCTTCGGCTTTATCGAGCTGACTGACGGCGTAGGGAATCGCGCCGACGATACGACAGAGCTGAATCAATGCCGTGCCGACCCCTCCGCTGGCACCACTGACGAGAACGCGCTCTCCCGCCTGAACGTTGGCGGCAGTCATCATGTGGTAGGCCGTTTGATAGGAGCACATGCCCATAGCGGCCAGCTCAGCATCATGCAGTTCAGGGTTAGCGACGTGGTGGAACTGGTCGGCAGGCACCGCAATGTAGTCAGCATAGCCGCCATCAGCACCGTGGCCGTAGTAGTCCGGCGTGAGGTTAATATCACGACGCTCATCGGCGTAGATGTTGAAATCCAGTAGGCCACGCTCGCCAATGCGCTGGGCGTCGACGCCCTCCCCCACGGCGACGATCCGCCCAGCCACGTCGGCCCCCTGTATGCGGGGGAACGTCAGCGTCGGGGAGCCGCCCATGGCAAACGAGGTGACGTCCTCTTTCCCTTTGGTGGGGTATAGCCCTTCGCGTGCTTTGCGGTCGGTGTTGTTTTTCGCTGTGGCCGTGACCTGCACCAGCACCTGCCCCGGGCCTGGCTGTGGCGTAGGTACATCTTGGCGGTACTGCAGCACGTCCACATCACCGTGGCCGGTTAAGAGCATCGCTGACATCGTGGCAGGTATCGCCGCGTTGTTATCCGTATGGGCCATGGGGGGCTCCTTATTCAGTGCATATGCCGCGACAATAACAAACGCCGGGCGAGGTTCAAGGGACTAGCCGAAGACCGGCACACCGATGATCACCGGGTGTAGATAGAAGGCAAACAGGGCATACGCCACTACGCCAATCGCCACCGTGGCCAGCGTAGCCGCCAGCGAAGTTGATTGCGGTGCAGCGGGCTGCTGACGGCTACGCTGTTTAGCGGCTTTAAACGCCAAAATAGCCCAGACAAGAAACGCTGCAAAAAAGAGGATATCGCTCAGTCGGCCATTCACTAGCAGGTGGGCAAACGCCCAGATTTTGACGGCCAGCATCATCGGGTGGCCTAGCTTGGCTTTGATCGCGTTACCCGGCACATACGCTGCCACCAACATAATAAACGCGGGCAGCATCAGCAGCGCCACTGCATGGCGTAAGCCCATCGGCGGAAACCATAGATTGATAGGGTCGAGGCGCGTTTGACCGTAGCCATATATGGCGATGGCAAGGCCAATGAGGGCCACCACGGAGTAAGCCAGCTTCCACGTGCTTTGGCCACGGTTAGCGATCTGCTGCTGTCGCCAGGATTCCGCAAAGATACGTACCGAGTGCCCGCCTAAAAAGATCAGCAGGCCTAAGATCATGAGGGTCATGGTGGTCACTCTCCGGTGAGTTGCAAGTCGTTGGTCGAGTGGGAGCATGCCACACTCCTTGGCAAACCACATGGCGCGGCGTCAACTTTTCGCCAATAGTGATGGAGAGCAAAACCCGTCAAGCTAGACGACTGACTGTACCTCTGCCCTCGCCAAGGATCGGTATGCTTCACTTCCCCTCGACGTACCATCGCCGTCTCACCTGGACCTATTTTGGGCTGTTCATTGCCATTGGCATGACCGGCGGCCTGCTTGGCCCGGCCCTGCCACACCTGGCCGAGGTCAGCGGTGCCTCCATGAGCCAGATCGCCGTGCTGTTTACCGCACGCGCCGTGGGCAACATGAGCGGCGCGATGGTCACCGGGCTGCTCATGGACCGCTTCAACGGCCACCACGTGCTGGTGATGATGGGCATGCTGGCGGTAGCTGGGCTAGCCTTGGCGCCGCTTAGCCCGCTCCTGGTGCTGTTAACGCTGCTGTTTATGCTGTTGGGCTTTGCGGAAGTATCGCTAAACGCGGGGGGAAATACGCTACTGCTATGGCTACACCGCGATGCGGCAGGCCCAAACGTGAGCGCGCTACACTTCTGCTTTAGCTTCGGCAACATGCTTACGCCGCTGATTATGATTGCCGCACTCTCACTTACCGGGCAATTTCATCTCACGTTTTGGATTGTTGCATTAAGCGTGGCTGCCATGCTGTGGCCACTTTCGCGCTTTGCCAGCCCGACTATGCCAACGGTAGACCCTGACCCAGCCACTTTGGCAGCGCTCAAACATCGTGACCCACTGCTGCTGGGGCTATTTATGCTGCTGTTTTCCATTTATGTGGGCATTGAAATTACGTTTGCTGGCTGGGTGACGGCGTATGGCGCGCTGTCAGGGCTGACTACCGAGCAGGCGGCACTGCTGGCCACTCTATTCTGGCTAGCGCTATCTGCTGGCCGTTTGCTGGCCATTCCTCTGCTGCGTGTTTGTTCACCCTGGCAGGTGTTAGCCAGTTGTTTGGCGCTGGGCTTGGGTGCCTCGGCCGGCCTGCATTTTAACTGGCTGCCTCTAAGCCTCGGAGCACTGCTGTTTGGGCTTTCGGCCTCTGCTTTTTTCCCGACACTCTTTGCGCTATGCAATCAGGCCATTGTGATGCGGGGCCGCACCACCGGCGCTATTTTTACCGCAGCGGGTAGCGGTGCGTTGATTATTCCGTCTTTAACAGGCCCGCTGCTGGATATCGCTGGGGCCCGGGCTTTTCCTATGTTACTGGCCGCTCTGTGGCTCTTGATTGCGCTGGGGCTTTGCATGCTGGCATTTCGTTTACACCAACTCACCACCCGGCAAGGGCTTTAGAACCAGTCTTTGCGTTTAAACAGCCAGATTAAAATACCGCCAATACCCAACATGGCCCCCCATACAAAGAAGTAGCCGTATTGATAGCTAAGCTCAGGCATATATTCGAAGTTCATTCCGTAAATACCGGCAATGAACGTCAGCGGAACAAAAATAGCGGTAATCACCGTCAAGACACGCATCGTGATATTTAGCTGGTGAGAAGAAATAGAGATATAGCCATCCACCAAGTCACCGCAAATATCGTAGTACATTTGTGTCAGCGTATAGAGGCGCTCAAAGCGCTCCTCTACATCGGTAATCGCGTGCAGGGTTTCACTCTCACCTCTAGGTAAGTGGGCGTAGTCATACGCCGTTAGCTCTTGAGTAATACCTTTGTGATAGCTAAAGATGCGCCGCATTTTCACCAGCCGCGAGCGGTAAGTCGTAATTTTACGCATCAGAACATCGTTGCCGTTTTCGAGCAGCTCATCCTCAAGATCACTAAGTTCCATCTCAAACTCCAGCAGGCTATCAATATAAAATCCTGCTGAGGTATACATCACTTTTAATGCCACATGCTCTGGGGAAAGCGCCAGCAACGCCTTACCCTGCTCATTTAACAGCCGCTCAATACTCAAGGCTTCTCCGGGGTGAAGCGTTATCAAAAAACGTTCGCCGATAAAGAAACAGACCTGCTGGGGCACAAAATTAAGCTGGGCATCGAATGATGAAATGCCGCGATAAATAATCAGCGTATGGTTCTCAAACTCTTCAATTTTCGGCGGGTGTCGCTCTTTATGGGCATCTTGAATGGCCAAGGGATGGCAGTCAAAACGCTCTAGCACATCACGCTCCTGCGCTTCGCTTTCGCCTTTCATATCAACCCACAAATGGGCAGTGGGCATTGTTTTCCAGTCGTCGATTAGGCGTACATCCCCCTCACGCACATCGCCTTCTGGGGTGGTTAATATGCAACGAATCATTTTCTTCCCTGGGTTCGTTAAGTCTTGGGCGTTATATCTGCCGGGCGCGCTAGCTCTATACGCGCTTTACCCGCCCGCTTAGCCATATACATTGCCACGTCAGCTCGCTTTAACAACTCCTGAGCCGTTTCAGACGCCCCTGGCAAAAATAGCGCTACACCGATGCTGGTACTAACCCGTAAGGTAGAGCTACCAACATGAAGCGGCTCTTCAATGAGGCGAATCAGTTTCTGGGCCAATGGCTCTAGCGCCTCGGCGGTGACTCCTTCTAGCAGCACGACAAACTCGTCTCCTGCCCAACGGGCAACAAAGTCCGTCTCGCGAACGGCATACTGCAAGCGCTTGGCAACGTCGCGCAGCAGTTCATCACCCATGGCGTGGCCATGCTGGTCGTTAACACGCTTGAACCCGTCTAAATCAAGAAACAGCACCGCCAGCGGGTTTAGGGTACGGCGCACCCGCGCCATCGCTTCGGATAAGCGCTCGTCAAGCGCACGGCGATTAGGCAACCGAGTCAGTACATCTTCACGGGCCTGTTGATCCCGAAGCCGCTCTAGCTGCTGGCGCTCAGTGATATCGTGAATAAACAGGCTACGGCGCATCCGACCATTAATCTCATAGCTTTTCAAGCGTACTTCGACCGGCAAGCGGACGCCATCACGGCGCGTCGCCTCACAAGAAATAGGCGCAGATTCATCTTGATTGGGTAGCCCTTGGGGAAACATAAGCGCCGTTAGTGGGCGCATTAAAGCTTCTTTGCGACTCCAGCCAAATATACTCTCTGCAGCACGGTTCCAGTCCAGCACCCGCTCTTGGGCGTCAATGCTCAGATAGGCATCGTAGGCAGACTCAATCACCAAATTGAGCTCGCGAGTACGCCGCTCGATTTGCTGTTCAAGGCTTTGATGAAGCTCAGTGAGCGCTTTTTGGGTGGCAATACTATTTTTTTGCTCTTTAATGAGCCGTTCGCGCAGGTGAATCTCACCGGTCACAATGTCGGCTAAATCTTGCAACGCGGCCTGCTCCTGAGCGCTCAACTGCCGCGGTTTGCTATCCATCGCACACAGCGAACCCAGCACCAATCCCTGTGAGTTTTTAAGCGGAATGCCTGCGTAAAAACGTATTCCATCAGGTCGAGTCACGAAAGGGTTGGTGGCAAAACGCTCATCTTGCAGCGCATCTTTCACCACCAACGGAGAAGCTTCCAGCACGGTGTAGGCACAAAACGCCACATCCCGCGGCGTTTCGGAGATATTGATACCAACTTGCGACTTAAACCACTGCCGATCGGAATCAATCAGAGTGATAGTTGACTGTGGCACACCGAGTAGCACCGTTACCAAGCGCGTAATGCGATCAAAAACAGGCTCGTTCGGCGTATCCAACAGTGCTAGCTCGTTAAGCGCAGCCAAACGGGCATTTTCGTTAGGAGGTAACAGGTGGCTCATGGCGATCGCACCTACAGTAGTAGTCAGATCCCTGCCAGCATAACGCGAAACGAAATTTCCTGCTTAACGCCTTGATTAACGGGCAAGGACGCGGCGCTTGTTGGCTCCAGCAATGATCATACTCACCGCAGTTGAGAGCAGCAGCGCCCCAACAAACGGGCCAAGGGTTGGTACGCTGCCGGGGAAGGTGGCTGCTATCACTCCCGCACTAACACTGCCTTGGCTCAACCAACCCGGCAGCACAGCGCCCACTAGCCCAGCAAGCCCGCCGCCTATCGCAGCCATAGGCGTCATGCGTTGCCATAAGCCAAGCAGTACCGGTACCACGATGGCGGCACACAGCAGATCGGCAATCAGGAACAGGCGAAGCACCGAGAGCCCCTGCAGAGCAATCACAATCACCGGCACCATGATCGCGACAGTAAGCCAGCGGGCCTTGGTTAAAGCATCTGGGCGGTCGCCGCTGGCCCATAGCGAGGCAATCCCGTTTTGTAACGTGTCGACGCTAGACGTGACCAGGGTAACGGCAAGTACCAGTGACGGCAGCGTGATCCATATCGGCGCATCGCTTAACAGCGCAAAAAACGGCATGGGCGGCTCACCTAAGCTGACACCGCTCATGGCGGCCATCATGCCCACGCCACCAATTACCATCACCACGAGAATCGTCATACCACCGCCTAGCCAGGCGCCACGCCCAAGGCTTTGTTCATCTTGTGCCGCCCACACCCGCTGCCAATAGCCCTGGTGGAATAAATTGGCAGCCGTCACAGCAATCACCAGCGTCAATGCCACGCTGAGCGAGCTACCGATTGGCAATGAGGGTAAAGCGGCGTCGCTGGGCATGCTCGGTAGCCGCCAAAGCGTTACGCTCGCCACCGCCAGTAGTAGGGCCAACAGCAGCCATGCCTGCCAACGGTCGGTCGCAAGGCTGGCGCGAAGGCCGCCCATCACGGTGTACACCAGCGTCGTTAGAGCAACGCCAATGATCACCACGGCAGGCGGCACATCAGAGAGCAGCGCGGTAATAGCCCCAATGGCAGTTAACTCAGCGGCTAAAAAGCAGCCCATATAAGCAACAGATACCATCGCCACAAAGCGACGAACGTTTTTGCCATAGCACGCCTCAGCAAACTCCGCGATGCTGCGCCCTTCAGGCAGCGCTTGGCGTATTTTTGGCCCATAAAGGCCCAATACAATAAACGGAAGCGCCGAGCCAAAGGCATAGCCCAGCAGCGCCACGGGGCCAACAAAGGCACCAATTTCAGGTGGAGCAAACAGAATCCAGGCACCCATTCCAGAGGCTAAAAAAGACAGCCCCAGAGTGGACGCAGTTTGCGAGTTGCGGGCGGTGACATAATCATCCAGGGAGCCGCCGCCAAAGCGTGCCCGAAGACCCAGAAAGGCAAAGCAGCACAGGGCTGCGCCTAACACAGCAGACGTTAGGTATGGCATGTCGCGCTTCCTCCGCCGGTACGAACCGGATCAGGTTCCAGGGTCTGCGTTACGCGCATTCTCAGCCCGTTTTGGGCTCCCCTGGCGACAGTGAATGAAGGCGTCATCCTCAATCAAAGCAGCGCCGTAGTAAAGTCTTAAGGCGTTTCGCGAACCAATTCGTCAGGCTTTTTCGGCACGCGCCCCATGAGATAGAACTCGGAATTAGGCGGCGTGCCCGCTAGGGTCACCAGGCGATTCGACATACCAAAAAAAGCGCGAAACTCCTCAGGGCGATGCGCCAGCATCAGAAACACATTAGGCACGAACCCCGCTTTTTCCT
Source organism: Vreelandella aquamarina (assembly GCF_900110265.1). GTDB lineage: Bacteria > Pseudomonadota > Gammaproteobacteria > Pseudomonadales > Halomonadaceae > Vreelandella > Vreelandella aquamarina. The sequence goes on along the minus strand of NZ_FODB01000013.1, from coordinate 51,120 downwards.
GCACAGCTAACATCGCATCACGAATATCGCTTGGCACATCATCCAGCGTTTCGGGAAGTTTAAAACGGCTAATAGCAGCAGACATATTGACACCTTCTTGTTATGTTCATGATATAAATAGCGCGATTAAATTAACTGGTAACAAATAGCTAACTAAAGCACCTTTCATTTCGCGTTCGCGCTCACCATACTCTTATTAAGTCCATGTCATAAAAGCCGTACGTTATCAGCAAAGCGGCGTACTAACAGGGAAACCACCATGACATACTCTGAAGCTAAAGAGCACACGCCAGGGCGTTTGCATGAGCTTTTTGCCGACCCTTACCGTGCGTTCGAAAACGATACGGATGAGCGTCAGCTACATATCCGCGTTATGCTTCATACGCTGCTAGCACGCCCGATGCAGCGCGGGCAAGTCACTCTACGTGTCATTCATGGCTGGGAGAACGGAGGCTTTGAGCCATCTGACCTGCAGCACGCCGATTATGCGCTACATAGCTTAGATGACTACCACACTGCCGTGGAGCGCTTCACCACCGCCACCCGGCAAAATGAGCCGCTGCCTGCCGATAACACGTCCATTTTAGCTGCCCCTCTTGCCGATGCCATCGCAGATGCCGAGGCAGAAGGCCAAACGCTGACAGACGATATTGTCGAAACGCCTGCACGTTGGCCTGCGTTTAATGGTGGGTTAGCCCTCTATACGCTATTTAAGATGTATCACCGCCTGGTTTACGGCGAAGATGACAGTTATCGTTGCTCTCAGTGCAATACCCCACATGGCCCCCGTGAAATCCATGAATTCCACATGGAAGAGGGTGAGTTTGCACTGCTGGCCCCCATAAGCGAGCAGCACGACGCCCCTTACCTGCTAGTGCTCCATGAAAGCCAGCTTGCCCCCATTGAGCAACTGCTCAACGACAGCCTGCCACTATTTGATCGTTTTTAACGCACTTGCGCCTCCTCCGCTAGCTTGGAAGAGGCGCATCGCCCAAACGTATAACAACGAATCTTTTACAACGAAATGGTGCTGTTAATCCCACTAGAGACGTTTTCAGGCTCGAACCAACGGGCCGTGACGGTCTTAGTTTGCGTCCAGAAAGCAATCGCCTGTTTGCCGTTGGGGCCTAAGTCACCCAGCTTGGATGCCCGAGATCCGGTAAAGCTGAAGTAAGCAACGGGAACAGGAATCGGCACATTGATACCAATTTGGCCAACGTCGATATCCGTTTCAAACCGGCGAGCCACCCAGCCAGAGTTGGTAAAAATCGACGTGCCGTTGCCATTGGGGTTGGCATTAATAAAGTTGATGGCGTCATCCAGCGTTTCTACGCTAACCACACACAGCACAGGGCCGAAAATCTCTTCCCGATAAATGGTCATATCCGCCGTTACATCGGCAAATAGCGTCGGTCCTACAAAGTTGCCTTCCGGGTAGCCGTCCACCGTATAGCCACGGCCATCTACCAGAAGTGTGGCGCCCTCTTTTTCACCGGCGCTGATTAAGCGCTCAACCCGCTCTTTCGCCTGGGGCGATACCAAGGGCCCCAGGTCTGCATCGCGCTGAGAGCCTGGCCCTACTTTCATGCCACGGGCACCGGCTTCGATATCTTTTATCCACTCCCGGGCTTCCCCCACCAGCACCACTACCGAGTTCGCCATGCAGCGCTGCCCGGCCGCGCCAAAAGCAGACCCTAACAGGCTGTCAATCGCCTGGCTGCGGTTAGCGTCAGGCATAACGACGCAGTGGTTTTTGGCCCCCATCATCGCCTGCATCCGTTTGCCTGCCGCCGCGGCACGGTTGTATAGCAGCGAGCCGACATGAGTCGAGCCGATAAACGACAGCGCCTTGATATCCTGGTGGTCAGCAATTTGATTCGCTACATCTGGACCACCGTGCACCACGTTTAACACACCAGCGGGAATGCCCGCTTCATGGGCCAGCTCGACTAGCCGCATGGTAGAGCTCGGGTCCTGCTCGGAGGGTTTCAATACAAAGGTGTTACCCGTGGCAATAGCCAGCGGGAACATAAAGCAGGGCAACATAATCGGGAAGTTAAATGCCGTAATACCCGCGCCCACGCCTAACGGCTGGTGCATGGTGTAAACATCCACCTCGTTCGCTGCGTTTTCGGCTAATTCGCCTAGCTGCAGCGAGGTAATGGAGCAAGCATGTTCCACCACCTCAAGACCGCGGCCTACTTCACCTTCGGCATCGGGCAGTGTTTTGCCATGCTCTTCGGTAATTAACGCGGCAAGCTCTGCCGTATTCTCGCGAATAAGGGCCTGAAGCTTGAGCATAATGCGCATGCGTTTACCCAGCGGCACCTTGCGCCACTCTTTAAACGCCGTTTTGGCACTGGCAACGGCCCGCTCGACCTCTTCTGAGGTGCAGAATGGAACGCGAGCCACTACCTCTTGGGTGGCAGGGTTAACAACGTCGCGCCACTCCTGGCTTTGCGACATCACTGGCTGACCATCGATATACATGGGTATTTCACGAACGGACATAACACTGATCCTCGTGGTTGTGTTTGTTATGGATTCTAATAGGGAGCCTGTAGGGTATATCAGCAAGTTAACGTAAACGTCAATTAGCCACTCGATAAAGACAAAAACGTTTAGCCAAATGCAATACGCCTTTCCCTCTCGGCAGCGCCCTCGCTATGCTGTTTTTAACGCCGAACCAACCCATCGGTTAGCCAGGGCAACCACGCCAGCAGCACCAGCGTGACGAGGGTCGCCAATAAAAAGGGCAGCAGCGCTCGGAAGATTTTTAGCGGCGGCGCACCGGTCATGGAGGAAGCGATAAACAGCCCCGCGCCCACTGGCGGGGTGAGCAACCCCATCACCAGTGTCAGGCAAACCACCACGCCAAACTGGTAAGGGCTAATCGCAAACTGGCTTTGAGCGATGGGCATTAAAATAGGCACCACCAGAATCAGTGCGGCAATCCCATCGATCACCATTCCCACTAGCAGCAGCGCCCCAATCACCAGCAGCAGAAACAGAAACGGGCTGCTGGTCAGCGCGGCAATCCATTCAGCGGCCATTTGCGGCAGCTGCTCGTAAATCACTACCCAGCCAAACACACCTGCCGCCGCAATCAGCATAATCACCAGCCCAGCATTAATCGCCGTGCGGGTAAGCACTTGGGGTAGCTGCTGAAAACGCAGATCGCCGTACACAAAGCGTCCCATTAACAGCGCCGCCAGCGAGGCCAGCGCCGCCGACTCCGTGGGCGTCGCAATGCCCAGCAAAATACCGCCAATGATAATCACCGGAATCAGCAGTGCAGGCATGCCCCATAGCGCATCGTGCAGCGCCTGTTGCCGGCTTGGCCACTGCCCTTTCGGGTATTGTTGCACCAGCCCCACCAGGGCGATAACCACGAAGAAACTCGCGCCCAGCAACAGCCCCGGCAGTAGCCCAGCGATAAACATCTCCGCAATGGGTACTTGGGCCATCACCCCAAACAGTACAAATAGCATAGAGGGCGGAATAATCGGCGATAAAAGCCCGCCAGCGGCGGTAATCGCCGCGCTGTAGGGCGTGTCGTACCCCTCCTCCTCCATCGCAGGCACCATAGCGCGGGACATAATGGCGATTTGCGAGGCCGCCGAGCCAATGATCGCCGCCATCATCATATTGGCGACTAAGTTGATATAAGCCAAGCCGCCGCGAAAGCCTCCCACCAGAATGCGGGCCAGAGCAATCAAGCGCTTGGTCAGCCCGCCCTCGTTCATCAACTCCCCGGCCAGCATAAATAGCGGAATCGCCAGCAAGCCGTAGCTTTCAATGGCGCTAAACAGCTGCTGCGGGTAGGAATCAAACAGCACCGTATTGCCAGAGGCCTGGATATACCACATCGCCGTAAGCGCCAGCACTAGCGCAATAGGCACCGCTCCCAGTAGCAGTAGCAAGAACACCGCGACCGTCATACCCGCCCCCTTAATGCCATTAGCGATTGCGTCAGGTTCGCCACGCCGTGCAGGCTCAGCGAGAGCGCAAACCAAGGCACAATCAGCCACGCCCAGAACTTTTTAATGCCCAGGGTGGAGGTGTTTTCCGCATAGATAAAATTAAACGTTTGCCCCTGAAACGCCTGGGTATCGAAGCCGGTTTGGGCCAGCGTCAGCGGCTGGTACCAGCCCCAGCAGAGCCAGACCAGCAGCAGGGCAAACAACAGCACCATGGCATCCACCGCCACGCCGACCAGCTTTCTACCCGTTGGCGGCAGCAGGTCGCTCACCAGTGTCACCGCGATGCCCTGGCGGCGTTTCAACACCGCCCCAGCAATCAAGAACGTCATCCAGATCATGGCGTAAATCGCCAGTTCACTGACCCAGTACAGCGGGCTGCCCAGCGCGCGAAAGGCGATATTTGTGAGAATTAAACACGTCACCGCCGCTGCCAAGGCAGCGGCGGTGATCTCTTCACAACGGGCAAGCCCTTTGGAAAGGCGTTGCAACATGATGATTAAAGGCCTTTATCAACGGCTTGTTTGACGTTAAGGATTACTCGTCGCGCAGGCGGTCAGCCTCGGCGCGCAGGGTATCCAACATAGGGGCTTTCGGTGCCCAAATACTTTCCCACTCGGCAATCGCCTCGGAGAAGAACTCGGCATCGGCTTCGACGATATTGATGTCCAGCGCGCGGATCTCCTCTTCCTGGGCGGCGTCCATCTCCTCAAAACCGCTCAGTACGTTCTCCAGGTGCTCGGCCATGGCGGTATCGATCAGCTCGCGGTCTGCCTCAGAGAGTTCGCGCCATACCCGCCCAGACACCACCCCTACCATCGGGAACATCATATGGTTGGAGATCAGCAGATTGTTCGCCTGCTCGTAGAATTTCAGAATCAGAATGGAGTCGAAGTCCATGTCGATGGCGTCGACCTGCCCATTGGCGAGAGCATCATACACTTCCAACAAAGGCATGGGCGCAGGAGCGGCGCCAGTCGCGGTGTAGAAGTCACGGATCGGCTCGAAGGGGGTAATACGCAGCCGCTGGCCATGCAAATCATCAGCGCTTTCAATAGGGCTGCGGCTCAATACTTGGCGCATGCCTACCATGCCGTAACCTACCCCAACAAAGCCCACGCCTTCCGGCATCAAGTCGAGTAGTTCACCGGCCGCATCGGAACGCAACAGGCGCGCCGCGTGGTTGACGTCGTCCACCAGATACGGGGCGTAAAGTGCGCCAAAATCAGGAATGCGGTTGGAGATTTCGGCAATGGTCAGAAAGGCCATGTCCAACGCGCCGGTTTGCAGCTGCTGCACCATTTGCGCTTCGTTACCTAACTGCTGGGCAGGAAAAACGCTTACGCTATGCTCGCCGCCTGAGCGCTCGTTGAGTGTTTGCGCGAACGCTTCGGCTTCGGTGGACCACAGATGCTGGGCGGGTGTAATCAGCCCTAAACGGAAGTCACGCGCCTGGGCGCTCATGGAAGAAACGGCCAAGGCGGCTGCGGCGCAGGCAAGCGTCAGCGTTTTCATTCGGCTCATGCAAAGCCTCGTTGTCCAGCCAGAGCGCCGTGCGGCGCTTTGGGTGTTTTTTTAATTAGTCGGCTTTGAGAATACCTGAGCGGTTGCGTTAATGGCACCCGCCATTGCGCTAACGCAGCGTCGCAATGACGGGTAGACATCCACTGCCCTAGGCGGCTTCGTAGGCGGCTTTCAAGCGGTAAAATTCGTCGACAATGGCCGCCATTTCGGTAGCATCGTAGTCGCATAGCCCGCTGACGACGAGCTTCTTAGAGCCTACACCCACCGCTTCACCGGCTGACTCAATGGAAAACTCCAGCAGCGCATCAGCGCGTTTACCCTGGACATCCAAGGAGGATTGATTCAGCGCCAGATTAGGTGAGAAGCCGTCTAAACGCTCCAGGCAAAAGCCCATGCTATCGTAGATCACCAGCGGGCGTTTAGGGTTAAACATCACCCCATGCTGCTCCATCAGCGGCTTGAGATAGTGGGGAAAATTCTTACCCGAGAAGGCGACGTAGCAGCGGGCAAAGCCTTCGACCACCGCCTCATCACGGGTCATCTCGCCGCTGCGGACAACCTGTAAATAGCATTTACCGCTGTCGTCACAGACGTGGATATCCCCGTTCTCGGTTTCACTGAACTTGATGGGTGTATCGGCCCCCACCATATTGGTGAAGCGAAATTCCATTTGTCGCGACAGCCCGAACTTCACCAGCACCAGCGTAAATAGCAGGTCGCCGGGCACGCAGAAACGCCGCGCATCCGGGTTGTGAATCGGGTTGTAGTCGCCGGCCACGCTTTTAGCGAAGCGGCTGGCCTGCTCCGCGGAGATCACCACATACTCTCCGCGCTGCGCGTAAAAATCCTTGAACATGGCTTTGCTGCCTGCCTAGCGTTGAAATCGAAAACCCATAACTGCCCCACGTCGCGCATAATGCCATAAAACACGCGCCAACAGGAGTCATCTGCTAGGAAGCCCGTATGTCCCGTGACACGCCCACTGCACCACGTCGTTTTCGCCTTCTCATCGCCCTGCTGTTTGGCGCGCTAGCGCTTGTGCTAATTTGGCTGATAGGCAGCTACTGGCTACTCAACAGCCAGTGGCTACCGCAACGAATCTCCACCATCGAAGGGGTCGAGGTGCGCTGGTCTAACGCCCAGAGCCTTCACCCAGGGCGTTGGGAGGTGGAAAATCTCTACCTAGCCCGGGAAGACGAAGCGCTACCGATTACCGTCGAGGCTAGCCAAGCCACCCTGTCGCTATCGCTGCTTGCCCTGCTTCGCGGAGAGCTACATATTCAAGCACTGGAGGCAAACGGCATTCGCCGCTTTACCGTCGGGGACATTGCCCTGGAGGCAGAGGGCCAGCTGAAGGTCGAGGATACCCAGTTCAGCCAAGAGATCCTCAGCGTGCCTTATGTAGGCTTGGACATCACCCAGGGCCGCCTCGTCCGCTTGAGCGATCAAACCACGCTGGTGCAGGATATTCAGCTACGCAGTACGGCGTCGCTGGACTCACTTTCTACCCAGCAAAGTAGCGATGCGTTAACCGAGGCGCTGCTCGACGCCCTCACCGCCCAGCTTGCCATCACGGCTCAAGCGGATGCTTGGGACGTGTTCATGCCCTACCTAGAGGCGCTGCCCTGGTTGAGCCTGGCAGGCAACGGCGTATTGGAAGGTGAGCTAGCGCTTGCCGAGGGCCAACTACAGCCGGGCAGCGAACTCACATTAGCAACCCCAAGGCTTGCGCTCTCTATCGATGAGCAGCGCTTGAAAGGTACCGACAACACGCGCCGCTGGCTGGTAGCGGATGACACACCGCCGCCGCATACCGCCACGGGCCAGGGGCGCGTCAGGCTCGCTGTGGTAGAGGGGCAACTGCGCTTCGCTACTCAGTTGGAGGACGTCACGCTAGCCGACACGCACCCCTACGCCACAAACACACGGCTCTCCCTCGCTACCCACATCCCTAATCAGCGCCTGGACCAACTCGACTTGCCCACTGGCGCCTCACTTGAGCTATCGGGCGAGGTAACGCGCCTGGACATGCTTGACCGCTATCTCGCAACAGTCTTCGATGGCCAAGGGGTTCGGCTATCCGGCCAGGGGAGCATCACCGCCAGCGCGACGCTGCGGGATGCGCGCCCTTATGAAGCATCGCTAACCGTTCAAGCGCCCACGCTAGGCGCAGAGCTGCTTGAACTCACCGCGCAAGGCAGCGGTACGCTCGACACGACGCTCTCCCCCGATGAGCAAGTAGCGGCAACGCTGGCCTTCACAGACGCCACGCTGCGCCATCAGGAGCGAACCTTGCTAGCGGATGCAGCGCTAACGCTAGCGGCACAAAGCCCCCTCGACCCCGAACTGGCACAACAAAGCGCCACGGCGCAACTAATTTGGGAAGAAGCAACGCTGCCCAATATCCAAGCGCTACAACCCTACCTTGCGGCGGTGTTGCCCCGCCCTTCTCCGCTAACGTTAAACAGCGGCTCAGCCACCAGCCACGGGCAGCTCCGCTTCACGACCGAGCAACTGAGCGGCGAGCTTTATTTGGCTGGCAACGCGCTGACCACCGGCTGGCAACGTAGTGAGCAGAGCGGCACGTTGGTGAGCGATATACAGCTGGCGCTGGCCATCAACCAAGCGGCGCTGGATGGCACAGCGCTGGACATCAGCGGCTCGCGGCTAAGCTGGCAGGTGGCCGACCCGCAACATCCCGGCGAAGCGCTGGAGAGCACGCTGGTGCTGCGCGACGGTCGCTTTCAGCGCCAAAACGCCACCCCAAGCGGGCAGTTCACGCTGGAGGGCAGCGTGCAGCGGCTAGGGTTTCTCAACACGTTTTTACCGGACGCTCACGGCGTATCGCTTTCCGGCAACGGTCAGCTTTTTTTACAGGGCGCGTTTATAGACGACACGCTGCAAGCCCCTACTCGGCTGCGGGTCAATGCTAACCAGCTGGAAGTGACGTTTCTCGACTACTTGGCCACCGGGCGCGGCGAGCTGACCGCCCAGTTAGATAGCCCCGAGCAAGCACAGCTTTCGCTAGGCATTCCACAGTTCGCCTTACGGCGACAAGATGATGACCGCCCGCATCTGGAAGGCCGCCACTTTACGCTCACCACCCAAACCGACCGCTTTAGTGATGTACTCGACGCCCCCGCTCCCGAACACTTCACCACCCGCGTTGCGCTGCCAATCACCGAGGTGCCGGACATTGCCCGCTACAATCGCTACCTGCCAGAAGATGCGGGGGTTGAGCTACTCTCCGGCAGTGCCAGCCTAACCAGCGAATGGCTGCTAGAGGGGCTGCGCGCCCAAGGTGATATCACGCTGCGCGCTTTCGAAACCGAGATGGCGCTACTGGAGCAGCGCCTGAGGGGAGACGTGACACTGCACCTACAGCTCACCGAGGGCGATATCGAGACGCGCCGCTTTGTCGCCAATGACTCCTACCTGCGCCTGGAAAACGTTTTTCGCCGAAGCGACGACGGCACTCAGGACGCAGGCTGGTGGGTGCAGCTCACCATGGAAGAAGCCCAGCTCAACTGGGACGCCCCGATACAACTCACCAGCCAGCTACGGTTAGGCATGCGCGATACTGGGCTGCTGGCACGGCTATTTCTCGCCCGTGCCCGGGAGAGCGACTGGCTGGGCAGGATTTTAAACGTGCATAACATCAACGGGCACGCCCTACTCACAGTGAGCGGCGAGCAAATACGCCTGCATGACCTCACGCTCACAGGCGGCCCGCTGCTTCTGCTTTCCGATGTGAGCCTAGCCGACGGCCAAGCCAACGGCGCGCTTTATGCACGGCTGGGTGCCGTGGGCCTCGGCGTGGAGCTGAATGACAGCGAACCGGCCCTACGCGTACTCCAACCCAAGCGCTGGTTTGACCGCTGGCGAGAGGCCCAGCGCTTTCCAAGGCCTTAGCGGCGCGTGCGTTCTCGACGAATCATACGCACGCGCTCTTTGGCCTTTTGAGGTGTAGACAGCGGCGCGTTGGCGTCTTGGTATTTAGGCGGCACCGTGACCCAGGCAAACACCGGCAGGGCCAAGTGCCAATGAATCGCCGCTAAGCGCAGGCCCAGCGTCACGCTCAATGAGGCGGCAATGGCGAATGTCAGCGGCGCATCGAGCGCCTGCAGCGCGACATACACAATCCCGCCCGCCATGGCGGCGGTGGCATAGATCTCTTCGCGCAGCACCATGGGCACCCGCTGAGCCAACACGTCACGAATCATGCCTCCCGCCACACCGGTCATCATGCCCATGAGTACCGCCACCACCCCCGACGTGCCCAGCAGCAACGCCTTGTGGGTACCGATCACGGTAAACAGCGCCAGGCCGAAGGCATCGGCGATGGGTAAAAACCCCCGAGATAGACGATGGATATAGTGAAATCCCACCAACGACACGCCCACCGTGGCGAGGATGACCCACAGATACGTGGGGTCGGTGACCCAGAACACCGGCCGGACACCCAGCACCAGATCCCTCAAGGTGCCGCCGCCAATCCCGGTCACCGCCGCCAGCACCAGCATGCCAAACGGGTCCATCCGCGAACGGCAGGCCAAAATGACTCCCGACAGGGCAAACACGATCACCCCCGCCAAATCCAACCCGTAAATTACCCCCGACACGCAGCGCTCCTTTGATGCGACCCTGAAGAGGCGGGCAGAATATCACTGTTGGGGCCGGTGCGTAGCGGATTATGCGGGCAAGGTGACGTTAATGTTCCTGACGCTCGAGCCACTCGCGCAGAAACGCAATTTCACTCTCTTGAGCCGCGATAATCTCCTCGGCGAGCTGGCGAATCTCTGGATCATCACCATATTCGAGCACGATCTCGGCCATCGCAATGGCACCTTCATGGTGCGGAATCATGCCCTTGGCAAAGTCCACGTCGGGATCTCCGCTGAAGGCCATGTTCATATCTTCATGCATACGGTCATTGGCCGCCTGAAAAGCGGCAACGGCCGGATGCTCTGAAGGTGATGCGGCCTGCCCATGGGACTCGTGGGCGTGGCTATCTGATGAGTGATCGGATGAGTGATGATGCGCATGGCTGAGCGGCGTGATCAGCGCCCCCGCGAGCATCATGACGCCTACCCAGTACGGCCTGCGCATGGCGGGTAAAAGGCTCTGGGTGACACTTTGGCAAGCGTTGGACATCAGTGTGCTCCTCAATGGCTGATTGGCTTTGCCTGCCTCTGTCAGGCAGGATGCTATCGTCACGATAGATTAAAGGTCTAAAACCTTGGGGCGGCACAGAGGTCAAGAGGCCTAAGGTACGTTACCCTTGGGGTAGCCCACTTGATAAGGAGTGCACATGGATTGGAATCCGGCCTACACTTGGTTAGTCATCGCGCTGCTGCTCAGTCTCGGCGAGCTGACCTCTGGCGCCATGGTCCTCCTGGCGCTGGGCATCGCCGCCGCCTTGACCGCCGCCGTCACCGCACTGGGGCTGACACTGCCCTGGCAACTGCTCAGCATGGGCATCTTCGCGGGTATTCTGGTGCCCGTGGGCGTGATGGTGATTCGCCCGCACTTTTCGCCCAAGGGGGTCGCCTACGGCACCACCGGCACCGGTGTGGAAAAGAACCAACACTATGTCACCCTGACCCGCGACTTCGATAATGCCACCGGCATCAAGGTCAATGGCGACTTCTATCGACTACGCGTGCTGGAGAGCGGAGCCACCGAGCTGCCCTCCGGCACTCCGGTGGTGTTCAAACGTTTCGAGGGCACCACCGCCCTGGTCATGCTGGCCCCTGCCAGCAACCCGGTTCCCCAGGACGACCATTCGCAACGCAAGGAGCTTTAACCATGGATCTACCCATCAGCCCAGGCCTGTTGATCAGCCTGATCATCGTGGTCATCGGTATTCTGATCATTTCCAAGGGCTTGGTGATCGTTCGCCAATCGGAAGTCATGGTGATCGAGCGGCTAGGCTCGTTTCACCGGGTGCTGGAGAGCGGCATCAACATCATCATTCCCTTTATCGAGCAGCCCCGCGCCATCACCATGATTCGCTACAAGAAAATGGGCGAGGAGTACCACCCCATCACCAGCGATGAAATTCGTATCGACCGTCGGGAAACCGTCATGGACTTCCCGGGCCAGCCGGTCGTGACCACCGACAACGTCACGGTGCGGATCAACGGCGCGCTCTACTATCAGATCATCGACCCCAAGCGAGCAGTCTATGAAGTCGAGAACATGAGCCAGGCCGTGGAGGTATTGGCCAAGACCACGCTGCGTTCGGTGGTCGGCAAGATGGAGCTGGATAAGCTGTTCGAATCCCGGGCCGAGGTGAACAACGAGATTCAGGCTGCCATGGAAGAGCCTGCTTCCAAGTGGGGGGTCAAGATCTCCCGGGTCGAAGTTCAGGACATCGCCATGCCGGAAGAGGTGGAGTCGGCCATGCGCCTGCAAATGGCTGCCGAGCGTAAGCGTCGTGCAACGGTCACCGAAGCCGAAGGCGAAAAATCAGCAGCCATTGCCATGGCCCAAGGCCAGCGTGAGTCTGCCATCCTCAACGCCCAGGGCGATAAAGAGTCGGCCATTCTGCGTGCCCAGGGCGAGCAGGAGTCGATCAAGCTGGTGCTCAGCGCCATTGGCGACAGCGACGAGCACAAGCGTACGGTAGTGGGCTATCTGCTCGGCCAGAGCTACATCAAGGTGCTGCCCACCATGGCGAAAGACGGCGAGCGCGTCTTCGTGCCCTACGAATCCTCGGCGCTGCTGGGCTCCATGGGCATGTTCCGTGAAATGGCGGGCTCCCCGGAAGACACCGTGGCCAACCATCTGGATCACGCCAATTCTCGTCAGGGCGGCTTCCGCAGTGGCATCGTGGGGGGCGCTGCAGGCGGCCAATCGTAGCCATACCCGCGAGGCCAGCGTCAGCGCTGGCCTCGTCTGTTCTCTGTTCTCTCTTCTCCTCTAACGCCCCAGCCGGGTCAGCCCTCGTGGCGCCGAAATGCGAAAGAACCGCTCGACCACCTCACTCTCCCCCGCTGGAGTGACCAGCGACACGGCAAAAAAGAGCGGCAGGTTGACCATCAGCCCCCAGAATCCGGCATGAATCCCCAACGGGTGTGGCCACACGGCGGTGAATGCCACCGTTACCATGAAGCCCGCCACGATGCCCGCCATGACACCCAGCTTCGACGCTCTGGGCCAAAAGAACATGCCGATAAACGCGGGCAAAACCTGCGAAGCAAAGCCAAGCCCCACCAGCAAAATCATCACTAAGCTCCCCGGTTCTGCAATCGCCAGCGGCGCAATCACCAGAAACATAATGGGCAGAATCAAAAGCCGCGCCAGCTTGGCGGTGGTGCCCTCCGAGAGCTTGAGCAACGGCTGCAGCACGTCTTTACTCACGGAAAGGGAAACCGAATGAATAAACGGCTCGCTGGAGGACATAGAGGCCGCCAAGGTGCCCGCGCCCAGCAGCCCAACTAACACCACGGGCAAGTGCTGCATGGCGTACTCCAGCACCACGGTATCTGCCCGCGCCAGCTCCGGCAGCGAGAAAATACCGATAAAACCCACCACCACCATAGGTAGAATCACCACATAGTAGGTGGGTAGCCACGTCGCGCTGCGGCGGATGGTGCGCGCTGAAGAGGCGCTCATCCACTGTGTCCAGACGGGGGGCATAAACGAGAACATCGAGACAATGATCGACGTGGTCCAGAAGCTAAAACTCATATCGCCCCCCGCGCCGGGGAGGGTCAGAAACTCGGGGTTCTCGGCGGTGATGCGTTCAAATACGCCCGCAAAACTCAGCCCGCCAGTGGCACTGTGTATGGCCCATAGGCCTACTGCCCAGGCCACCACCAGCATCAACACACCCTGGAACGCGTTGGTACGGCCAATCGCCCGCTGCCCGCTAGCGTAGAGATAAACCGCAATGCAGGCCAGCACCAACAGCACGCCCAACCAAACAGGAATCTGCCCGCCGCTCATCACGAACAGAATATAAGCAGAGCCAATCGTTTGTAGCACCGCGTAGGCCACGGAGCCCACCGCCATCACCAGCGCGGAGAGCGCCCCTAGCGCAGGGCTTTGGTAGCGGTCGGCAATGGCGCTTGCCTGCGTTACATGGCCAAACTGCTCGCCGAACTGCCACACCTTCGGCCCGAAGTACCAGGCCACCAGCGCTAAATAGGCCAAATAAACCGCCACATAAAATACCGCCACGCCCTTGGAGTAGGCCCAGCCCGGTGCGCCCATGAAGGTGTAAGCACTCACACTACCCGCCGCGATCAGCAGGTAAAGCGTCACTGGCCCCATGCTGCGCCCCGCCACGCCCCACTCTTCAAGATTATTCATGGAGCGGCCAGCCTGTGCGCGAAGGCCGATCAGCATCGCGGTGGCCACGTATAAAAGCGTAATGACCAGCGGCCAGGCACTACTCATGGTCGTCTCGCTCTACAATTCGGTTGCCCACTAGCATGACTGCCACGCAGGCAAACATGATCACGTAGCTCCACACCACCAGCAGCGGCAGTCCCATCACCAGCGTGGCCCGGTTCACCCAACCAATCACTGGCCAAATACCGGCCAATACTAGCGCCACAAAGGCAATGAAAAGCCCCCAGCCCGCCCAGGACGTGGGCAGCACAAAAATACGTCGCATGTCATATCCATCATGATGAAAGGAAGTCAACACCACCACGGCTGTCATGGCGGTGTCGCGGCGCGTTGCCATACTGGCAGCCACCCTAGCCGTTAAGTCGTTCATGATGAAGATTTTAATGCTTTCCGACGTCTATTTCCCTCGGGTGAACGGCGTGCCGACGTCGATCGAAAGCTTTCGGGGGGCGCTGGAACGAGGATACCCAGGCGGAAGCTCTAGTCCGCCTGTATCACTCTCTGTGTCCCAATGCATGGGGGGCATCACCCGCCTAATGGCCAAGCCGACTATCGAGAAATCTCCTGCCGTACGATTGCCGCGCCAGCGCTCAGCGCCTTCAGCTTACCCTGGGCGACTTCACGAGGCAGGGGCGTCATACCGCAGTTGGTGCAGGGGTAAAGCTTGTCGGCATCGACGAACTGCAGCGCCTTGCGCAGCGTGTCGGCGACCTCTTCCGGCGTCTCGATGGCGTGGGTGGCCACGTCGATGGCCCCAACCATCACCTTCTTGCCGCGAATCAGCTCGATCAGCTCCATCGGCACGTGGGAGTTCTGGCACTCCAGCGAAACGATGTCGATGTTCGACGCCTGCAGCTTGGGGAAGATCTCTTCGTACTGGCGCCACTCGGACCCCAGCGTCTTCTTCCAGTCGGTATTGGCCTTGATGCCGTAGCCGTAGCAGATATGCACGGCGGTCTCGCAGGTGACGCCTTCGATGGCTTTTTCCAGGGCGGCGATGCCCCAGTCGTTCACCTCATCGAAGAAAACGTTGAAGGCGGGCTCATCGAACTGAATGATGTCCACGCCAGCCGCCGCCAGATCGCGGGCTTCCTGGTTGAGGATCTTGGCGAACTCCCAGGCCAGCTTTTCGCGGCTCTTGTAGTGGCCATCATAGAGCGTATCGACCATGGTCATGGGCCCGGGCAGCGCCCACTTAATCGGCTGGTCGGTCTGCTGGCGCAGGAACTTGGCATCCTCGACGAAGACCGGTTTTTCCCGCGAGACGGGGCCCACCACCGAGGGAACGCTGGCGTCATAGCGGTCGCGGATCTTGACGATCTCGCGCTGCTCGAAATCAACGCCGTTCAAGTGCTCGATGAAGGTGGTGACGAAGTGCTGGCGAGTCTGTTCACCGTCGCTGACGATGTCGATACCCGCCAAGCGCTGATCGTGCAGCGATATCCGCAGTGCATCCTGCTTGCCTTGGGCCAGCTCCTCGCCCTGCAGCTTCCAGTCCGACCAGAGTTTTTCTGGCTCGGCCAGCCAAGCGGGCTTGGGCAGGCTTCCGGCCGTCGATGTGGGCAGCAATGTCTTCATAACAATATCCTTGGTAAACAGTGAATCAAAGGGCGACATCGGCCGACCAGCGCTCGAGCACGTGACGGAAAGGTTCGATGAAGTAGCGCTCGGCAAACTTGCCCTGCTCGACGGCCAGCTGGCTACGCTCTTCGCGGTCGTACTCGATACGGGTCAACGAGTAGTCCTGATGGGTCAGATGCGGTTGATAGACCTTACCTGCCGCCGAGTTAGCGTTGTAAATTTCCGGTCGATAGATCTTCTGGAACGTCTCCATGGTGCTGATGGCGCTGATCAGTTCGAGATCGCTGTAATCGGCCAGCAGATCGCCGGAAAAGTAGAACGCCAGCGGTGCCACGCTATGGGGCGGCATGAAGTAACGCACCTGCAGGCCCATCTTGGCGAAATAGAAATCCGTGAGTGACGATGTGTCGTTCACGTATTCGACGCCCAGCACCGGGTGGCGATTTTCCGTCTGACGATACACCTTGTTGCTGGAAACGCTGAGACAGATCACCGGCGCCTTGCTGGCAACGGATCGATACGCCTCGGAGTCGACGAAACGCTTGAACAGCTTGCCGTGAAGATCGCCAAACCCCTCCGGAATACCAAATTCCGACCGCTCCTTGTTGTGCTCCGAGAGCCACACGCTGAAGTCGTAGTCGCGGACGTAGGAGGAGAAGTTGTTCCCCGTCATGCCCTCGATGCGTTTGTCGAGATGCCGATCGATGATGGTCGTCTTCAACATCTCGATCGCCGGGAAGGTAGCGCCTTCAGCCGCCACGCTTAGCTCGCCGGTAATGATCTCCAGCTCGACGGCGTAGCGATCTGCCTTGGGGTTATCCCAATGGGCCAGGGTATTGAAGCGATTGTCGATCATGGTCAGCGCGTTACGCAGGTTTTCCTGGCAGCGCTCGCCTCTCGCCAGATTGGCGAAGTTGGTCGTGGTACGCGTGCTCTCGGCAGGACGGTAGTTTTCGTCGAACCGGACGCTCTTGATATCGAAGGTAAAGTCGTAGCTCATCGCGAACAAACACCCTGTTGGTCGAGATTGGCGACGGCGCCCCAATGCAGCTCAGCGCTCGATGCCATGTGTGACGTTTCGATAGACGGGCGTTAGCGCCACGTCATCGAAGAGGATGTGTTCTTTATGCCAGACCCACCATATGAATGAAAAGCGACATTAATTCAACTCATCATGAGAAAACCTCATGATGAGTTGTTTGGCAGGGCGCTTACCCCTGTTGAAACGGATACACCGAGCCAATGTTCAGCAGCTGCGTCAGCTCATCCAGCGCGGTGAGCACCTCCGTCGCGAGCTGCGGGTCGGCCAAGTCGTCGGTAGCGAGGCGGTCGCGGTAGTGGCGGTTCACCCAGGCGGTGAGGTCGCTATAAAGTGCCTCGTTGAGCAGTACACGGCCAGTCAGCGCAGCGCGCTCGGCTTCCGACAACACCACCCGCAGGCGCAGGCAGGCGGGACCGCCGCCGTTGCGCATACTTTGCTTAACGTCTTTAACGATCACTTCGCCAATAGGGTTATTGCCCGCCAGGATGAAGTTCTGAATCGTGTTCCAAACGGCTTCACGCTCTTGGCACTCGCTGGGCACCACCAGGGTCATTGTGCCGTCTGGGTTGGAGAGCAGTTGGGAGTTGAACAGGTACGACGCTACCGCGTCTTCCATGCTCACCGCTTCCACCGGCACCCGGACAGGAATCAGCGGCGTACTCATCTTGGCGCGCAGCTCGTTGAGCGTGCGCTCTTCATCAAGAAATGCCATTTCGTGGTAGAGCAGCACCGGGCCGTTGCCCACGGCAATCACATCGTTGTGGAACACCCCGGCATCGATGGCCTCGGGATGCTGCTGAGCAAATACGGTCTGGGCGTCGCTCAGCCCGTGCTGGCGGGCCACCGCCTGGCTGGCTTCCAGCGTTTGCCGGGCCGGATAACGCTTGGGCTCGTTCCGCCCGCCGCCAAACGCCTGTCGGCCATACACGAACAGGTGCACGCCGGGCTCGCCATACTCACCGCACAGCCGGGTGTGGTTGGCCGCCCCTTCATCGGAAAACGCGGGGGTGGCGGGCAGCACCGGGTGGTGGGCGAAGTGCTGCTCATCGCGGAAAATCGCCTGGAGCACGCGCCCCGTGGTGCGCGGCTCCAGGTAGCGGTGGAAACTCGACTGCAGGTTGGCCGGGGTAATGTGCATCCGACCATCGGGTGCATCCACGCTAGGCGTAATGGTGCCCGCGTTGGCGGTCCACATGCTGGACGCCGAGCACACGGCTCGCAAAAGTTGCGGGGCTTGTGTCGCGGCACGTGCCAGCATCTCACGGTCGCTGCCGCTGAAGCCCAAGTCGCGCAGCGCGCCCAAATCGGGGCGCTGCTGCGGCGGCAAAACGCCCTGGGCGTAGCCCGCGTCCATCAGCGATTTCATCTTGGCCAGCCCCTGCAGCGCCCCCTCTTTGGGGTTGGAAACCAAACCGCCGTGACTCATGGAGGCCACGTTACCATGGGCAAGCCCCGAGTAGTTGTGGGTCAGCCCGACCAAGCCGTCGAAGTTGACTTCCCGGATGCCGTGCATGCTCATAGGCTGACTCCTGGCGGCAGGGTTTCGGGCATTTCCAGGCTTTCGGCCTCCATGGAGGCGACCGGGTAAGCGCAGTAGTCTGCGGCGTAGTAGGCACTGGGGCGGTGGTTGCCGCTGTCGCCCACGCCGCCGAAGGGCGCATCGCCCGAGGCACCGGTGGTCTGGCGGTTCCAGTTGACGATACCGGCGCGGATACGCAGCAGGAAGTCGTCCCAATCCGCCTGCTCGCCCCCGATCAACCCAGCCGACAGGCCATAGCGGGTGTCGTTGGCCAGGGCAAGCGCCTCATCCCAATCCGTATAGCGATGGACTTTCAGCAGCGGGCCGAAGTGCTCCTCGTCGGGCACGTTCAACCCCGTCACGTCGATCAGCGCGGGGCTGAGCAAGCTAGTGCCCTCTTTGAGGCGCTGCATACGATTGATCACCGTGCCGCCCATGGCTTCCAGTTCATCCTGCGCCTTGAGCAGGCCATCGGCGGCGACAACGCTGACCAAGCCGCCATAGAACGGCGCAGGCTCCTCGTCGAACTGCCCCGCCACGTGCAGCTTGGCGATGGCATCCGAAAGCGCATCGATGAGGTGGTCGCCCACCTCCCCCTGGGGCACAATCAAGCGGCGGGCGCAAGTGCAGCGCTGCCCCCCTGAGAGAAACGCCGACTGGAGAATCGTCAGCACGGCAGCGCGCTCATCCTCCACATCCTTCACCACCAGCGGATTGTTGCCGCCTAATTCCAGCGCGAGGATTTTATCCAGCTGCCCGGCAAACTGCTGCTGCAGCATGCCACCCACTTTGGCACTTCCGGTAAACAGCAGACCATCGATACCCGGGTGGGCAGAGAGCGCCTGTCCCACGGCCACCCCTCCCTGCACGAGATTGATCACCCCAGCAGGCAGCCCGGCTTCTATCCAGCACTGCAGGGTGAGATCCGCGGTGAGCGGGGTTTGGTCGCTGGGCTTGAACACCACGGTGTTACCCGCCAATAGGGCGGGCACCATATGGCCATTGGGCAGGTGGCCAGGGAAGTTATAGGGGCCAAACACCGCCATGACGCCGTGGGGGCGGTGGCGCAGTACCGCTTTGGCACTGCCGACGGCTTTTTCACGCTCCCCGGTGCGCTCGTGGTACGCCTTGATGGAGAGCGCGATTTTACCAATCATCGCACCTGCTTCGGTGCGGGCTTCCCACAGCGGTTTGCCGGTTTCCGAGGCGATGGCAATGGCCAAGTCCTCGCGGCGGGCGGTCAATACGTCGACAAAGCGCTCCACCAGCGCCTGACGCTCAGCAAAGGGCGTGCGCGCCCAGGTCGGGAATGCCGCTCGCGCCGCCTCGACCGCAGCGCCAACTTGGCTGCTGGAAGCTGCCGCTCCTTGCCAAAGCAGCATACCCGCCACCGGATCATGCTTGGTAAAAGGCTCGGCGTTGCCGACGACCCAAGTGCCGTTGATCAGTTGTTGCTGCTGGGCATGCATGTTCTCGGTGTGCATCATGCTCTCCTTTGCTCAATTTTTATCGTCGTTCGCGCGGGCAGAGGGACGTTCCAGGCGTTCATGTTAGGTTTCCAGCAGGCGAACGGCGTCGCCGGTGGAAACGCCTAGCCGCTTGGCCTCGTCGGGGGTGAGCACAATCGTGCTGCTATCTGCCGGGCCGCGGCCGATCCAGCTCGCGGTAAAGTTCAGCATTTGGGTCGACGCCGCCAGCCAGCGGCTAACGCTCTCTTGCGGCGCGCTCGCTGAGACTTCCACCTGATAAAGCTGCGAGTTGCGAATCGCCCGCACGTCATCGATGTAGGCCTCCACTGTGGGGCCACCATCGAAAATGTCGATATAGCCTTCCCAGCGCAGCCCCTCTTTTTTAAGCATCCCCAGCGCCGGCCGGGTGTGACGGTGCACCTGCCCGATACACGCCCGCGCCTCTTCCGACATAAACGTGGTGTAGATCGGGAACTTGGGCATCAGCTCACCGATAAAGCTCTTCTGGCCCAGGCCGGTCAAGCGGTCGGCTTCGTTGAAATCCATGGGGAAGAAGTGTTTCCCCAGGCTCTCCCAGAAGGGACTAACGTTGTTCTCGTCGAACACGCCGCGCATCTCGGCCAGCACTTTCTGCGGAAAGCGGTCGCGGAACTGGGCAATGAACAGCCAGCGCGCTTTGGAAAGCAGCGCCCCGTTACGCAGGTGTTTGTTGGCCTCGCCGCGATACTCGGGGCGCAGAAACAGCGAGCACACCTCGGCGTCGCCGGTATGGTCGGAGCTCAAAAACAGCGTATCGATGGTGCGATGCAAATCGAGCTGTACCGACGAGTGCGCCAGCGTGCCAAGCCGATAGTTGTAGAACGGCACTTCACGACCCACCTGACCTTCGATGGCGCAACAACCTGCTAGCTCGCCGTTGGTTTCATCTTCTAGCACGAAGAAGTAGAGACGGTCGTCCACTGGCGTACGCTCTTCGAACGCGCGGGCGGCGGACTCGATTTTACCGGCCAAAAACTCGCGGTTATCCGGCAGCGAGGTAAAGCCAACACCGGCCTGCTGCGCAAGCGCCTGGAGCCCATCCAGATCATCACGGGCAATGGGTCGAATGCGCATTACATCTCTCCTTCATCAAGCGCATCGATGGCGCTTGGCAGGGTTAACGGTGCCGCCAGCACCGCCCGTCCCTCTTCTACACCCAAACGCTCCGCGTGCTGCGGCGAGAGCATCAGCTGCCCCGTGGGCGAGAGCGCGTAGCGCGCGACGATACAGCGGAAATCACTCAGCGTTTGGTTGGCAATCATCGCCGGTTCGGCATCGGGTAGCGCGTGCTCGGGGCGTATCCGTACCGGGTGCCAGGCGGCGCGGCGGAAAGTTTCCAGGCGCTCGCGCTCGGCTTTGACGATGGGGCCTGCATCGAAAATATCCACGTGTCTGGAGCGCACGAACCCTTCGGCCAGCATTTCGCCCAGCGCCTCTTCGTGGGCCGGATGCTCGCGGCCAATGGCAGCACGGGCCTGGGGCGTGAGCAGTGGCAAATAGAGCGGAAACTGCGGCATCACCTCGGCAATGAAGCTCTTTGAGCGCACGCCCGCTATGTGATTCATCTCCTGGAAACCGCGGGCAAAAAAGTGGCGGCCCACGCTCTCCCAAAAGGGAGATTCATTCTGGCGATCCAGGTACCCCGGAAACGCCACGGCGAGAATCCGCGAGAAGCGCTCCGGGTACTGGGCGATGAACATCAGCCGCGCCCGGCGCAGTAAGCTCTCCGCGCTGGTGCCCTTGTAGCGCGGGTTAAGCGACAGCGCGCAAAGCAGCGTGGCATCCGAGGCTTCATGGGAAAGCGCCAGCGTTTGCACTTCACGGCGAACGTTAAGCTGCTGAGAGGCGTGAATCAGCGTCTCTTGGCGGTAGGTGTAGTAGGCCTCGGCAGCCCCCGCCTGGGCGCGGATGGTGGCCGTCCCCAGCACCTCGTTGCGGCTATCGTCCGCCAACACGAACATATAGTGCTCGTTACCGGGGTACTCGATCTCGCTCTCGAATGCTTCTTGGGAGCGCACGATGCGCTCCTCGAGGCGATCCCGATTGGCGGGCAGGTTGGTAAGCCGAGGCACCGCATGTTCTGCCAGTTGCTCTAAGGCGGAAAGGTCAGCCAGCGTGACCGGTCGGATTACCAACATGTTTAACGCCCCCTCTTGTGTGACTTGCGCTCTACTCATGCGCTAGCGACAAGTCGCTCGATGGCACGCTCGAGACGCGCCATGCCCTCGGCGATGTCTTCCTCGGGAATCACCAGCGAGGGCGCCATACGCAGCACGTTGGGGCCTGCAATCAGCGCCATCACGCCCTCTTCAATCGCCAACGGCAGAATATCTTTGGCACGGCCTTCGAAAGCGTCCGACATCTGGGCTCCCATCAGCATGCCCATACCACGGATCTCTTTGAAAACGCCGTGTTTGCGGTTGATGGTTTCCAGGTGCTCACGGAACAGGTCGTGACGCTGCTTGACCCCTTGCAGCACTTCGGGGGTGTCGATGAACTCGACCGCCGCCAGCGCCACCGCTGAGGCCAGCGCGTTGCCGCCGTAGGTAGAGCCGTGGGTACCAATGGCTAGCGATGTGGCGATGGCATCGGTGGTCAGCATGGCACCAATCGGGAAGCCGCCGCCCAGCGATTTGGCGCTGGTAAGAATATCCGGGGTAATGCCGAAGTTTTTATAGGCATACAGCTCTCCGCTGCGGCCAACGCCGGTTTGCACTTCATCGAAAATCAGCAGCGCGTTGTGCTCGTCACACAGATCGCGCAGGCCCTGCAGGAACTCTTGGGTCGCGGGGACGATCCCGCCCTCGCCCTGCATCGGCTCAACCATGATGGCGCAGGTGTCGTCGCCCACGAGCTTACGCACGCTCTCCAGGTCGTTGAAGTTGGCGTGGAGAATGCCGCCCGGCACCGGGCCAAAGCCCTGGGAGTACTTGGGCTGGCCGCCCACGCTCACGGTAAAGAAGGTGCGGCCGTGGAACGACTGGTAGAACGAGATGATTTTATCTTTGTGCTCGCCATGGTGGTCTACCGCCCAGCGGCGTGCCAGCTTCAGCGCGGCTTCGTTGGCTTCACCGCCGGAGGAGCATAAAAAGACCTTATCGGCGAAGGTGCGCTCGGTAAGGGTTTTGGCCAGTTTGAGCGCCGGTTCGTTGGTGAATACGTTGGAGAGATGCCAAAGCTTTTCGCCCTGCTCTTTCAGCGCATTGACCAGCACCGGATGGCAGTGACCCAGGGAGTTCACCGCAATACCGCCAGCGAAATCGATGTACTCGCGGCCTTCTTGGTCCCACAAGCGGCTGCCTTCACCACGTACCGGAATAATCTGCTGCGGCGCGTAGTTAGGCGTCATGTAGTGGTCGAAGTCTTGACGGCTTGGGGTGTGGCTCATGGGACAGTACCTCCAGTGGAGTAAGCGATGGATTCAGTATACGGGGGGCGTAGGACGCCCTGCTTTCAGTATTGGGACGGTAAATTATGAAAAGCTGCGCCTACCCCAGCCGCTCTTCCCGCGGGGTGATCCCAAAATGGTTACGGTAGGCGGTGGAAAAGTGCGCGCCCGAGGAGAAACCGGTCATCAGGGCAATGTCGCCCACGGGACGGTCGCTCTCTCTGAGCTGCTTGCGGGCTTCCTGCAGCCGCAAGTCCAGATAATAACGGCTTGGCACCGCCTGCAGGTACTTCTTGAATAGTCGCTCCAGCTGACGCCGGGAGATCCCCAAATGCTCGGCCAGTTCCAACGTCGAGAGCGGCTCTTCGATATTGGCTTCCATAAGAGTCACCGCATCTACCAAGCTCTGGGGCGCGTGGCCCAAACGGTTGCGCAGCGGCACGTGCTGGCGCTCATCGGCTAAGCGAATACGGTCGCAAACAAACTGTTCAGAAACCTGCTCGGCCAAGCGCGGGCCGTGATGCTTGCCAATTAGCGTGAGCATCATATCCATAGCGGCGGTGCCGCCCGCGCAGGTCAGGCGGTCACGATCAATCTCGAACAGCTGCTGGGAGAGCGTCACCTGGGGATAGGCTTGGGCAAACGCATCGAAGCGCTGCCAAGGAAGCGTCGCGCGGTAGCCCTCCAGCAGACCACAACGGGCCAATACTTCGGTGCCGCCAGCCAGCCCCCCAAAGGCGACGCCTCGCCCTTGGTGACTACGCAGCCACTCATTCAGCTTTGCGGGTAGTGCGTAGGGAAGTGGCGTCGGTGCACATATGAAAAGCAGATCCATCGGCCCAAGGGGTGCGCTCAGCGTGTGCTGCGCGATGAGCGAAAGCTGCGCGCTGCTGCGCACGGGCTCTTCATCTAGGCTGAGGGTAACGGTGTGGTACAGCATCTGGCCGCTCAGCTGGTTGGCCATTTGCAGCGGCTCAATAGCGCTGGCGTGAGCCAACAGCGAAAACCCAGGCAGCAACACAAACGCCACCCGCCTGCGGTGGCTAGGGGGTGGCGTTAACGTACTGGAATGCATGTGAATTCGCTGTGCTGCCTATTGCGCTGCATGAAAACCGCCGCTGGTGGACTGGATAAGGCGTTCTATTTAAACGCTATCTTACTCAATTGCGCGATTGAAGGCAGCGCCATGTCCACGCAAACAAAAACAGGACGCAAAAATACAAATTGCCGAGCCTAGGCCCGGCAATAAGCACAACAGCAAACGCTCACTTTAGCCGCCGCTATTGCCTAGCCCCAACATGACAATGCCAGCGACGATGATGCCCATAATCACGATGATTAACGGCAGCATTTTATGCAGCCCATTCGCAGACTTTTTCGCTTCTGGCTGTTGTTGGGGCTGCGAGGTCTCGAAATCTTCAGGTATGCGCTCGCTCAGCACGTGCTCTTTCTCTTCTTCCGGGGTTTTGCTCTCTCGGGTATCCATACGTCACCTCATCCAGTCCGGTCGATGATTCATAGCACATCGGCGTGCGCTGCCCGTCGCGCTGCGTTTATAACGTTACAACATCGAACTCGACCTCGGGGTTCACATCGGCATCGTAGTCCACGTCGTCACGCTCGAAGCCGAACAGCTTCAGGAACTCGTGCTTGTAACCAGCATAGTCGGTGATCTGGAACAGGTTCTCGGTGGTCACCTGAGGCCACAGATCCTTACACGCCTGCTGCACGTCGTCACGCAGCTCCCAGTCGTCCAGACGCAGGCGGCCAGCCTCGTCGGTGGTGAACTCACCTCCATAGAGGCGCTCGCCGAACAGGCGGTTGAGCTGCTCGATGGTGCCTTCGTGCAGGCCCTTCTCCTTCATCACCTTGTAGACCATGGCGATGTACAGCGGCATCACCGGAATCGCCGCGCTGGCTTGGGTAACGACGGATTTCAGCACCGCCACGTTGGCACCGCCGCCGCTCTCTTGCAGTTTGGCATCGATGGCCGCCGCTGCGCGGTCCAGGTCTTCCTTGGCTTTCCCCAGGGCACCATGCCAGTAGATCGGCCAGGTGATTTCGGTGCCGATATAGCTGAACGCCACGCTGCGGGCACCTTTGGCCAGCACGCCTGCATCGGCCAGAGCGCTCATCCACAGCTCCCAGTCTTCGCCGCCCATCACGGTGATGGTGTCGTCGATCTCCTGCTGGGTGGCCGGTTCCACTTCGGCTTCAATAATGGTGTCTTTGTTAGTATCAATGGCCGTGGCGCGGTAGGTCTCACCAATCGGCTTTAGGCTAGAGCGTTTGACTTCACCGGTATCGGGCATCTTGCGCACCGGCGAGGCCAGTGAGTAAACCACCAGGTCGACCTCGCCCATGTCCTGCTTGATCAGCTCGATGGCTTTCTCGCGAGCTTCGTGGGAGAACGCATCGCCATTAATGGATTTGCTGTACAGACCTTCCTGCTTGGCAAACTTATCGAACGCGGCGCTGTTGTACCAGCCAGCGGTGCCCGGCTTCTTCTCGGTGCCCGGCTTTTCAAAAAACACCCCCAGAGTGTCGGCGCCGTAACCAAAGGCGGCGGTAATACGCGCCGCTAGGCCGTAACCGCTAGAGGCACCGATCACCAGCACTTTCTTCGGGCCTTGGCTTTTGTCCAAACCACGGGCGCGGGTCGCTTCGATCTGCTCGAGAACGTTCTGCTCGCAGCCTTTCGGGTGGGTGGTGGTGCAGATAAAGCCACGCACTTTCGGTTTAATGATCACATTCGACCCCTTCATCAGATGAGTATTGCGTTCGGCACGGCAGTGCCGAGTTATCAATGAGGGTATTCTAGCGGTCTCGGCGCGCCCTGTCCGCTCTTGAGCTTATCCGCCATTCGCGGCAGGATAGCGGCCTGCCCACCACTTGCCGACGGGATCTTTAATGAATGCACAGCAGCTAGTCGATGAGCGGGGCGATTTGTGGCTAGCACTTGCCCCTCTCTGGCTTGACCGCGAACCCAGCGAGCGCGACTACGCCCATATGATTGAGGTGATTGAGCAGCACAAGATGTCGCTCAAAGAGCTTGAGTGGATGCTACGCCTGGAGCTGGCGCCGGTGATGTCACGCCACCAGCTGTCAGTCGCCAGCGAGTGGCGCAAGTTCGATGACTACAAACTGATGAAGCAGCTGGTGAACCACAATCTGAAATTGAAAGGCTGGCGGCGCAAAAGCTGGGCACTCTTTTCGGGATTGACGACCATGATGGTTCGCCATCGCTGGACCGAGCTAATGCAACGCTTGATGGTCGCGCGCGGGGAGGTTTAGCGGCTGGCTGATTCACTCTTTATCCAGTGCGGCTTCAAGGGCTAAGCGCAGCGTTAACCCATGATCCTTGGGGCCAAAGCGGGCGATGACCTTGCCATCTCGGCCTACCAGAAACTTGGTGAAATTCCACTTTACAGCTTTGGTGCCCAAAATCCCTGGCGCCTCCCGCTTGAGCTGTACAAATAGCGGGTGAGCATCGGAGCCGTTGACTTTCACCTTTTCCAGCAGCGGAAAGCTCACCCCGAACTGCTGCTCGCCAAAGGCGCAGAACGCCTCGGCACTCTCGGGCGACTGGCGGCCAAACTGGTTACAGGGGAAGCCCAACACGGTAAATCCACGATCCCGGTAACGCTGGTACAGCCCCTCGAGCTCTTTCAACTGCGGCGTAAAACCGCACTGGCTGGCCACATTGACCACCAATAATACCTGCCCACGCAAAGCGCGCAGATTGAAGGGCTTACCTTGATGGGTATAACAATCCTGCTCGTAAATCGTCATCGCCAGGCCTCTAAAATGCCTTTGCCAGCATACACCTTACCTTGCCACTACAACGGTAGTGGCACCAGCGCACAGGTTAAATGATTGGCCCTGCCACTACACGCAACGCTAGCGCGATCAACAGCACGCCCGTAATGCGGTTAATCCAGTGAGCGTGACGCTGTAGCCACGGCAGCACTCGAGAGTGAGAGAGCCCCACTGCCACCAGCACGTACCAGCCTCCATCAATCATAATAGCTGTGGCGACAATAATCGCCTTCGCAAGCAGGTTCATTTCTGGCGTCACAAACTGGCTTAATAGCGCGACAAAAAAGAGGATGAGCTTAGGGTTGCCCAACGCTACCAGCACAGCCTCTTTGGCCGCTTGACGCGGCGTGGTGGTGACAGCGCCCGGTGAGAACGCTCCCCCACGCCCTGCCCGTAATGCCTTAATACCTAGCCACGCCAAATAAGCCGCACCGCACCACGTAATCACCTGAAATAACGCGGGAAAATTGGCCATCATCGCACCCAGCCCCAGCACGGTGAACAGCGCGTAAAACCCCACCCCCAACGCATGAAAAACAGCGGCCGTGATGCCCGGCACGCGTCCACCGCCTAACGTATGGCGAAGTACCAGCGCTAAGCCTGGCCCAGGCGACATAGCGCCCATCGCGCAGATAGCAGCCAGCGAAAGCCAGAGTGTTAACGGCATCTTCTCCTCCCTGAAAGGTATGGTGATCAGTGGGCCAGTATACGCCAAGGGTGGGCTTGCCAGTGGCCAATGATTGGGCAGCCGGGGGAGGCTTCTTTACTCAACGCTGCTGAAACCACAAAGACGCTTAAATAACGCTGTTAGCATGGTACGCTGTTGGGTAAAATTTTCCCCTTTTTGAAAACGATGACGCCTGCCATGCAGGCGGTTCATGGCTAATAAAGGACTTCAATATGGGCAGGGCGTTTCAAAACCGTAAGGAATCCATGGCCAAAACGGCCGCTGCGAAAACCAAAGTTTACAGCAAGTATGGACGTGAAATTTACGTCTGTGCCAAAGCGGGCGGCACGGACCCCAACGGTAACCTCGCGCTGCGCGGTTTGATGGAGCGTGCCAAGAAAGACCAGGTGCCGTCCCACGTCATTGATAAAGCCCTGGATAAAGCCAGCGGCGCAGGCGGCGAAGACTTCTCTCCGGCACGCTACGAGGGCTTTGGCCCCGGCAACGCCATGGTGATTGTCGACTGCTTGACCGACAACCCCAACCGCACCTTTGGCGATGTACGCGGCTGCTTCACCAAAACCAAGAGCAAGATCGGCACGCCGGGCAGCGTCAGCCACATGTTCGACCACTGCGCGATCTTCTCTTTCGCTGGTAGCGATGAAGAAACCGTACTGGAAGCGCTGATGGAAGCCGACGTGGACGTGACCGATATCGAACAGGAAGAGGGGCGCATCACCGTCTTTGCGCCGCATACCGACTACGCCAAAGCCAAGCAGGCACTGTTGGATGCGCTGGGTGAGATCAACTTCGAGGTCGACGAAATCCAGTTCTTGCCACAAACCACCACGCCCATCGAAGGCGACGACGTGGCGATGTTTGAAAAGTTTCTGGGTATGCTCAACGACCTGGACGACGTCCAGAATGTCTTCCATAACGCGGAACTGCCGGAAGACGAGGCTTGAGCCGCTAGTCGCTCAACGCATCCCTCGGCACGAAGATCCACCCTTCCGCCGCTGGCATCTCTGCTGGCGGTCGGGTTGCTTTTATTCATCCAACTATGCATCTAGTGCCGCATCCGGTGGTAGCAGCGCTGGTTGAATGCCAGCAGCGCTAAGCACTGTTTTGCCGCGCA
Organism: Vreelandella aquamarina; assembly: GCF_900110265.1. Taxonomy (GTDB): domain Bacteria; phylum Pseudomonadota; class Gammaproteobacteria; order Pseudomonadales; family Halomonadaceae; genus Vreelandella; species Vreelandella aquamarina. Next base: position 22,596 of record NZ_FODB01000013.1, on the reverse strand, counting down.
CCGTTAAATCAGTGACAAACAGAAACTGCTGGCGGGGGTCGACGGGGTAGGCGCGGATACGGTAATGGGTGCCCCAGGGCTTCTCCTCCGCCACCACAATAATCGGCTCTCCAAATTTTAAATAAGCACTGGTCAGCGCCACATCGCGCAGTGCTTTGCGCACCCAGCCGGCTTCATGCTCTGGATGAAGGTAAAAACTCGCCACGCACTGCAGGCTAGTGCCACCATTATTGGCGTTATAGATCGCGGTGTCCCAGAGCTTCAAATGCGGCACGGCGACCAGATCGTCATCAGGAGTTTGTACTTCTACCGTACGCATGCCCACGTGCTTTACTTCGCCGTACGTGCCTTCGATATTCACCCAGTCGCCAGGCCGGTACGGTAGCTCGACGGCAGACACTACCCCAGCGATCAGGCTGCTGACATAGTCTTTCAGGGCAAAGCCAATGGCTAAGCCAATCGCCCCCAGCAGCGTCACCATATTGCGCAACGACGGCTCGATAATGATGGGGACGGCAGTGGCGAGCGCGGCGATCAAAATTAGCAGGCGGGTGAGCGGCACCAGGGCAAAGACCCGAAAGCGCACTTGGCCGTGTAGCCGATTCGCCACCCAGTTGAGTCCTCGCTGGCTGACAATAATCAGTAGAATCGTGCTGACCAAGATAAGGCCGAGCGTTATCAACGCTTGGCTATCCATTTCGTTAAACAGCTTGGCGTACTGCCCTTGGTCTTCCATTAGTGCTCCTAGAGCGGGTCAACGAGATAGTTACGCGACTCAAGCAGCTGCCGCACGCTGGCATAGCTAAGCGGCGCCACCTGCCAGCGCCCTTGCTGGCTGCTAAGAATGCCACGCTGCGCCAGGGCAAAGCGTGCGTTTAACGCTTCGTGGTCAGAAAAGGGCAGCACGTGCTTTAAGGCTTGGTCTTCTAGCCCTTGGAGGGTCAATACCGGCACGCCCTCCAGCCCCACCGCATGCTGTAAGTAGGCGTAGGTCCAGCTATCGCACCCCATCACGCTCTGCCCCAGGCGCCCACTCAAGGCACGCTCAAGCAACTCACGAACGCTTTGCAAGCCATTGGTATGGCGTAAAAAGTGGTACTCCAAGGCAGGAATTGCCCAGCGCTTTAGCTGGGTAGCGTCTTCTACCCAGGCTAGGCTGCCGTCCACTAGCTCTTTCAGCGTGGGTACGGTGAGGCAAGGAATATCCTGTTGCGCAGCCCATTGGCTCACCACGGTGCTGTGCCCGCCGTAAGGCGGTGAAATAAACAGCACAACCGGCGCATCTTCGTAGTCTTTCAGCGCCTGTTTCAAGCGTTCGGTGGCGGGCAGCCAGTCAATGGGGGGCGCAACATGCGCCAGCTTCACTTTAGGCAGCGCGCGCAGTTCACTCTCCTGCTTCGCTTGGCGCTCGGAAGCTTCCTTGCCTATCATCCAGGTGGTGGCCGCTCGCCAGCTACGCCGCCACTGGCTCGCCTGAGTGCGCTCAGGGGTTTGAAAGGTGTCTAATGCCACCACGTTCCATGGCGATAAAGCCACGTTCGTTGAGCCTTGCGCCATATCTCGCCTCGATTCAGTAAACTAGATTAAGGTTAGCATGCCTTATGCCACCCCCCCGGGCTAGCCGAACTTATCGTCTAAAATAAAGTCGTTATTGCCAAGTAACTCACTTTTGAGCGATGCGCAGGAGGCGACGATGAGCGTGGTGAATGTCACGATGGCTGAACTACACGAGAAGCTTGCGAAGTGCATTGCAGGCGAGCGGGTGCTCATTGAGCAGGAAGGCAACCGGTTCAGCGGAAGAATTCAGCATGTCGGGGTGATGGGAGTGAAGGTCATTCCCGACACCGTGATTAAAAACAGTACCGGCGACCCTGGCGATATGGATGGCGTCACTGTGCCTTACGACGACATCTGGGAACTTGAGGTAAAAGGCGTGGTATTTAGCCGATTAGGAGAGTAGGGCAACATGGTTGATACGCACTACACGCCCGCCTTCTATGCAGACGTGTAGTACGATTGTTAGCGCTTGATTTTGACCTCCTCCCCTCCCTCAGCGTTTTAGGACGCTGCCGCCTACGGCGGAAAGGAAGGGGGTTCCTGGTTGTCGCCTTCCAGGTTCCTGCTTCGCAGCCCGTTGCCCTTGGTGATAGCACCTCAGGTCTTACACAAGCTCCACAGGCTTAGCTTCCCGTGAGCCCCACGGTAGTTTTCTCATGCTGGCGCAGCTTGTCAGCCCCCGCCAGAATGGCTTTGCCCGATTGCAAAATGTTGCGGGCAGCGTTCACGTCCCGGTCGATGCCTTGGGTGCCGCAGCTTGGGCAGTTCCAAGTGCGGATGTTAAGGGGCATGTTGTCGATGATATGGCCACAGTGAAAGCATCGCTTCGAACTGGGATACCACTTGTCGATCTGAACGAAATCGCGCCCGTACCGCTCGGCCTTGTACGCCAGTTGTTGGGTGAGCTGGTGCCAGCCTACGTCGCTGATCGCCTTTGAGAGCGAGCGGTTTTTCAGCAGGTTTTTGACTTGCAAACTCTCGGCAGCAATAACTTGGTTCTCGTGAATAAGCTGCGTGGAGAGTTTGTGGGTGGCATCGCGGCGCTGATCGGCCAGTTTGGCATACACCTTGGCCACCCGATGCCGCGCCTTGGCGCGGTTGTTAGAGCCTTTCCGTTTGTGCGACAGGCTTCGTTGTGCCCGCGCCAATTTACGCTCGGTACGGCGCAGAAAGCGCGGATTGGGGATTTTATCGCCGTGACTGGTGATGACGCGGTGCGTCAGCCCAAGGTCGATACCGACCATTTTGGGTGTCACGGGCAGCGGCGTGACCGCTTCTTCCACCAAAAAGCTGACGTGGTAACGGCCAGCGGTATCGCAGCTCACCGTGATGCTGCTTGGTGTGCCGGAAAAATAACGACTCCACCGGATGTCGAGCGGGTCTTTGTGCTTAGCAAGCCACAGCTTGCCATCGCGCCAGCGAAAGCCGTTGGCCATGTAGGTAGCGGATTGCTTGCGCTGCTTTTTCTTAAAGGTGGGATACCGCGCCTGACCTTTGAAGAAGTTTGAGAAGGCGCGGTCGAGATGCCGGAGCGACTGTTGCAAGCAGACATTGGACACCTCGGCCAGAAACGCCGTGTCCGGCTGTTTCTTGAGGGTCGTGAGGGCTTTGGCGGTGGCGTTGTAGCCCATCCGCTCTTGATGCTCAAACCAGGCATCGGTGCGCTGGCGGAGGAAGTGGTTGTAAACGTACCGCACACAGCCAAACGTCCGAGCAAGTTGGTCGGCTTGCTCGGACGTGGGATAAAACCGATAACGATAGGCGCGGTGTACGGTCGTCATGCTTTTAATCTAGCGCGCTAGATATAGCGTGTCAAAAAAGAGGCGCTGCGCGCCTCGCGCTTTCCTTCCCCAGCCTAGAAGGCCGAGGTTTGACGCGCATTTTGATCAGAAGGTCAGGCAAATTTTACCAAAGTGCTTGCCCGATTCTTGATGACGAAACGCCTCGGCAATCTCGCTAAGCGGGAATTCACGATCGATGATCGGTTTCAAATTCGCCGCTTCGATCGCGTCGATCATCTCGATCTGGTGGCGACGGCTACCGACGATCAAACCCTGCAGCTTGGCCTGTTTCGCCATGAGCTTGGCAGTGGGAATGTCTCCCTCGCGGCCGGTCAGTACGCCAATCAGCGAAATGTGTCCACCAATCTTCACGGCATCGATGGATTGCGGCAGCGTACCGGGGCCGCCTACCTCGATGACGTGATCCACGCCTTTGCCGTCGGTCAACGCTTTGACCGCTTTTCCCCACTCGGGTGTCTCGCGGTAGTTGATGGTGTGCTCCGCGCCGAGGCTACGCAGGCGCTCCAGCTTCTCATTGGAAGAGGAGGTCGCGATCACTCGAGCCCCCATCAGCTTGGCGAACTGCAGCGCAAAGATCGACACCCCGCCGGTACCCAGTACCAGCACGGTATCGCCCGCTTTCAAGCCGCCGTCCACCACCAGCGCGCGCCAAGCGGTCAATCCTGCGGTGGTCAACGTGGCGGATTCTACATGGCTGTAGCCGATCGGCTGGCGAGCAAACCATGTGGCCGGTCGAATTACCTGCTCGCGGGCATAGCCATCGACGCCATCGCCAGGGGTGGTGGTAAAGTCGCCTACGCGCGCCGGGCCTTCCAGCCAGTATGGGAAGAAGGTCGAGACGACCGCATCGCCCACGGCAAACTCTTCCACACCTTCGCCAACGGCTTCCACCACGCCCGCACCATCGGACATTGGGATGCGCTTATCGTCGGTGGGAATCATCCCCGCCACGACCGCGTAGTCGTGAAAGTTCAGTGAGCTGGCGTGCAGGCGCACTTTAATCTCGCCGGGGCCTGGCTCCCCTGGGGCTGCCACGTCGACAACATTTAATTTATCTAAACCGCCGGGTTGTTGAAGCTCAATCGCTTGCATCACTACCTCCTGTTAAAGCGCCCTTACTAGGCGACCGGTCTAGTCTCAAATGGGGGCGTTGTTATCAGGATCAAGGTCGTTACCCAAAAAGCCGCCCGACTGGCGCTGCCAAAGGCCTGCGTAGATGCCGTTTCGAGCCAGCAATTCCTGATGAGTGCCGCTCTCCACCATGCGCCCTTCATCCACCACAATCAAACGGTCTAGCATGGCAATGGTGGAGAGCCGATGGGCGATGGCAATCACCGTTTTGCCCTCCATCAACGCATCCAACTGCTCTTGAATCGCCGCTTCAACCTCGGAATCCAGCGCCGAGGTGGCTTCATCCAACACCAGAATCGGGGCGTCCTTGAGCAGCACCCGGGCGATGGCAATGCGCTGGCGCTGGCCGCCGGAGAGCTTCACGCCCCGCTCTCCCACATGAGCATCCAAACCTCGCCGCCCTTTGGGATCGACTAGGTCATTGATGAAAGTATCGGCATGGGCACGGCATACCGCCTGCCAGACATCCTCATCGCTGGCGTGCGGACTGCCGTAGCGGATGTTATCTCGCAGCGAACGGTGCAGCAGCGAGGTGTCTTGGGTCACCATGCCGATCTGATGGCGCAGCGAGGTCTGGGTGACCTCGGCTATGTTTTGTCCATCGATCAAAATGCGCCCGCCCTTCAGGTCGTAAAAGCGCAGCAGCAGGTTCGCCAGGGTCGATTTCCCCGCCCCGGAACGGCCAATCAGGCCGATCTTTTCACCGGGTTTGATGGTCAGGCTCAGACCATCGAAGACGTTTTTGCTCTCCCCTTTTGCCTGGGCATATTGGAAGCGCAGCGTATCGAAGACGATCTCTCCGTTGGGCACGCTCAATGCTTTGGCATTAGGAGCATCTTTGACAGTCGGCTCCTGGGCGATGGTGTTCATGCCATCTTGCACCGTGCCGATGTTTTCAAACAGCCCGGCGACTTCCCATAAAATCCAGTCAGACATAAAACGGATCCGCATCACCAGGGCAATGGCGATAGCCAGCACGCCCAGAGAGATCGCCTCCATGTACCACGCTGCAATCGCCATGCCTGCCGTGCCAACTAGCAGCAGCGTATTAAGCAGCGTCAAGCAGACGCTCATCACCGTGACCAGGCGCATCTGGCGATGCACGGTGACCATAAAGCCCTCCATAGCATCTTTGGCGTAGCGCTCTTCGCGCTGAGTATCGGCAAACAGCTTGATAGTCTGGATATTGCTGTAGCTATCCACCACGCGGCCAGTCATCTGAGCTCGAGCATCCGCCTGGGCCATAGAGACATCCCGCAGGCGCGGTACGAAAAAGCGCATGATGCCCAAATAACCGATCAGCCAAAGGCCTAGCGGCAGCAGCAGCCATGGATCGGCGCGTCCCAACAGAATGGCCGCCCCGGTAAAATAGACGATGGCGTAAACCATCAGGTCCATCACTTTGGTGACGGTTTCCCGCACGGCCAGCGCGGTTTGCATCACTTTTTGCGATACCCGCCCGGCAAACTCATCTTGATAGAACGCTAGGCTCTGGCTGAGCATATGGCGATGAGAGAGCCAGCGGCCAATCATCGGGTAGTTACCAAAAATGCTCTGGTGGGTGACCAGCGACTGCAGCAGCACCAGTAGCGGCAGGCCCACCACCACTAACAAACCAAGGCCCGCCAGCCACAGGCCGTGGTTGGCCCAGAAATCGGCGCGCTCGACGCCACCCAGCCAATCCACCAAATCGCCCATGTAGCTAAAGAACACCACCTCTGCGGCGGATACCACCGCCGTAATCAACGACATCACTAGCAGCCACGGCCACACCGGGCGCGAAAAGTGCCAGATAAACGGCAACAGCCCTTTGGGCGGTGTGGTGACCTCACCCTCTGGGTAGGGGTTAACGCGCTCCTCAAAAAAACGGAACAGCGGCGAGAGCAGACGTGACAGCATGGAGAGTCCTTACATGACGCGATAAAAGGGAGCACAGCGAGGAGAGTTAGCGTAATGATCGCGACGTCAGGCGTCAGGATGATGACGCATTAGCCAGCGGGCCCAGAAGGGAGCAACAATCATCAGGGTGACCATCCGCAGCAGGTGATGAAAAGCCACGAACACCGGGTCAATGTTGAGCGCGACGGCGAGTATCGCCATTTCACCAATACCGCCGGGGGCTAAAGCGAGCAAGGCAACATCGCGCCCTACCCCCACCGTTTGGTGGATCAGTTCGGCAAAAACAGCCAACACGACGAGGGCCAGCAGCGTCGCAACGCCTGACTGCCATAAGTAGCGGCCCAACAGCCGCCGCGTCATACCTTGAAAGCGTGAACCAATCGCGCTGCCCAGCACCCAGAGCATCAGGTTCATGCCCCAGCTTGGCAGGGCGAGGCTGGCGATATCTAACCCGGAGAGTAGCGCGGTGGCTAACAAGGGAGCGAGCAGCGCGGGGCTTGGCAGGCGCAGCCATTTACCCAGCGGCAGCAACAGTGGAATAGCCAGCAACAACCAGCCATCGGTGAGTGCTGATTCTGCCGGGCCCAGCGTGCCTTCTCCCCCTTCAAATGCCCAAAACAGCGGCGGTAGAAAGAGGATCACCAGCACGATACGCAGCGACTGGGCAATGGCAATGCGCTGCGGGTCGCCGCCGCATCGCTCACCCAATAGGATCATCGCGGTCATGGCGCCCGGCGAGGCACCAAACCAAGCGCTGACAGGGTCGAAACCACAGCGGCGGCACCAGGCAGACGCCACGGCGGTTGACGCCGCTACCCCCGCCAACAGCAGCATGGCCGAAACGGGCCAGTCGAGCACCCGGTGGGCCAGCTCAGGCGTGACTTGGCTGCCGAGCACCATGCCCATCACCGCTAAAAACACGCTGCGCAGCGACTCAGGCACTTCAACCTTCACGCCTTTGGCAGACACCAGCAGGTTCGCCACCAAGGGGCCAAGCATCCAGGCCAGCGGCAGCCCCGAAATGTGAAACAGCACACCGCCTGCTGCACCAACACTGAGCGATAAGAGAAGCGCCTTGGCTCTCCCTGCACTGAAACGGCTGCCCTTCACACTCCCCTCCGGTGATCTATCTCTGACATCACAGGGTCATTACCCTGCTAAGTGCTATCCATAGCTTACCATTATCTCTGTCAGCTTGGGCTTAACTAGCAAGATTCCACCCACAAACAAGAACCAAGCAATTTTTGACAGGGCCTGCTATATCTTCCAAGCAGAAGGCGTATAATAACCCCGCCAATAATGGCGAACTTTCTCAGGGCGGGGTGTAAGTCCCCACCGGTGGTAATGCCATATCTTAACGGATATGGACAAGCCCACGAGCGCTCAGCTAAAGGGTGTAACCCGATAGTTGAGGACAGCAGATTCGGTGAGATTCCGGAGCCGACGGTCATAGTCCGGATAAAAGAGAAGGTTTCCTAGTGATATTACCTGTAGCGTTCCAACGCATACGGGTGCTGTGCTATTGGATGCCTCATGCCCTGGTTCTGGTAAACAATCCCATAGGATGACCATGAATCAGACCCAACACTCCTCATCTGTTCGCGTTGCCTTTATCGAAGCGTCGTGGCATCACGATATAGTCATTCAAGCTCGTCAGGCATTTATTGCTCAACTTGCTAGCGAGCATGGTTTTTCTGCTGACCAAGTAGAGATATTCCAAGTTGCAGGGGCTTACGAAATCCCGCTTCAGGCTAAACTACTCGCCAAAACTGGCCGTTACAGCGCCATTGTGGGAGCTGGCTTTGTCATTGACGGTGGCATCTATCGGCACGAATTCGTTGCTCAAGCTGTCATTGAAGGCATGATGCAAGCGCAACTGGAAACCGAAATCCCCTTTCTTTCGGTTGTGCTGACGCCTCATCATTTTCATGAACACAGCACACACCATGATTTTTTCCATGGCCATTTCCTCGCCAAAGGCAAGGAAGCCGCCGAAGCGTTGGTCATGACTTTGGAAAATCATAAAAAGATTCAAACCTTAAACTAGGTCAATACCGTAAGCGGTCCAATAACCCCATCTATACAGGTATCGTTTAGACCGGTAATGTCTCTTTCCACTGCCAGGGCAGTAGTGTGTCGAGGTCATCGTCGCTGAGGGCGGGCAGGGTCTCGAACACGAACTGCAGGTACTCGTAGGGCGAGAGGCCGTTGGCCCTGGCCGTCTCGATCAGGCTGTAGATTGCCGCGCTGGCCTGGGCACCGCTCGGGGTGTGGCTGAACAGCCAGTTCTTGCGGCCGACGACGAAGGGGCGAATGGCGTTTTCGGCCGGGTTGTTGTCCAGCGGGATCAACCCGTCATCGAGGAAGCGGGTCAGTCGCTGCCACTGGCCCTCCAGGTAGTGCAGCGCCCGGCCCAGCGTGCTCTTCGGCAGCACCTGCGTCAGCGACTTGTCGAGCCAGGTGCGCAGCTGGGTGATCAGCGGGCGGCTCTTCTGATCACGCAATGCCTGACGCGCCTCGGGCGCCAACGCCCTGGCCTGCTTTTCCACAGCGTAGAGTTTGCGGATCTGGTTGAGCGCCCAGTCGGCCTTGCCGGTCTTGCCCCTGGGCTGGACCTTCTGCGCTTCGACGAACTTGCGCCGTGCATGCGCCCAGCAGCCGGCATGGGTGATGCCGTTCTTGCGCACCACCTCGGCATAGCCTTCGTAGCCATCGGTGACCAGGCGACCGGCATAGTCACCCAACAGGCGTACGGGCACCCGGCCGGCTCGGCTGGCGTCATAATCAAACAGCACCACCTGCTGGCCGGGTGGACCACCGCGTTGTAGCCACATGTAGGAGGTCGAACTGGCCTTGCGTTCCGGCTCAGCATTGACCTGCAGGGTGGTCTCATCCATGTGGATCAATGGCGCCTGTAAAAGGTGTCGGCGTAGCGCCTCGATGAGTGGCGCCATACGCTGACCGGCTTGCACCATCCAGCGCGCCAGAGTGTTACGCGGGATCTCGGCGCCGTGGCGGGCAAAGATCTGGCTCTGCCGATAGAGCGGCAAGGCATCCTGGTACTTGGCGGTGGCGATGTAGGCCAGCAAGGTGGCACTGGCATTACTCTTGGGCAGCAGCTTGGCCGGTGGCGGTGCGATCTGTACGCCTTCCTCGCAGGCCGGGCAGGCATATTTGCGACGCACATGGCGGATCACCTCGACCCGTGCCGGCACCACATGCAGTTCCTCGCTGATCTCCTCGCCGATGACCTTGAGCTCGGTGCCATCCTCGGCGCAGCGACGGGTGTCTTCGGGCAGCTCGTGCACGACCTCAACGCGCGGCAGTTCGGGCGGCAAGGCGAGGCGGCCGCCGCGAGTGCGGCGCTTGGCCGGCTGGCGAGATTCAGCAGCGGTTTCTTCAGCGTTCGCGTCATCGGCAGTCGCCGCGTCCTCCTCCTCATCCACGGCCACCTCGGCCTCGTTGATGAGGAGATCACCCTGTTCGACGCGGTACTTCTCGGTGGAGGGGCCGAACTGACGCTCGATGGCCAGACGGAACTGCTCGAACAGCGCGGCCTTGGCAGCTTCCCACTCCGCCTCTTTCTTCTCCATCAGGCGATGAAGACGCGCAATCTCCTCCTGCTGAGCACGCACTTGGCGCTGCAGTTGGGAGACGCTGATGGAAGATGTCGAGGCCGGTGAGATCATGCCGCCATTTTACCAAGCGGCGCCGCTGAAAGCAGCAGAAAATCAGCCAACCGACTGAAAATCCAGGGCCTTATGGGGGCGCATGGCGCTGAGGTCATAGCCATCCAGAAGCCAGTTCAGCTCCTGGCCCGAGAGCGTGACAGTGTCGCTCTCCAGGCGGTCCGGCCACTTGAAACGCTCCCGCTCCAGGCGCTTGTACCAGACCACGAAGCCGTTACGCTCCCAGAACAGCAGCTTCACCTTGTCGCGCTGGCGGTTGCCGAACACGAAGACCGCCTCCTCGAAGGGGTTGAGCTCCATGGCCTCCTGAACCAACAGGGCCAGTCCATCGATCTGCTTGCGCATGTCGACGGGCTCGCGGCACAGATAGACCCGCAGCCGGGTATCCGGCCGGATCATCGGGCCACCTCCACGGCGACGAAGCGCAGCGGCCGGTGGCGAGGTGGCACGGGTACGCCCTGTACCTCCAGGCGCTGCTCCCACGCCAGCAGTGACGCCAGTTCCAGTCCTTGCTCCTCGGCGTATTCACTCAGCGCCAGCTGCCGGGATGAGGCATGGAACAAATGGCCCAGCCAGAAGGCCTGTGTCGAGGTCAGGTCGGTCATGGTGTCCTCCTTGGAATCGGGTGACACTAGTCTGACGCGTGCTACTCAGCTGTAGAAGATGGGGTTGGTGGAGCGCTTACGTCAATACCAAGTCCATAATAGTATATAAGAGAGATAGCGGGCGGCCTAAATGGCTGCTCGCAAGCAAATAGAAAGTGCTAAACATTTGATATGTATTATGTATTTTCAGCTAAGTGATGCACTGATTTCGACTATCTTTAGGTACTTTGATATATGATCCCGTCAACATCTGACGCCATCGGAATGCTACTGGCAGCACCGAATTTTTGTACCGCCAGGGCAGCCGCCGTTGCCGCCCTTTGCAAGCACTGTGAGGGCGTTAGGCCAGCTTGCCTCGCAGCAAGGAAGTAGCCCACAAAGGTGTCGCCTGCAGCCGTTGTATCAACGGCTTTTACCTTTAAAGCCGGTTGAAAAAGAGTCTCATTGCTGCGCTGATACCAAGCCCCCTCGCTACCTAGAGTAAGAACCACCTCAACATCGCCAAGCGATTCTTTACACCGCATAAGCAAATCTGCGGCGCTCGAATCTACTGGCATTTCTAACAAAGCGGCGGCCTCTGTACGGTTAAAAAAAAGCAGTTCACACTGGTCTAGAGGTAGTGATGATACTTTCGAGGTCATTGGTGCTGGGTTAAATATCACCTTACAGCCATGACTCACTGCTAATGGAATAAGCTGATCAAGCCCGTTACATTCGTTCTGGATAAGTATTGTGTCACCAGGCGCAGTTTGCGCAACAAGAGCCGTCATTTTCTCCCGTGTAAAACCATGATTGGCGCCAGAGAATAAAAGAATAGCGTTTTCACCCAGTGCATCAATTTGAATAATCGCATGCCCACTTGGCTCTGGGGTCAATTCAATATCTTTCACACCAACACCCGCAGACTCAAGCTCAATGGTCACCCAAGCATCGATCGATGAAACTCGCCCCCAGTGACTCACCATTCCTTTAGCACGCGCTATTGCCAACGACTGATTGACGCCCTTTCCACCTAATCCAATATTATAATCATCACTTTCCAAGGTTTCGCCAGGGCGAACAAAATAGGGCACAAGGTAAGTATAATCGATATTAATTGAACCAAAATTAAAGATCATTGACACACCCTCTTGTTCAAAAAGCCAGCCAGCTTTAAAGCTGACTGGCCTCTAGGCAAGTTCCTCTAACACTTACGCGACTAAAGCCTATTCTTACACATCTTATTCTTCCAAAACAAAGGGAGAGGTATAGTTGTCTACATTATCTGGCGTAATAAGGATACAGTCATAAAGCTGCTTTTCGCTATCTAGCCCTGTTTCACCTGTGTTGATGTAATGATCAGCGATTTTTACCGCATCTTCTGCAAATACGGCTACCGGTTGTAGAACAGTATAAGCCAACTCTCCCGAGCGAACCGCATCAACCGCATCGGGCGAACCGTCAAACCCACCAACCAATACATCATCGAGCAGCCCCTCCTGCTTTAGGGCAACAATCGCACCTAAGGCCATTTCATCGTTGCCGCTAATGACACCCCTGATATCAGGATGAGAACGGAGCATGCTCTGCATTTTATTACGCCCTTCGGTTCGATCCCAATTAGCGATGTCAGACGCCGCCAGGGTAAGGTCGGGGTACTGGCTTAACACCGTCTCATAGCCATTGGATCGTGTCGCAGCATTGTTATCGGAAGGAGGCCCTTTTAATTCTATATAAGATCCCTCGCCATCCAATTGCATTGCCCATTCTTGCGCACCTAACGCGGCGCCCTGGGCATTATTGGAAACCAGCTGCGCCTTGGCCAGCCCCTGCTGGTTAATCTCAGCATTAATAATAAAGACAGGAATTCCCGCCTCAACGGCTCTTCGCACCGCGCCAATGGAACCATCCGCGTTAGCAGGATCTAGAATTATCGCTTTAGCCCCATTGGTAATTGCCGTATCAACCAGATTACTCTCAGTGTTGGTATCACCCACATGGGAACTGACATTTGCGTCATAGCCCAACTCTTCAGCTGTGCGCCCCGCAATGGTGCCTTCCGTTTGCCAATAGGGATTTGACATATCATTAACAATAATTGAGATCAACCCCTTGTCCTGAGCAGCTATGGCACCGCTAAAGAGCATCGAGACACTGGCGAGTGCTGTAAAAAGCATTTTTTTACTTTTTGGAAGCATGGTTATTACCTCATCGTTATGATTGTTAGTCTTTATATAGGTAGACCTGAGCAGGTCACACTTCTAAGCAGTGCTACGTTAAGTAGCACTTGCCCTAGAACCTTCGCGCTTAATTTCTGCAGCTTTCTCAGTTTTTTTCGAGGACTTATTTTTAGCGCTGTATTGGACATTATTTAGCATGACAGCGAAGACGATAACACTGCCCGTGAATACCATCTGCCAGTAGGCAGACACCCCGATGATGACAAGACCATCGGCTAGAAAACCAATCACAAAAGCACCCAATAATGTATTGCGAACCGTGCCGCGTCCCCCCATTAGTGAAGCACCACCAATCACCACCGCAGCAATTGCTGTCAGCTCATAGGTAGTACCTGCCGTAGGTCCAGCAGACGTCAACTGTGAGGCGAGCACAATTCCAGCCATGGCAGCACATACGCCAGAAATAATATAGACAGAGAGCTTAACGCGATTGACGGGCACCCCAGAAAGCTCGGCAGCGCGCGCATTCCCTCCTGTCGAGTAGACCCATCTGCCAAAGGGAGTACGACTGAGGGCCAACATGCACACAATGGCAACACCAAACAGAATCAAAACGCCTACCGGAATACCCAATAGCTTATTAAATCCAAGCCACTCAAAGCCTGTATTCCCTAACGCAGGGTCACCACTTAAACGGTTAAACGTTAATCCATCCGTTAGCAATAGGGCAGCTCCGCGGGCGACATACAACATACCCAGTGTGGCCACAAATGCAGGTACTTTAAAATAGGCAACTAACACACCATTGATAGCCCCCACCAGACCGCCCAGTAAGCAGGTAAGAACCACAACCACCCACACTGAAGGGAAGAAAGCCAAATCAAGAGCCTCAATCTCTATCCCTTCTAGCAACATACCGGCGAACACCCCGCAAAGTGCTAGCGTAGAGCCAACCGACAGATCGATACCACCGGTCAGAATGACAAACAGCATGCCAATACCTAGCAAGCCAAAAACAGCTACATGAGATGACATGGTTAAAAAATTACCTGTCGAAAAATAAACAGGCGAGAGCATGGAAAAGACAATAATGATCACGATTAATGCGAAAAAAGCCCTACCTTCCAGCAAAATCTTGACGATATCGATACTGCCTTTTTCAACTTGTAACGCGTTATTGTTGTGATGAGACATAGTCATTACCTATCCGATTGAATAATCATGCAGCAACTGATTCGCCCGAAGCAGCCATAATTTCATCTTTCGTTACACCCGGTTTGAATTCAGCAGAGATCCGTCCTTTGCTCATCACCAGCACTCTGTGTGGAATACTCAAGCACTCGCTTACTTCAGATGTTGTAAAGACAACCGCCAACCCCCGCTGGGCCCCTTGGCTCAATAACTTGAATACTTCGGCCTTGGCACCTACATCGATACCACGGCTTGGCTCATCAAGCATGATGACGTCTGGATGAGTAGCCAACATCTTACCGATCACTACTTTTTGCTGGTTACCACCAGACAGTGAGCCAATGGCAGCCTCCCCACCGTCTGTTTTAATGTGCACCTGATTGATAGCTGAATTAATCATTTCTGCCTCCAAGCTGGATGAAGTAAGCCCCTTGCGAGTAAACGCATGGATACTGGCTAGCGACAGATTTTTTCCGACTGACAGGGTGGGCACCAGCCCATCTCGCTGGCGATCCTCAGGCACTAACACCAACCCTCTCTCGATTCGCTGTGCAATGTTGTAGTGCGATACGTCAGTTGAATTGAGCAAGATATCTCCCTTGGTCTGCCGGGTTCGTCCTGCTACACACTCCAATAACTCAGTTCTTCCCGCGCCCATTAGTCCATAGATGCAGACAATCTCGCCGGCGCGCACATCAAGGGAAAGATCCTCAACAACATAGCGACCTGCCACTTTATCGTCGCTGAGGTAAAGATTCTGGATAGAGAGCGCGGTGGAACCCAGCTCATACCCTGTAGGCGGTGAGCCAAGATCGAAACTCTCTCCTACCATATGCCTGACGATCCACTGCAGGTCGATATCACTACGTGGGGCGTAAGCAGTCATGACTCCATCGCGGAGAACAACGGCATGATCGGTAATCTGCAACGCCTCTTCCAAATGATGAGAAATATAAACAATCGACACACCCTTGTTTTTGAGATCCTGGACGACTTTAAATAACGTCTCGACTTCCGTGGCACTCAATGCGGAAGTTGGTTCATCCATAATCAAAATGCGAGAGTTCTTGGACAGCGCTCTAGCGATTTCAACGATTTGTTGCTGCCCCACCCGCAGATCTTCCACCAGGGTAAGAGGGTGGATCGGTTCATCCAGCTCTGCCATTAACAGTTCAGCCTGATGCGCTTCTTCTTTATAGTCGACGCTACCCCTTCCTTTAGTCAGCTCACGGCCCATAAAAATGTTGTCACGCACATTCAGGTTAGGAGCCAAGCTCAACTCCTGATGAATAATGGTAATCCCCAGCGCTTCAGCATCCGACGGCGACGAAAAGCTGACGCTCTCGCCTTCCAATACAATCTCGCCCGCCGTCTGAGCAATGACACCAGACAAAATTTTCATCAGCGTGGATTTACCCGCTCCATTTTCACCAAAGAGCGTTGTCACCTGTCCTCGATATATATCGAAGTTCACTTCTTTGAG
This sequence comes from Vreelandella aquamarina, assembly GCF_900110265.1. Taxonomy (GTDB): domain Bacteria; phylum Pseudomonadota; class Gammaproteobacteria; order Pseudomonadales; family Halomonadaceae; genus Vreelandella; species Vreelandella aquamarina. Next base: position 7,080 of record NZ_FODB01000013.1, on the reverse strand, counting down.
GGCTTGCACGGCACCGAAACGTTTTTCGATATTGCGTGCAGAAAGTATCACTTCGGGTGGAGCTACGTTCACTGTTGATCTATCCATACTCATAGCCGCCCTCACTCAATGATCGTTATACTCACCGGCGTAATTAGCCAGTTTTTGGGATTTATCATGGTAAAAGAGCCGACCACTTCTAACGTTTTTCCGGTTAAGTCTTGTCCGGAAATATCCGCTAGAACTTGACGCTTCATTTCGTCATTGAGGGCTGCGCCAACATCTTGGTATTCGATTTGATTGGTGAAGTCACCAAATTGAATAGTGCCGGTTGTATCTCTTAGCGTCGTGCCATTAATAGCTGGGCCTGTTTGCACACGAATGACGACATCAGAAGGAACATTTTCAACATCAAGGGTGTAAACGCCCCCCCGTCCTTCTATGGCAGCACCTGATAAAGAGACTGGCACAATATAACCAATGCCAGCAGCAACACCGTATTTCTCACCTGCCGCGCCGGCATCCTGAAGCACTTCTGGCGCCAACACCGATGCATTTACGGCGTTATTCTCGACATATGCCTGAATCTCTGGAAAGGTTTCCTGAGCAAATTGCTGGGGTGAAAACCCCACCTCGCTCTCAAGTTCAGTAAGGCTAATGACTTTGGTATCAAACGCCATGAGTGCAACCAGCGCTAAAGCAAAAGCAGCTGCCACATAGACCTTTATACGCTTATCACCGGGCACCGAATTTAATGTCGCCGACATAATCACTCCGGTTATCATTATATTTATAAGTAAGAAACGTCCGTCATCTATTTCCCGTCAGGTATAAGCACAACCTTTAACGCGTCAGGATCATTGCGCATTAGCTCTAGACCTTGATGAAATTCGGCTAACGGAAGCTTATGGGTCACCACATGATCCGTTGGGAAATCGCCATTTCCGATGCCTTCGATCACAAGTGGATAGCAATAAGGGCCTAGATGCGCACCTAATATATCCAGCTCTTTACGATCGCTGATAATGCTCCAATCAACCGTCACTGGCTCTTTGAATACGCTGAACTCGACGAACCGGCCAAGTTTACGAATCATATAAAGCCCTTGCTCTACCGACTTAACAGCTCCCGTGGCCTCGATATAGATATCGCAACCATATCCTTCCGTTATGCTCTTCACATAGTCAACAACATCGACTTCAGCAGGATTCAATACAATGTCAGCACCAAACTGTTTGGCAAGCTCTAAGCGCTTATTATTGAGATCCAGTACAACCAGCTTGGATGGCCCGGATTTTTTGATCGCTCCGATCATTCCTAGCCCTAAAGTTCCTGCTCCGGAGAGGACAACCACATCTCCCAGCTCAATCTGAGCACGCTTAACGGCATGCAATGAACAAGCATAGGGTTCAATAAGAACCGCTTTCTCCATCGGAACTTCATCTGGCAGCTTGTGATTAATGGCTTCTTTAGGAAAGACCATATATTCGGCCATGCCGCCATTTACGTTGTGCTGAAAACCATACACGTCGTGCTTTTCGCACATCCAGTACTGCCCACGGTTACAAAAACGGCATCCCCAGCAAGGTACGATTTGCTCAGAAATAATGCGATCGCCAACCTCAAAGCCTGCAACACCTTCTCCTAAAGCCACCACATGACCAATAAACTCATGGCCTGGAATCATCGGCGCCTTGATATAAGCAGGCTGAGTATCATCTCCCCAAAAGCTTGGGGCACCTTCATATGCCTTGAGGTCACCTGCACAGATTCCGCACGCTTCAACCTTTATCAGTACTTCACCCTCTCCCACCTTCGGCAATGCCACCTCCTCAAGACGATAATCTCCAGGCGCGTAGGCGACGACGGCTTGCATGGTCAGTGGTAGTTCGGTGCGATTGTTGTTATCAGCATTATGCATTATTCACTCCTAATGTATCTTGTAGTGCCTAGCTAGCGACGCCCGCATTACAAAAGATCTTATTGTGTGCATATGAATTAACTGCTTTAAGCATAGTCGAGTCAATCCATAATGGCATTTTCTAATCTTATACTTTAGACCAACAATGCAATTTATTGATTTTTATAATTAAATTAAAAAAATGGAAATTATTTGTTATTACGGCCAAGCGGTAGCTCCACTTAAAGCCATAAAATATGCTCCTTAATCGTTCAAATGTACACAAGCCAGCTTGTCGTTACCGACATCGTGCGGGAGGCGGGGCAGCAAACCAGGCATGCCAAAAGGTGTACATGCCTCAGGGAGCAGGGCTGGGGTTGAGATTGAGGTTTGGCGCAACGCAACCCAGGGGTCTTTAAAAGGCAGCTAAGCTTGAATACAAGTTAAGTGCGCACCTCCCCTTGAGTCGCTTCATCGAGACGCAGAATAGTGTGTGCGTTAGTGACACTAGTGGCCAAAGTATCGATAACGCCGGTACGCAGCGCCCCCAGTATGCCGACCGCTTTAGTATTCTCACTGGCGATGGCAATAACGTCTGGAATGCGCGTAAGATCCTGTATATTAAGCCCCACCACACGCCCCTGCATCTGCGTTGCGGAAGGCCTTCCATGGATATCGATAAAGTCATAGCCCATCATATCGCCCACAGTTCCAGAGAGCCGCGCTTCTGCAATCTCCTGGGCCGAAAACCACCCCATGCGCACCATATTGCTGTCTTCACTCACGTCCCCCACGCCAATCAAGGCGGTATCCGCGCGTCGCGCTCGGTCTAGCGTCTGGCGCACGGTAGAGTTTTCATACAACGCATCCCTAAGCTCACCACTCTGTACCAGCGCAGGGGCATAAAGCGTCTCACTGTCACCGCCAAACCTACTCGCCAAACGTCGACAAATATGATCGGGATTCATATGCTCACCTGCACGCAGCGAGCCCCCAATTGCGCACACGAATGAAACCTTTAACGACTCCGCTAAGAAAACATTATCTGCCACGGCGGCCACGTTACGCCCCATACCAACGGCCACGATCTGACCATCGGTCAAACTACGCGACAGATGGTCTGCCACTAAACTAGCGACTGACGAGCGCTGTACATCCGGGTCGGCATGATCCAGAGCAATCAATGCTCGCTTCAGGCCAAAGCGACGCTTGAGTTCCTGCTCAATCTCAACACTAACGGCGGGATGCAGGCGCACTCGAACATCGACAATTCCTTCTGCCTGGGCACGTTTGAGCAGCCGCCCTATTCGCACACGCGAATGCCCAAGCCTATTTGCGATTGCCTCCTGCGTTTCCCCCTGCACATAGTAGAGCGTTGAAATCTCTGTCATTAAGTCTATATCTGCAGCGTCTTGACCATTCATCCTCGACATCCAGGGGTTGTTAAAGGGCATGTATCATGTCAGCTTGCTTGACACTTTTTCAACACAGGAATCAGCGCCTGAATAATCAGCGCCAATGAAACAGAACCAGCATCAGGTGTACCCACGCTTTTTTCAGCCAATGGGCGTGCGCGGCCAACGCGGGGAATTAATTGCTTAGTGGCCTCAGCAGCCTCACTCGCTATGCGTGCAGCGGATTCCCAGCAAGCCAAAGCTCCCTGGCCTTTCTCAGCCTCCCAAGACAGGGCATCGGCAAAAGGCACTAGCACGTCGACAAGCGTTTTGTCGCCCACTTCAGCCTTACCAAATGCCATGACTTGCTGACGGGCATTGACCACGCCAGCGGCAAGACGCTGCACTGATAACGGCTTCTCATTGCCAAGCGACTCCCCCATCGCTTTTAAGATAACCCGCCAGATGGCACCAGAAGTCCCGCCCGCTTCGTCTGACCAGCGCTGCCCAGCCCACTGCAGCACTGTCTCTGCGCCAGCCCCGCCATCAAGAGCCTCTCTGGCCGCTTCAAGCGCAGCCCTGCTGCCCCGCTGCATACCAATACCGTGATCACCATCTCCAGCAACCGCATCAATCTGGCCCAACATCTCACAGTTTTCATTAACCGTATTTGCGAGCACTTCGAGCGCCTCAACGACACCAAACGCTAGTTTTCGCGAGATATCGCTAGCCTCGGGAATCTCATCTTGTATAACTACCTCTACCTCAGCAGGATCCAGCGCCTGCGCTGGCGTCACGCTACCTTTTCGATAACCCGGCGCATCCGCAGCAGCAGTCCACAGCGGCTCCATATCATTATCAAGCCAGAATAACGTCAGCGAAACCCCAGCCATATCAAGACTGGTCACCAGCTCACCCACATCAGGCTCCACAATGACTAACCCAGCTTCCTGCAGCAGTTCGTCAACCTTGCGATAAATAACGAACAGCTCTTCATACTTAATAGTACCCAGCCCATTGAGTATTGGCGCCACCCGAGCTCCTTGGACTCTGATACCGTCAGGAACTTCCTCCAACAACCTGGCAACGAGGATTTCTGCCAGGCCATCTGCGGATGGGATATCCGTCTCACTAATACCCGGCTCGCCGTGAATCCCCAGCCCTATGGCCATCTTGCCCTCGGGCACATGAAAGAGCGAATCGGCTGCACCAGGTAATGTGCATCCTTCAAACGCCACTCCGAAAGAGCGCGTGCAGCGATTTGCCTCCTTCGCCACTTGAACCACTTCGTCCAGTGATAATCCCTTTTCTGCCGCAGCGGCAGCGGCCTTGAAAACGGTTAGATCACCCGCGATGCCACGCCGCTTATCAATCTCAGCCAAGGGAGCACTGGCGACATCATCAGTGACCAGAACGATCTCACAGGGAATTCCGTCTGCGATCAAACGCTCGCGCGCCTCACCAAAATGCAGTACGTCCCCCGCATAATTCCCAAAAGAGAGCAGCACACCACCACCGTTGTTAGCGGCTTTGGCGACAGAATAAACTTGCTGCGAAGAAGGCGAACAAAACAGATTACCCATGACAGCCCCATGGGCCAGCCCTTGCCCTACTAACCCCGCAAAGGTTGGGTAATGGCCACTGCCACCGCCAACCACGACCGCAACACTTCCTGGCTGGCTGCGCGTACTGCGTACAACGCCTCCCGGCACAGCCATCAACTTATCGCGATGCGCAGCAACTAAACCTAAACGAGCTTCTTCAGGGAAATCACTTGGATCATTAAATAGGCGTGTCATTATTATATCCTCTGGAGTGAGGCCAAACTGCGTAATCACAGCTTGCATGCTGTTGTTATTAATCAGCGTCGACGAATATGAGCAGTACCACGGTTACCGAGTATTCAATCGAGACTCATATTCGTCAATTTTTGCTATTTTTAATTCGGAATTTCCACCCGAAAAATTACTACCCAAAAAGGTTGCCACTATTGATTTAGCCAGCTCTGGCCCAATCACCCGAGCCCCCAGCGTTACAATCTGTGCATTGTTACTAGTGCGCGCCTTTGCTGCGGAGTAAGTGTCGTGCGCCTGCGCCGCGCGAATACCTGACACTTTATTGGCAGAAATAGCCACCCCGATTCCCGTGCCGCATACCAGCACTGCACGATCAAAGCGCCCTTCCTTAATAGCCGTAGCCACCTCAAAGGCAATATCGGGGTACAGGACCGGCTGGGCATTGAAAGTGCCAAAATCTTCAACCTCGTAGCCTAACTCACGGATATAACCGATAAGGATCTCTTTCAAGTCGTAAGCGGCCTCATCACCGCCAATGGCGACTTTGAGAGAAGGTGTCACATCAGACATTCATGCTCTCCCTTTCTAGGAAATAGAAACGCGGACGACCAACAATGGATACCGACCTAGTTGCCAGCCGTCTACTGACGCTATCAATCTATCACCAACCGATCATTTGTAAACACATAGATCATAAGATCCATCCGCATTTTTCTAGAGAAATTAGAGGGAAACTCAAGGAAATATAAACAAACCATTGATAGAAAAAGAATTATTAAATGATAAATCACTATCTAACAAGCACTATACTTTTGTTCAATGACCTTAAAATCGATTTCAGTGACGCGAAAATTTGACTAAACCGGCTCAAATGAACAATCATTTGAACACAGAGCGTTCATTTTTAAAGGAGAGTAGGCAATGTCGCTTCTTGCTGGATTACGCGAACACTCATTGGTCGTGGCCGACACGGGCGACTTGGATGCCATAAAGCGCTATCAACCGCAGGACGCCACCACTAATCCCTCTTTGATTCTCAAAGCCTTCGAACTGCCTCGTTATCAAGAGCTAATCGACAAGGTGCTTGCTGAATCATGTCGTGATGAAGACGACCTGAGCCGAATAGTTGACCAACTCTCGGTTGCGATTGGCAGACAAATTGCTGATGTGGTGCCTGGACGAATATCGACAGAAGTGTCCGCACACCTCTCTTTTGATACTCAAGCCAGTATTCAAAAGGCTTACGAGCTGATTGAGCGCTACGAAAGAATGGGTATTAACCGCAGCCGTGTGCTAATTAAGCTCGCGTCTACCTGGGAAGGGATCCGCGCGGCTCAGCAATTAGAGCGTGAAGGCATCAACTGCAACTTAACGCTCCTCTTCAGCGATGCTCAGGCACAGGCCTGCTTTGATGCAGGTGTGTACCTGATATCGCCCTTCGTTGGCCGCGTTAGCGATTGGTACCAAAAGACAAGCGGTGAAAAGTTCGCACCCGAAGAAGACCCTGGCGTGCTATTTGTAAAGGGGATTTGCGAGAGAGCGGCCGCAGGTCATTATGACACTGTCGTCATGGGGGCAAGTTTTCGCACCACCGATCAAGTATTAGCATTGGCGGGCTGCGATCGTCTGACCATCTCTCCCGGACTGCTAGAACAGCTTGATAGCATGGAAGGAGAGGTCACTCCAAAAATCCAACAGGAAACCGTCACTCGTAAAGCATTTACACCGCTATCAGAAGCAGGTTTTCGTTGGCAACACAACCAAGATGCAATGGCCAACGAGATGCTGGCTGACGGAATCCGACGCTTTGCCAACGACCAGCAAACATTGGAGTCGTTGATTACTCAACGTTTGACCACTCGTGCCTAACGAGACGCTACCCAATATAACAACCAAGGTATCACTAATATGAATAGCCGTTTTGAGCTGGCCAATGCCATTCGCGCCCTTTCCATGGATGCTGTTCAGAAGGCCAAATCCGGCCACCCTGGCGCCCCCATGGGTATGGCTG
>NZ_FODB01000009.1 GCF_900110265.1 Vreelandella aquamarina | reverse complement strand
CGGGATCATCAAACACGTGATGGGGTTCCGGCAGTTCTCGCTACGCGGACTGGATAAGGTCAGCGGCGAGTGGCGATTGGCCACCATGGCGTGGAATATCAAGCGGATGCACCGGTTGACGGCGGGCTGAGGGCTCGCCGCGCCCAACCGGCCAGCAGGCAAGGCGTCAGAACCGCCTTGCAGAAGCTGAGGGGCAGGTTAAGAGCCACACAACAGCACCAACACCAACACCAACACAGGGGGGGGTGAAGAACCCACGCCTCAGCTCATCCATTAACCTCAAGTCCGACAGACTGCTAGACCCGCAGTCAGCCTATGAGTTGCGTAGGCCGAGGGGAGCATTGTAGCAGGTCATTTCCCCTGTGAGACCCAATCATTACTGTTATGAGGAATTCCATGTCCGAGGCTTTCAACGCGGAACGTTTAACGCGGCTGTGCGATTTTTTGCAGCAGTCGCCCACGCCGTGGCATGCCACCCAGAGCATGGCTGAGCGTTTGGAGCAGGCGGGCTTTACGCGCCTGGAAGAGACCGCGAACTGGCAGTTGGTGCCGGGAAAGCGCTACTACGTGACGCGTAACGATTCGTCGGTGATCGCTTTTCAGCTGCCCGCTGGTAAGTTAACCAGCCTGCGCATGCTGGGTGCTCATACCGATAGCCCAGGGCTACGCTTGAAGCCCAACGCCACCCAATATTCAGCAGGTTGGCTGCAGTTGGGCGTGCAGGTTTACGGCGGCGTGCTGTTGGCCCCCTGGTTTGACCGCGATTTGGGCTTGGCGGGCCGCGTTCACGTGCGCCATGCCGATGGTCGCTTGGAGAGCGTGCTGCTCAACGTGGCGCGTCCGATTGCGATGATTCCGAGCTTGGCGATCCATATGGACCGCGATGTAAATGCGGGGCGCTCGATCAATCCGCAAACACAGATGGTGCCGGTGCTGATGCAGAGCGATACCGCCAAGCTGCACGAACTGCTGGGGCAGTGGTTGGAAGAGCAGCATGGCCTACGCGCGGTCGAGGTGGTGGATTTCGAGTTGGGTTTTTACGACGTTCAGCCGCCATCACTGGTCGGGCTGCGCAAGGAGCTGCTGGCCAGTGCGCGGCTGGATAACCTGCTGTCGTGCTTCGTGGGCCTGGAAGCGCTGCTGGAAAGCGATGGTAGCCAGGGCGCACTGCTGGTGGCGAATGACCATGAGGAGGTGGGCAGTGCCAGCGCGTGCGGTGCCCAGGGGCCGTTCTTGAGCGACGTGCTGAAACGCTTGAATGCCCAGGTGGGCGGTGGCAGCGAGGAGTCGTTGATCCAGCTGATTCAATCGTCGCTGATGATCTCCTGTGATAACGCCCACGCGCTGCACCCGAACTTCCGTGATAAGCACGATGAGCGCCATGGCCCGGCCATTAACGGCGGCCCGGTGATCAAGGTGAACGCCAGCCAGCGCTACGCCACCAATAGCGTCACCGGCGCGCTGTTCCGGGACGTGTGTCGCGAAGCAGATGTGCCCGTACAGTCGTTCGTCACACGGGCGGATATGGGCTGTGGCAGCACCATAGGGCCGATTACCGCCACGGAAGTGGGCGTGCCGACCATCGACGTCGGGTTGCCCCAGTGGGCGATGCACTCGATTCGTGAAACGTCCGGTACGCGAGATGTGGATTACCTGACGCGGGCGCTGACGGTGTTCCTGAACCGCCCGACGCTCTCCTGAGCTAACCAAGAAAAGTCTAGAAACGAAAAAGCCCGCTGACTGAGTCAGCGGGCTTTTGCTATTGCTAGCGGTATTCGGTGTTGGTGGCTACGCCCTGATTTGAACAGGGGACCCCATCATTATGAGTGATGTGCTCTAACCAGCTGAGCTACGTAGCCGTTCAACGGGTGCGAATATTACCCAGAGGTATGCCGCCCGTCAAGCATTTGTTTCTTTTCTCGCTTATACATTGAAGCGGAAGTGGATCACGTCACCATCTTTGACGATGTAGTCTTTACCTTCCAAGCGCCATTTGCCGTTATCTTTGGCACCTTGCTCGCCGCCCAGCGTGATGTAGTCGTCATAGGCGATGACTTCAGCGCGGATAAAGCCTTTTTGGAAATCGGTGTGAATCACACCGGCTGCTTCTGGAGCGCTGGCGCCTTGTCTTACTGTCCAGGCGCGTACTTCTTTCACGCCAGCGGTGAAGTAGGTTTGCAGGCCAAGCAGGGCGTAGCCCGCGCGAATTACGCGGTCTAAGCCCGGCTCTTCCATGCCCATTTCGGAGAGGAACATGCTGCGCTCTTCATCTTCGAGTTCGGCAATTTCGGCTTCTAACTGGTTGCACACCGGTACGACGACTGCACCTTCTTCGGCGGCGATCTCTTTGACGATATCCAGGTAGGGGTTGTTCTCAAAGCCATCTTCATTGACGTTAGCAATGTACATAGTGGGCTTGAGGGTCAAAAAGCCAAAGCTTTTTACCTGACGTTTTTCGTCGTCATCCAGGCCAAAGCTGCGCAGCGGCTGGCCTTCGGCAAGATGCGGCAGGATTTTGTCCAGCACGGCTTTGGTGGCAATGGCGTCTTTATCACCTCCTTTTACCGAGCGCAGTAGGCGCTGGCTGGCTTTCTCGACGGTGTCTAGGTCGGCCAAGGCGAGCTCAAGATTGATGGTCTCGATGTCGGCGCGGGGATCTACTTGGTTGGCGACGTGGATCACGTTGTCGTTATCGAAGCAGCGCACCACGTGGGCAATGGCTTGGGTTTCACGAATGTTGGCCAGGAACTTATTGCCCAGGCCTTCACCTTTGGAGGCACCCGCCACGAGGCCTGCGATATCCACAAACTCCATGGTGGTGGGCAGCACTTTCTCAGGCTTTACGATGGCCGCTAGCGCATCCAGGCGTGGGTCTGGCATCGGGACGATGCCAACGTTGGGTTCGATGGTGCAGAACGGGAAGTTCTCTGCATCAATCCCTGACTTCGTCAACGCATTGAACAGCGTGGATTTGCCTACGTTGGGTAGGCCGACAATACCGCAGTTAAAGCCCATAAGTAACTTCCTGGCCGCTAGGGCGGCGCTACCAATAAAGCGCCTGCCAAGTGTGAAAAAAAGCGCGTGCGTAACGCGTAGAGAATATGTGCTGAAAACGTGCTGCTATTTTACGCTATGTAGGCGGTTCATGGCTTTAGCCCAGTCGCCGGAAAGCACAAGCGGAAGCGTGGCTAGGCACTCATCCAACGAGCGCTCAATGGCTTCTTGTTCGGCTTTGCCAGGGCGGCCTAGTACATAGTTCACTACTTGGCGCGCCTCGCCGGGATGGCCGATGCCAATCCGCAGCCGATGAAACTGGTTTTGGTTGCCAAGGGCGCTGATAATATCCCGCAGCCCGTTGTGGCCGCCGTGCCCGCCGCCGGTTTTATAGCGTGACTGCCCAGGGGGGAGGTCAAGCTCATCGTGAGCGACCAGTAGGTTGTCTGGGGTAAGCTTAAAAAACTGGGTTAGCGCTGCCACAGCCGCACCGCTGCGGTTCATAAAGGTGGTGGGGTTGAGCAGGTGCAGCTCATGGTCACCCACGCGGGCTTTGGCGTATAACCCTAAAAACTTTTTCTCAGGACGCAGTTCGGTGTGGGCGCTGCGTGCAATGGCGTCCACTAGCCAAAAGCCCGCATTATGGCGGGTGGCGTCGTATTCTGCGCCTGGGTTGCCCAGTCCTATAATGGCCGTTACCTGGCTCATTTTCCCACCTCCAACGGTTCTGGAAGATATATCAGTTGACTCACTGGCAGCTGCTTTGCAGATAAGCAGGGTAGCGCCACGCTGCAAAAAAAAATCAAGCGCCGAAGCGCTTGATTTTAACATCCTTGGGCCATGCGGGCATGGCCCAGGCGGCACTGGTCAGCATACGCTGGCAGCACCTTTAGCAAGGCTTACTCGGCGCTGGCTTCTGCGTCGCCTTCGCCTTCTTCTTCGTCACCGCCACGTACTTTCACTTTGGTGATGCTCAGAATGGCGTTGTCGTGCTCTTCACCGTGGGACAGGTCAACAGAAGTGACGCCAGCCGGCAGGGTCAGGTCAGACAGGTGCAGGGTAGTACCCAGCTCAACGTTGCTGATGTCCACTTCCAGGAAGTCCGGAAGGTCTTTCGGCAAGCAGCTGATGGCGACTTCGTTAGCCAGGACGTGCAGTTCGCCGCCTTGGTCTTTGATACCTACACACTTCTCTTCGTTCACCACGTGCAGCGGCACGTTCATGGTGATTTCGTGAGTAGCATCAACACGCAGGAAGTCAGCGTGGGTCAGCAGTGGCTTGAACGGGTGACGCTGCAGGTCACGAACAACCACTTGCTCTTCTTTACCGTCGATCACCAGTTTGATGACAGAGGAGAAGAAGGCCTCGTCTTCAATCGCTTTGTAGAACGCAGTTTTTTCTACAGAGATAGACTGAGCACCTTTCTCACCGCCGTATACAACGGCCGGTACTTGTTGGTTCGCACGACGCAGGCGGCGGCTCGCACCTTTCCCCAGGTCGTTACGAACGCTGGCTTGCAGGATAAAATCAGACATGGAATTTGCCTCTTGGTTTAAGTAAGGAAACGCCGCCGTCCGCGACCAGACGACGACGTTTCCAGGGCCCCAGTTGGGGGCTTATAACGTCAGGCGTTAGTGGAACATCGCGCTGACGGATTCTTCGTTGCTGACGCGGCGAATCGCTTCCGCAATCAAGCCAGCAACGCTCAACTGGCGAATCTTTCCGCTACGACGCGCATGGTCGGCGAGCGGAATGGTGTCGGTCACGACAACCTCGTCCAGTACAGAGTTGGTGATGTTGTCGACCGCAGGGCCGGACAAAATCGGATGCGTAGCATACGCGACGACGCGCGCAGCGCCGTGGTCTTTCAGCGCTTCACCGGCTTTACACAGTGTGCCAGCGGTATCAATCATGTCATCGACGACCACACAAGTGCGGCCTTCGATTTCACCGATAATGTGCATCACCTGGGCTTGGTTGGCCTGGGGGCGACGCTTGTCAATGATAGCCAAATCAGCATTCAGCTGTTTGGCGATGGCACGGGCACGCACAACGCCGCCAACATCGGGGGAAACAACCACGAGATCGTCGTAGTTTTGACGCTCGATGTCGTCCAGCAGGATCGGTGAGCCGTACACGTTATCAACCGGTACGTCGAAGAAACCTTGAATTTGGTCGGCGTGCAGGTCCATGGTCATTACGCGATCAACGCCTGCTTTCACCATCATATCCGCCACAACTTTTGCTGAGATGGGAACGCGGGCGGAGCGTACACGACGGTCCTGGCGGGCATAACCAAAGTAGGGAACCACTGCCGTAATACGGGCAGCCGAGGCGCGACGCAGAGCGTCGACCATCAGGATCAGTTCCATCAGGTTGTCGTTCGTCGGGGCACAGGTGGATTGCAGGATGAAGACATCCTTACCACGCACGTTCTCATTGATCTCGACCGCGATTTCGCCGTCGCTAAATTGACCCACCGTGGCGTTACCCATACGGCTGTCTAAGCTCTCGGCAATCTTTTGAGCGAGTTCGGGATTGGCGTTCCCGGTGAAAACCATCAATTTTGACACGCGCAGCCACCTTTGCAGTGTTGGGGATCAGGGGAGAAAACGCAGATCAACATTAGAATTGGCTGGGGTACCAGGATTCGAACCTGGGAATGCCGATACCAAAAACCGGTGCCTTACCACTTGGCGATACCCCAGCAATAACCTAATGCGATGACCGGGCGCTTTCAGCAGCCCAGAGCATCTTGTAGGGGAGAGGTGTTAAGTCCGCGCGCGACCCATGCTTGCCAGCGCTGATTAGCCAGTTCAGCCACCGTTTGCGCAGCCTCTTGTGACTCAAAAGCTGCAAACAAACAGGCGCCAGTGCCCGTCAGCCGACTAGGTGCGTGCTGCGCGAGCCAGTCAAGTGCTTCCGCGATACGCGGGTAGCGTTTTTTGACGGTAGCTTCGCAGTCATTACGCCACTCGGCCACTCCCCCCTGCAGTGCGCGCGCCATAGTAATGGGGAGGCTGTCGCGTGTCAATTCCGGGTCTTGGAAGATTGCGGGGGTTGAGACGCTAATGCCTGGGTGGATGACCACAAACCACGGGGTGTCGAGGGTCGCGGGTGTTAATTTCTCGCCCACGCCTTCGGCCCAGGCGCTTTTGCCTAAAACGAAGACGGGTACATCGGCACCTAGCGCTAAGCCCAGCTCTGCTAGGGTGGCATCGCTGAGCCCAAGCTGCCAGAGCTGATTGAGTCCTTTAAGTACGGTTGCCGCGTTGGAGCTGCCGCCACCCAGGCCACCGCCCATGGGCAGGTGCTTCTCAATTGATATAGAAGCACCAAGGTGGGTGCCGCTGGCCTGCTGCAACCGCTTTGCTGCACGCACAATAAGGTTGTCATCGTGCGCTACGCCATCCATCGATGTGGTCAGTTCGATAACGCCGTCTTGGCGCAGGTTGAAGCTTAGATAATCGCAGAGGTCGATAATCTGAAACAGCGTCTGCAGTTCGTGGTAGCCGTCTTGACGGCGGCCCACAATATGCAGCATGCGGTTTAACTTGGCTGGGGCGGGTAGAGTGAGTGGGCGGGGTGTTGCGGGCATGCCGGTTCTCTATTGGCTAAACGTATGAAAGAGGGCCGGCGCTTGCCAGCCCGAGCGCTCTATTCGGAGGCCTGCCACTGATTAACTACCAGGGTAATGCGTACATCGCCGTAGTTCATGACCAAGCGGCGCGGTAGCCACATACCTTCAGCCTGCTCCCAGTCACGGTAGTCAATTTCCCAGCCGTCTTGTTGAAGGTGGCTCGGGAAGCCGAGTTCGTCAGTTTCGAGCTGGTAGCTGGCGTGGTCGCCGGGCAGGCCGCGCACCCAGTCAGGCATGGCGCGCACTGGCAACGACCAGCCAAGCTGCTCTTCCATTAAGGCTTCCGGGGTTTCTGCTTCAAAACGGCCTTCACTGGTGGTCAGTGAGAAGCGACCCTCGCGGCCTTCCAGTACGCTGCGACCACCGCCAAAGGGGCCGCTAATCAGCATGCGGAAGTAGTAGGGGGTTTGGTTCCAGTCCAGGTTGGCGCTGGTGTTCTCTTCTGGAGTGCGTAGGCCCGCTTTGCCGACCAGGGTCCAGCTCTCGAACGCTTCCACATCTGCCTGTTGGCGCTCCCACTGGCCGGCTTGGCGGCCGCCTTCATCCGTCGGCGCTTGGCTGGCACACCCGGTAAGGGCAGCCACCGCCAGGGCGGCCACCCATAGGCGGGAAGAACGATAGAGTGATGCGGAAGGGGTGCTCACTGGCGCGCTGTTCAAAAAAGAAGTCAACATAACTGGCTCCATGTCAGTGCTGTCTATTAAGGGTAAAAACTAGCAACGGTAAAGAAGTAAGCCTTAGGGCGCGCTGGGTGGCGTAAGTTCAGGGTAACGCTCAAGTAAATCATCAATGTGAGGATGGTAAGTGGTTCGTTGCAGAATGCGTGCAATCAGCAGGCGCGCTTCGTCACTGCGTCCTAGTGAATGAAGCACCTCGGCTAAGTGCGCGGCAATTTCTTGGTCGGGCATCTGCGCGTAGGCGCTTTCTAGCCATGCCAGCGCATCGTCGGGTTTGCCGAGGCGGAAATACACCCAGCCCATGCTGTCTAATACCGCCGGGTTATCTGGGTCCGCTTCGTAGGCACGCTCAATAAGCTCACGAGCTTCTTCTAGTCTTCCGGGTAAGTTAAGGTCAGCGAGCGTGTAACCTAGGGCATTTAGCGCGTCAGCATTGTTGGGCTCGGTGCGTAAGATTTGCCGTAAGTCCCGCTCCATGCCTGTTAAGTCGCCCATCTCCCAGGCGCGCATGGCGCGAAGGTACAGCAGGCTAGTGTCATCTGGGGTGCGGGTAATTTCCCGATCCAGCAGGGCGGTGGCATCTTCTTGAAGCGACAACTCGTCCAGCAGTTGCACTTCTAACCTTACTAGGTCACCGAAATAGGCGTCGTGGCGCATGCGCTCAATGCGTAGAAAAGCGCGGGCGTCGAGTAAACGATCATCCTCAATGAGCATGCGAGCCGCCGCCGACCTGGCGGCTAAAAATTCATCACCTTCATACACTTGGCGGTAGTAGAGGAGGGCGTTGTCGACCTCTCCTTGGGATTGGGCAATAGCACCTAATAAGAAGTAGGCAATGTTGGGTATGTTCTCTTGACTAATGAGCGGCTGCAGCAGCCGGTAGGCAGGCTCGCTGTGCCCTTCTTCTAAATAGAGCTGCGCCAAGGCAATGCGTAAATCCTGGTTGCCACCGTGGCTCTCTAATAGAGCATTGGTTTGCACTTCGGCGGCGGTAATGTTGTTGAGGCGTATTTCTGCTTGGGCCAGCATTAAGATAAAGCGCACGTCGTCAGGCGCTAGGCTAAGGCCTTGCTGGGCTGCCTGCTGTGCGCCGCGGTGGTCGCCAGTTTCCAGAGCAAGGCGTGCTTTAGCTAGCCACAGGGCGGCTGACTCTGGCTCTTGCTGTTCTACTTCATCTAAATAGCGCTGGGCGGTTTGCGTTTCTCCCAGGGCAGCTTCGATCAGGGCGGTACCCAGCAGCACATCGCTGTGAAACTCGCGCTGGGAAACCTCCGGCTGTGAAAGATAGCTGCGTAGCTGCTGTGCTAACAGGTTAAGCGGTGCCTCTTCGGCGACGGCGATTTCAGCGAAGGGGGCAATTTCACCATTGCCGCCTGATTCAGCAATGGCTAGCCGCTGCTCTAGGCTATCCAGCCAGTCGCCCCGTTGGAGTGATAGTGAGGCAAGCAGGCGGTTGGGTGTTTCTGCCCGAGGGTCTAATTCACGCCAGCGCAGCGCGGCGGCTTCCATTAGTGCGGCATCATTACCAAAGCGTGCGGCGAACGTGGCCCGTTCGGCCAGCCCTGGTGACGTGTAGCGCTGGGCGGCCTCAAGATATCCCTGGCCCGCATAGCGGTAATCGCCGCGTTGTCCGGCCAGCTCTGCGGTTAGCAGGGTACGTAACCCAGCGGCATCCAGCCCGCTGGTAATAGGCGGTGCCGTCACCATTGGGTCTTCAACATGAGCGTTGGTTTCACCGTCAAAAAGAGAGGGTGACAGCTGGCAGCCGCTCAGTATCAGCGTGGCGGCCAAGGGCAAAAGTGGAAAACCCGAAAACGAACAGGGAATACCCAGTAGTGTTGCGCGATGGGGCATGCGTATCTCGATCAAGTGGCCGAGTGTTCAGCATAGCGGCTTGGTTGCCTGCGGCAAAGTGGTGTGCGCCAGAAGATGCTCGGCTGTGATAGAATGTCCCACCTTGAAAAAGAGCCGAGTCAGCGCAATTCACTTGATGAGCTGCTCTCTTAGACTTGTATTAACAAGCCAAGAAACCATGACCGACAGTGAAGTGACGACCGATCCACTAGCGAAGACGCATAACCCATGACGCTTCTTGCCCTGGGAATCAATCATCGTACTGCCACCGTGGCTGTGCGTGAGCAGGTGGCCTTTACGCCGGCGCAGCTGGAAAGCGCGTTGGCTGAACTGCGTAGCCTGCCACACATTAGCGAAGCGGCGGTGCTTTCGACGTGTAATCGCACGGAACTCTACTGTGTGACGGATGCCGCCGGTGAGCAGATTGTGCTGGACTGGCTGGGTCGTTTTCATAATTTACGCGTTGAAGAGCTCGCCCGCTGCGCCTACCACTACCACGACAACGACGCTGCTCGTCATTTGATGCGCGTGGCCGTGGGGTTGGACTCCATGGTGTTGGGTGAGCCGCAAATACTGGGCCAGTTAAAAGATGCTTATCAGCAAGCGCGTCAGGCCAAGGGCCTGGGTGGCGAGCTGGAGCGTCTTTTTCAGCACACCTTCGCCGTGGCTAAGCAGGTACGCACCGAAACCGGCATCGGTAAAAATCCGGTGTCCGTTGCCTATGCTGCCGTCAGCATGGCCAGCCGCATTTTCGATGATTTCAGCCGCGCCAACGCGTTACTGATTGGCGCAGGTGAGACCATCGAGCTAGTGGCGCGCCATCTTCATGAAGCTGGTGTCCGTCAGCTCACCGTGGCGAATCGTACCCGGGAGCGGGCCGAGCAGGTTTCATCGTCGCTGGGCGGTACGGCGATTACGCTGCCGGAGATTCCTGATGCCTTAGAGCATGCCGATATTGTTATCTCCTCTACCGCATCTCCGCTGCCTATATTGGGCAAAGGGATGGTCGAGCGGGCGCTGAAGAAGCGTCGCCATCGTCCCGTGTTTATGGTCGATATCGCCGTACCCCGGGATATCGAGCCAGAAGTGGGTGAGCTGGCGGATGTGTTCCTGTATACCGTCGATGACCTGGAAGAGGTGATCGAAGAGAATCGTCGCCATCGCCAAGTGGCAGCCGACCAGGCCGAGTCGCTCATTGAGCACGGCGTGGGTAGCTGGCAGCATGAGCGGCGTATTCGTAATGGCGGTGAGGTAATTCGCGACTATCGCCGCCACGGTGAGGCGCTGCGCGATCAGGCGCGGGATCAGGCGCTTGAGCGTTTGGCAAAAGGCGAAGACCCGGCCAAAGTGGTTGAGCGCCTAGCGCATCAGCTGGCCAGCCGCCTAATGCATCAGCCAACGCTCACCATTCGCGAAGCGGCCTCTCAGGAAAACCACGATTTGCTTAGCGCCGCACCGCGCCTGTTGCTGCCACCGAAGCCCGCCTTTGAGCAGCCTGCGCCCCCGGCAAAACGCCAGAAGGATGATACGCCCGCATGAAAGAGACTTTGCGCCAACGTTTAGACAGCTTCTCCGACCGGTTTGAAGAGCTGGCCATGCTGCTGTCAGATCCTGAGGTGATCAACGACCAGCAGCGCTTCCGCGACTACTCTCGCGAGTACTCGGAGCTGGAAGAGCTGGTCGCCGCTTGGAAGCGCTACCTTGAGGTGGAAAACAGCATTGCCGAAGCCGAGCAGCTAAGCCGCGACAGTGACCCGGAGATGCGCGAGCTGGCGGAGATGGAAATTCTCGACGGCCGCGAGCAGTTGGAAGCGCTCGACGTTGAGCTCAAGCGCCTGCTGATTCCGAAAGACCCGGACGACGGTCGCGGTGTCTTTTTGGAAGTGCGCGCGGGCACGGGTGGTGATGAAGCGGCCATCTTTGCGGGTGATCTCTTCCGCATGTACTCCCGCTATGCGGAAAAGCGCGGCTGGCGCGTAGAAATTGTTAGCGCTAGCCACGGCGAGCAGGGCGGTTATAAAGAAGTCATTTCCCGCGTGAAGGGCGACGGCGTCTATGCCCGCCTCAAGTTCGAGTCTGGCGCTCATCGGGTGCAGCGCGTACCGGCGACCGAATCCCAGGGCCGAATCCACACCTCCGCTTGTACCGTTGCGGTGATGCCTGAAGTGGATGAGGTGGGGGATATTGATATTAACCCTGCGGATTTGCGGGTTGATACCTACCGTTCAAGCGGTGCCGGTGGTCAGCACGTTAACACCACAGATTCCGCGATCCGTATTACCCACCTGCCTACCGGCGTGGTGGTGGAGTGTCAGGAAGAGCGTAGCCAGCATAAGAACCGCGCCAAAGCGATGTCGCTGCTGGCCGCCAAGCTCAAGCGTAACGCGGTGGATTCCCAGCGCCAGGAGCAGGCCGATGCCCGCCGCTCGTTGGTAGGCTCTGGTGACCGCAGTGAGCGTATCCGCACTTACAACTTCCCTCAGGGGCGCATTACCGATCACCGCATTAACCTCACGCTATATAAGCTGACCGAAGTGGTGAGCGGCGAGCAGTTGGACGACGTGATCGAGCCGCTGATTCACGAGTACCAAGCGGAACAGCTCTCGGCGCTGCAGGACGCTTAATGACATTCGACGCCCTTCTGAAGAGCGCCGCCCAGCGGCTGCAGCTGGCAGGTTCGCCATCGCCTCGAATAGATGCCGAGGTGCTGATGGAGTTCGCTACTGGCCGCAGCCGCACATGGCTCTATACCTGGGGCGATAGCGAATGCCCGACTTGGGAGCATGCCCGCTTTGACGCGCTAATTGCCGCCCGCGCCCAGGGCCAGCCGGTGGCCTATTTAACCGGAGAGCGTGAGTTTTGGGGGCTGCCGTTGGCTACCTCGTCTACCACGCTGATTCCCCGTCCCGATACCGAAACTCTAGTAGAGACCGCGCTAGCGCGTGCAGGCACGCCAACCGGCAGGCTGCTTGACCTGGGTACGGGCACCGGGGCTATCGCGCTGGCCTTTGCCAGTGAAAAGCCGGATTGGCAGGTGGTCGGGGTGGATGTTCGCCCAGAGGCGGTGGCGCTGGCGGCTGACAATGCCCGTACACTTAATATCACTAACGCCACGTTTCTGGTCAGCGATTGGTTCAGCGCTTTCACGCTTTCTTCTCCTAGTGCGTCTTCACCTGGTTCAACATTTGAGATCATTGTCAGTAATCCGCCCTATATTGCCGCCGATGACCCGCATTTGGGCCAAGGCGATGTGCGCTTTGAGCCACGCTCGGCGCTGGTGGCCGAGGCCGACGGTATGGCGGATCTGCTGCACTTGATTACCACCGCGCAGGCATTTCTCTCGCCCGGCGGCTGGCTGGCGCTGGAGCACGGCTATCAGCAGGCTCCCAGTGTGCGCCAAGCGCTAAAGCTGGCGGGCTATCAAAGCGTTGAAAGCGTGCAAGACATGGGCGGCCATGAACGGGTTACCCTGGGGCACCTCGAATAACTGCCTGATTCATCAGTATTGGATCCTGCCATGAAACCAAAAAATAGAACGCTGGACCGTATCGACCTCAAGATCCTTCGCTGTTTGCAGGAAAATGCGCGTATTTCCTACGTGGATCTCGCCGCAGAAGTTGGGTTATCCACAACCCCTTGTCTGGAGCGGGTCAAGCGCCTGGAGCGTGCCGGTATCATTCGTGGCTACCAGGCCATTCTGGACCCTCGCGCCCTGAAGGCGAACCTGCTGGTGTTCGTCGAGATCAGCCTGGAGACCCAGTCGCCTGCGGTATTCGATGAATTTCGGCGCGCGGTGGAGAAGCTGCCGCAGATTCAGGAGTGCCACCTGGTGTCCGGGCAGTTCGACTACATCCTGAAATGCCGCATCCCGGAAATGGCCGCTTATCGCCAACTATTGGGGGATGTGGTCTTAACCCTGCCAGGGGTGAAAGAGTCGAAAAGCTACGTAGTGATGGAGGAGGTGAAGGAGAGCTTCAGCCTGCACATCCCCGACTTTGAGGAATTTGAGGATAAGTAACGCGATGATGGACGATCAGGCGCTGCTGCGCTATAGCCGCCAAATCATGCTGCCTGAGGTGGACATTGAAGGGCAGGAACGCTTGCACGCTGCCCATGCGCTGATTATCGGTGCCGGCGGGCTTGGCTCGCCGGTAGCGCTCTATTTGGCGGCGGCGGGTGTAGGCACCATCACTATCGCTGATGCCGACCATGTGGAGCTTTCCAACCTGCAGCGCCAAATTGCCCATCAGCAGGCCAGCCTGGGGGTGAACAAAGCGCGCTCCGCGAAGGAGAGCATGCAGGCGCTTAACCCAGAGTGCCACGTTGTGGCCCTTGAGCAGCATGTAGAAGGCGAAGCGCTCACCGCCCTGGTGGCCTCGGCTGATGTAGTGCTGGACTGCACCGACCGTTTTTCCAGCCGCTATGCCATCAATGCGGCTTCTCAGCAGGCAGGTGTGCCGCTGATTTCCGGCGCGGCGATTCGTTTTTCGGGCCAGTTGGCAGTGTTTGACCCGCGTGATGACGCGTGCCCCTGCTACGCCTGTTTATACCCGCCAGGGGATAGTGAGGATGAGGCACTGAGCTGTGCAGAGAGCGGTGTCATGGCCCCGCTAGTGGGGCTAATTGGCTGCTTCCAGGCGGTAGAGGCATTTAAGCTGCTAAGCGGTGCAGGGAGTGCGCATCAGGGGTTATCTACGTTTGATGGCTTAAGCGGCCAGTGGCGCCATTTTCAAGTGCCTAGAGATCCGGCTTGCCCGGTGTGTAGCGCCCGCGCATAAAAAAAAGCCCGCAGGGAGGCGGGCGCGACGTCACGGTCTTCACGTCAAAGGGAACGAACTCAGTAGGGCGGCGCTGCCGCCCTATCAGCCAGTCATCTAGCAGATTAGTTACGAATCAGATAATCGAAGGCACCCAGTGACGCTTTGGCACCTTCACCCATCGCAATAATGATCTGCTTGTAGGGCACTGTGGTAACATCGCCAGCGGCGAACACACCGGGCACCGAGGTCATACCGTGGGCATCGACGATGATCTCGCCACGGGGTGACATTTCAATTGGCGAGCCTTTCAGCCACTCGGTGTTAGGCACCAGGCCAATCTGTACAAAGATGCCTTCCAACGCGATGCTCTTCACTTCATCGGTGTTGCGGTCTTTGTAAGTCAGGCCGTTAACGCGGCTGCCGTCGCCTGTCACTTCGGTGGTTTGGGCATTTAGCACGATGTCGACGTTAGGCAGGCTCTTCAGCTTCTTCTGCAGTACCGCGTCGGCGCGCATTTCACCCATAAACTCAACCAGCGTTACGTGGCCGACGATGCCAGCCAAGTCGATAGCGGCTTCAACGCCGGAGTTACCGCCACCAATCACCGCGACACGCTTGCCTTTGAACAGCGGGCCGTCGCAGTGGGGGCAGTAGGCAACACCTTTGTTGCGGTACTCTTGCTCGCCGGGCACGTTCATTTCACGCCAGCGGGCACCGGTGGCCAGTACCAGAGTTTTGCTCTTCAGCTTCGCGCCAGACTCAAACGTGACCTCATGCAGGCCGCCTTCGGCTTCTGCTGCTTTGAACGACGTAGCACGTTGCAGATTCATCACGTCGACTTCGTACTCTTTAACGTGCTCTTCAAGTGCGCTGACCAGCTTGGGGCCTTCGGTGTGGGTAACAGAGATAAAGTTCTCAATACCCATGGTGTCGGATACCTGGCCACCAAAGCGCTCGGCGGCAACACCGGTGTTAATGCCTTTACGTGCGGAGTAGATGGCTGCCGCTGCACCTGCTGGGCCGCCGCCAATCACCAGCGTATCGAAGGCAGCTTTTTCACTCAGCTTCTTGGCTTCACGCTCGGCAGCGCCAGTGTCCACTTTGGCCAGAATCTGCTCAAGGGTCATGCGGCCCTGGTCAAACGGCTTGCCGTTTAAGTAGATGCTGGGCACGGACATGATTTCGCGCGATTCGACTTCATCCTGGAACAGCGCACCGTCGATAGCGACATGACGCACGTTCGGGTTGAAGATCGCCATCAGGTTCAGCGCCTGAACTACATCCGGGCAGTTCTGGCAGGAGAGCGAGTAGTAGGTCTCAAACAGCATCTCGCCGTCGAGATCCTTGATTTGATCTAACAGCTCTTGAGAGGTCTTTGGTGGGTGACCACCGACTTGCAGCAGTGCCAGTACCAGCGAGGTGAACTCGTGGCCCATGGGGATGCCTGCAAACACCACACCGGTCTCTTCGCCGGGGCGGTTAATCGCAAACGACGGGGTACGGCTATCTTGCCCGTCGGTATGCAGGGTAATTTTATCGGTGAGGCTGCTGATATCTTCCAACAGGCCCAGTAATTCGCGTGACTTGGCACCGTCATCGAGGGACGCAACGATCTCGAACGGTTGAGTCACTTTTTCCAGGTAAGCTTTCAACTGATTTTTTAAATTGGCGTCCAGCATGACAGTGGCTTCCTCGCAGTCAGCAGTAAGTTGTTCTCAACCTAAAACGCCCGCTGCCGGATCAGTAGGGCAGTCGGTAAAAGCGCTAGGGAAAACAGGGGGTGCGGTTACACGGGTGCTTAAACGAAACACCCGGGCCAAGTGCCCGGGTGTTGCGCTGCCTGTAGGGATTCAACTTAATGTGATTCGAACCCTAAGCGGCAGCGGTAGGCAATTTAGATTTTGCCTACGAGGTCCAGAGACGGAGCAAGTGTCTCTTCGCCTTCTTTCCATTTAGCCGGGCATACTTCGTTCGGGTTTGCACGAACGTACTGAGCAGCTTTCACTTTACGCAGCAGCTCTTCAGCGTTACGGCCGATATTGCCAGCGTTGATTTCGACAATCTGGATTTTACCATCCGGGTCAACGACGAAAGTACCGCGCTCGGCCAGACCGGCTTCTTCGATCAGCACTTCGAAGTTGCGAGAAATTTGCAGGGTCGGGTCAGCAATCATCGGGTACTGCAGCTTGCCGATGGTTTCAGAGCTGTCGTGCCATGCTTTGTGAGTAAAGTGGGTGTCGGTAGATACGCTGTAAATTTCAACGCCCAGCTTCTTGAAGGCTTCGTAGTTGTCAGCCAGGTCGCCCAGCTCAGTCGGGCAAACGAAGGTGAAGTCGGCCGGGTAGAAGAAGAAAATGGACCACTGACCTTTCAGGTCCGCTTCAGTGACATCGATAAATTCGCCGTTCAGGTAAGCTGTGGCTTTAAACGGTTTTACTTCAGTGTTAATCAAAGACATTCAGAACGTCTCCATAATAGGTGAGTGGCAGTAGAAAAAGTTGCTGCTCATGGTAGCGGACTGCGACCAATAGCTAAAATTGGAAAACTGAATCTTTCCAATAGGTGTTGGCTATGAAACTTTTTGCTACCTTTCGCGCAGGTGGAAAGTGGGGGCATAGGGAGCTGAATACAAGAATTTTTCGGTGGCTCTTGCGGTAGATGGCACTGCACCGCAAAATTCGCACGGTTGCGATAATCGCCTAAGCTGTTTTCAGCTGGCGCTAGTTGCATCGGTGGCTAACCAGCCAGCCAGCGACAGCCGGTTGCAGTACATGGCTTTTGGGTGATGTAGACTTTCGAGATAAGGAGCAGGTAAGTGGGGAACATTAAAAAACTTTCAGGGGCCGTTACGGCCATCTCTTTTGCCGTAGCGGCCGCTGCTGCCCACGCTGATGAAGTGCGGGTATATAACTGGTCAGACTATATTGCTCCGGAAACGCTGGAGAAGTTTACCGAGCGCACCGGTATAGAAGTGACCTACGACGTTTACGATAGTAACGAAATTCTTGATGCGGCCCTGCTCTCCGGCCGTTCCGGCTACGATGTGGTCGTGCCTTCGACCTACTACTTCACCCGCCAGTTGAAAGCAGGCGTTTTTCAGCCGCTTAACCATGAGCTGCTGCCCAATTTGGATAACCTTAACCCAGAGCTGATGGCTAATCTGGAAACCATCGATCAGGGTAGCGAATACTCGGTTCCTTATATGTGGGGCACCAACGGCATTGGCTATAACGTTGAGCGCGTCACCGAAATTTTGGGTGACGACGCACCGTTAAATAGCTGGGCGCTACTGTTTGACCCGGAAATTACCACTCAGCTGAGTGAAGCAGGCTGTGGCCTTGCGATGCTCGATTCTGGCGATGAAATGCTGTCGCCCGCGATGGTCTATCTTGGCCTTGATCCGCTCAATGAAAGCGTTGAGGACATTGAGGCTGCCGGTGAGCTAATCTCCAAAGTGCGCGATAACATTACCTACTTCCACTCTTCGCGCTATGTGTCTGACCTTGCCAACGGTGATATCTGCGTGGCGGCAGGCTACTCTGGTGATATCTTCCAGGCTGCCGCGCGTGCGGAAGAAGCGGGCCGTGATTTCACCATTGGCTACAGCATCCCGAAAGAGGGCGCTGCGCTGTGGTTTGATATGATGGCGATTCCGGCAGATGCTCCGAATCCCGAAAACGCCCACGCGTTTATTAATTTTATCCTCGACCCTGAAATTGCTGCTGAGATCAGCGAGTACGTGCGCTATGCCAACCCCAACCTGGCGGCGAACGAGTACCTCTCAGATGAGCTGATTAACGATCCGGCCGTCTACCCGGAAACCGAGGTCATGCAGAACCTGTATGTCCAGGTAGAAAAACCCCAGGATATCCTGCGTGCCCGTACGCGCACCTGGAACCGCGTTAAGTCTGGCCGTTAATTCTAATCATCGCCTGACGGCGAGCCGGGTAGCTGCTCGGCTCGCTGTTTGTCTTTTATCGCCCGGTTAACCGGGCCTTTTGATGGGAGTGGCGAATGGTCACTACGCCCCTGTCGAACGATTCTTCATCCTCTTCGTCTGCCATTCCCCCGCCTGTGCGCTCTCAGGGGAAAGCACCTCGATTTGCCGAGGATATCGTTTTAGAGGTTAAGCGCTTGAGCAAGCGGTTTGATGATGCGCTTGCCGTCGATGATGTGAATTTGCAGGTAAAGCGCGGCGAGATTTTTGCCCTGCTAGGTGGGTCTGGCTCGGGTAAATCTACCCTACTGCGCATGCTTGCCGGTTTTGAGGCGCCCAGCGAAGGGCGCATTTTGCTGAGTGGCGAAAACATCACTGAGATGCCGCCACACAAGCGGCCCATCAATATGATGTTCCAGTCCTATGCGCTATTTCCGCACATGACCGTGGCGCAGAATATTGCCTTTGGATTAAAGCAGGACAAGCTGCCTAAAGCTGAAATTGAAGCGCGGGTTGCCCAGATGCTCAAACTGGTGCATATGGAGCGCTTCGCTAAGCGTAAACCCCACCAGCTTTCTGGCGGTCAGCGCCAGCGGGTCGCCTTGGCGCGCTCGCTTGCCAAACGGCCCAAGCTGCTGCTGCTCGATGAGCCCATGGGCGCGCTGGATAAAAAGCTGCGCACCGAAATGCAGCTGGAAGTGGTCGAGATCATTGAGCAGGTGGGTGTGACCTGCATCATGGTGACCCACGACCAGGAAGAGGCCATGACCATGGCCGACCGTGTGGCGATCATGGCGGATGGCTGGATTGAGCAGGTTGGCTCGCCGGTGGATATTTATGAAAGCCCTGCCAGCCGGATGGTGGCCGAGTTCGTCGGTACAGTGAACTTGTTTGAGGGTGAGATCATTGAGGACGCCGCTGACCACTGCCGCATTGAGTCACCTGCGCTCTCACGGCCGATCTATATCGACCACGGCATTACCACCCAGGCAGTAGACCGCCGGGTGTGGGCGGCGCTGCGCCCTGAGAAAATCTGGCTAACCCGTGAGCAGCCGTCGTCAGAGTACAACTGGGAAGCGGGCAAGGTGGATGATATCGCCTACTTGGGCGGCTATTCACTTTACTACGTGCGCACTGCTTCCGGGCAGATGATTAAAGTGAGCATGGCCAACACCGAGCGGCGCGGCGACCGTCCAACCTGGGAGGATAGCGTGTACGTTTATTGGGAAAATCATAGCGCTATCGTGCTGAACCGCTAATGCCCAGGTGGCTGACAGGAGATTGCCCATTATGATGCCATCTCGCATTGCAGGCTTTATCAAGCGGTTGCATTTAGGCCGACGCGCCGTGATTGCGTTCCCGCTGGTGTGGCTGACGCTATTTTTCCTACTGCCCTTTGCGCTGGTGCTTAAGATCAGCCTTTCTGAATCGGCCATTGCCATTCCTCCCTACGGGCCGCTGGTAGAGTATGCCGATCAAACGCTGAACATCTTTTTGAACCTAGGCAACTATCTGTTTTTGTTGTCGGATTCGCTCTATGTCGCCGCGTACTGGGGGTCGATTAAAACCGCATTTGTGGCGACAGTGGTGTGTTTGCTGATTGGCTATCCGATGGCCTACGCCATGGCCCGTGCCCCAGGGCGCTTGCAGCTGATTCTACTGCTGTTGGTCATGCTACCGTCGTGGACCTCGTTTCTGATTCGGGTATACGCCTGGATGGGTATTCTTAGCAATAGTGGCCTAATCAATAACCTATTGATGGGGTTGGGGGTGATTGATTCACCGCTGCGGATGATGAATACCCAGTTTTCGGTAATTGTGGGCATTGTCTACGCCTACCTACCGTTTATGGTACTGCCGTTGTATGCCCACCTGACGCGTTTGGATAACTCGCTGCTGGAAGCGGCCTCGGATCTTGGGTCGCGTAAGCTCAATACCTTTTTAAAGGTGACGCTGCCGCTCTCGATGGGGGGCATTATCGCAGGCTCAATGCTGGTGTTTATTCCTGCGGTTGGGGAGTTTGTGATTCCTGAGCTACTGGGCGGCCCGGATACCTTGATGATTGGTAAGGTGCTGTGGGAAGAGTTCTTCCTTAACCGCGACTGGCCGGTCGCGTCAGCGCTCGCCATGGTCATGCTGCTGCTGTTGCTTGTCCCCATTGTGTGGTTTCACCGTTACCAGTCACGGGAGCTTGAAGAATGATGAGATCGCGTCGACGCCCAAGTTTTACCACCGTGATGCTGGTGTTGGGTTTGCTGTTTCTCTATCTGCCCATGGTCGTGCTGGTGGTTTATTCGTTCAACGAATCCCGCTTAGTGACGGTATGGGCCGGATTTTCCACCCAGTGGTACGGCGAGCTGTTCCGTGACCAGCAGATTCTCTCAGCGGTTTGGACCAGCCTGGAGATTGCTTTCTTTGCCGCCAGTATGGCGGTGTGCCTAGGCACGGTCGCTGCCTTCGTCATGACGCGCTACGGCCACTTTCGCGGCAAAACGGCGCTCTCCAGCATGGTGACCGCGCCGCTGGTGATGCCGGAAGTGATTACCGGCCTTTCGCTGCTACTGCTATTTGTGCAAATGGCGCAGCTGATCGGCTGGCCCGCCGACCGTGGCATGGCCACTATTTGGATTGCCCACACTACGTTCTGTAGCGCCTACGTGGCGGTGGTGGTGGCGGCTAGGTTGCGGGAAGTGGACCGCTCTATTGAAGAGGCGGCGATGGATTTAGGCTCTCCGCCGGTCAAAACCTTCTTCTTCGTCACGCTACCGGTCATTGCACCCGCCCTCGCTGCAGGCTGGCTGCTGGCCTTTACGCTGTCGTTGGATGACTTGGTGATTACCAGCTTTGTCTCTGGGCCGGGGGCCAATACGCTACCGATGGTGGTGTTTTCCTCGGTGCGGATGGGCGTGTCGCCGAAGATCAACGCGCTGGCGACGCTGATTATTCTGACCGTATCGTTGGCGACACTTCTGGCGTGGTACTTCATGCGCCGCAGCGAGGCCAAGCGCCAGTCAGTGATACAGCAAGGGGAGGGGGTTTAAGCTTTTTAATCCAACGCTACAGCACGTCGTCGTCACGTCCAGTGATGACGGCGTCTAGCTCTCCGGTCATTGGTGACACAATGACCTGTAGCTGGATGGGCGCGCAGCACTGATGGCAATCTTCCCAGGTGTCGTGGCTACCCTGAGAGGTATCGATCACAAAGGTGAGTGGCGTATCACAGTAAGGGCAGTGGAAATCATGATTAATTAGTGCGTCGTCGTGCATGGTTGTTGCCCTTTTCAGCGTTACACTCAATGTCATTGACAGCTTAGTGTAGCAGTGCTGTTTGCAAGCAGGCACCTGATCAACGAATCAGGTAGGATAATGACGAGTTTTCCCGAACCACCTAGCGAGATAAAAGCGATGATGAAACGGTACATGGCAGTTGCGGCCTTAGCGGCCTTCCCGATGGTTGCCCAGGCGGAAACACCTAATGTTACGCCCGGCGAGTGGGAGTTTGTCAGCGTGACTAGCGTCAGCGGCGATATGCAGATTCCCGATCAAACGGAAACCGAGCGTCAGTGCATTACCCAGGAAGAGCTAGAGGGTGCTGATTTTGGTTTTATTGAAGAGGAAGAGGGCTGCGAACTGCTCAACCAGGATATGAGTGCCGACGGCCTCTCCTACAGCATGGTATGCCGCGCTGAGGGTGGCGAAGCGACCATCGACGGCGAAATGCGCTTTATGGGCGAGCAAATTGAAGGCACTGTGGATATTCTGACTCAGTCTCCCATGGGTGAGCTGACTATGAACACCGTGATTGAAGGTGAGCGTATCGGCGATTGCGAATAAGTACAGCCGTTGTGACGTTTAAACACTAAGGGCGCCTCGTTGGCGCCCTTAGTGTTTTTGGGGATGCGTTATCGCTCTGGCGTATCAAGCGGCGTATGTTGAGCCGTAGGCGCGTTGGCGATCTCCTCTTCGAGCTGGCGCTTCACTGCTCCAGGCGAGCCAGAGTGGCGGGCCAGCAGGTCGTACGCCACGGGCACCACAAACAGTGTGAAGACGGTAGCGGCGCCGACACCGGCCATAATCACCGTGCCGATCACCAAGCGCGACTCCGCCCCTGGCCCGCTGGAGATAATCAGCGGAATAGCACCGGCCATGGTGGTCACGGCGGTCATCAAGATGGGGCGTAGGCGGGTCACCGAGGCCTCAATCAGCGCTGAGCGAAATGCCTGCCCTTCATCCCGCAACTGGTTAGCGAATTCGACAATGAGAATGCCGTTTTTGGCCGCCAAACCAATCAGCAGTACCAAGCCCACCTGGCTATATATATTCAGCGACTGACCGCTGAGCAGCAGTGCAAGCAGCGCTCCGCTCATGGCTAGCGGCACCGTGAGCATAATCACAAACGGGTGGATGAGGCTTTCGAACTGGGCGGCCAGTACCAGGAATACCACCACGGCACCCAGCACCAGCAGGAACATCGTCGCACCGCTCGCCTGCTGGAAATCCCGGGATGGTCCCGCCACGTTAGTTTGTACTTCTTCCGGCAGAATGGTATCGGCGGTGTCTTGCAGGTATGCCAGCGCTTCGCCCAGCGGGTAGCCATCGGCGAGGTTCGCTTCAATGGTAATGGCGCGCACGCGGTCAAAGCGGTTCAGCGTGCTGGCGCCGGCAAAATCAGACAGCGTGACCAGGCTTGCCAGCGGAATGAGCTCCCCTGTGCGTGCTGAGCGCACCTGAATGTTATCCAGCGCGCGCGGGCTGTTTTGGCGACTACGGTCGCCTTCCACAATCACATCGTACTCTTCGCCGTCGTCCACATAGCGGGTAACGTTACGGCCACCCAGCAGCACTTCCAGCGTGCGGCCAATCTCGGTCACGGTCACACCTAGCGAGGCGGCACGCTCGTAATCGATATCGACCCGCAGCTGCGGCTGGGTTTCGTCGTAGTTGCTCTCGATGGCCGTCAAACGTGGGTTGTTTTCCCGCACATGATTAATCAGCCGGTCACGCCAGCGGGCTAGGTCTTCGTAAGTGCCGCCGCCCAACACAAACTGCACCGGCTTCTGAGTGCGCTGACCAAAGCCCTGGCGCATCACCGGGAAGGCTTGGACGCCAGGGAGCGAGCTGAGCTGCTGGCGCACATCGGCCATAATCTCCCAGGCGCTGCGACGGCTGCCCCAGTCCGCCATATTGACGATGATAAAGCCGCTGTTGAAGTTTTCGATATTACCGAAGCCACGCGGGGCACGAACCACCACGCGCTCAAGCTCGCCGCTCTCTACAAAGGGGGTGAGCCGCGCTTCGATCTCATCCATGTAGTCCATCATGTAGTCGAACGTGGCTCCTTCCGGGCCGTTGACCAGCACGATAAAGTTACCGCGATCTTCTTGCGGAGTGTATTCATTGGGCAGCGCTGTGGCGAGCCACGCCGTTCCGGCAATGAGTAGGGCAAACAGGGCCACGACCAGCCATTTGGCCGTTAGTACGGCTTCTAAGGCTCGCTGGTAGCGGCGTTTGGTGCCGTCCAGCAGCCACTGCACGCCTTGCCCAATGCGGCTATCGTGCATGCCGGGTTTGAGGATTTTAGACGCCATCATGGGCGTTAGGGTCAATGCGAGCAGGGTAGAGACGACCACTGCTGCTGCCATGGTGAGGGCGAACTCCGAGAACAGCCGACCAATATCGCCTTGCAGCATGCTCAGTGGCACAAAGACGGCGACTAACACTAGGGTGGTGGCGATCACCGCAAAGGCGATTTGCCGCGTGCCGCGAAAGGCGGCGACTAGCGGCGTCTCGCCATAGTCGTGCATGCGTCGGTTGATATTTTCGAGCACCACAATGGCATCATCAACAATCAGCCCGATGGCCAGCACCAATGCGAGCAGCGTCAGCAAGTTGATGGAAAAATTCATGGCTGCCAGTGCTGTAAATGCGCCAATCACGGCAATAGGTACTGTAACGGCAGGCACAAGGGTAGTGCGAAGATTGCCCAGGAACAGAAAGATGACCACCACTACGAGTCCCATGGCGATAAAGAGAGTCATGACTACCTGTTCAATAGCACCGGAAACGAACACCGAGGCATCATAGTTCAGTGTGAGCGACATCCCCTCGGGCAGGGTGCCTTGTAGCCGCCCAAGCTCTTCTTGCACTGCCTCAGAAAGCTCAATCACGTTGGCGGTGGACTGCATGATCATCCCCAGCCCCACCATAGGCACGCCGTTGGCTCGGAAAACGGAGCGGTCTTCCACAGAGCCTACTTCCACCCGGGCGACATCCGATAAGCGCACTAGATAGCCGTTATTGCTTTGGGCAAGCGCTAAGCCTTGAAAGTCTTCAGCAGTGGCGAAACTGCGCGGCAAGCGGACAATAAACTGGCGGTCATCGGATTCGATAGAACCCGCAGGCAGCTCGACGTTTTCAGCACGTAGAGCGTCCTCCACATCGCCCACGGTGAGGCCACGGGCTGCTAATGCGTTACGGTCCAGCCATACACGCATGGCGTAATCCTGGCCGCCGCCCACGCGTACTCGGGCAACGCCCGGCTGTACTGAAAGGCTATCGACGAGAAAGCGGTTGGCGTAGTCGGTCAGCTCAGCAATCGAGTAGTCTGCCCCCGAGAGGCTTAGCCAAACAACAATCTCTTCGCTGCTGTCGGCTTTAGTGACTTCAGGATTGTCGGCGTCGTCCGGCAGGTTGCGCAGTGCGCCTGAAATGCGGTCGCGGATATCGTTCGCCGCAGCGTTGATATCCATAGTGATGGCGAACTCGATCTCGATCCGCGAGCGGCCATCCTCGCTTTGGGAGGTGATCAGCTCGATGCCCTCCACCCCGGCAATGCGGTCTTCTAATACTTGGGTAATGCGTGTTTCTACCACGCTGGCCGAGGCACCGGGGTAGCGGGTATCAATACTGACAATAGGCGGGTCAACCGTGGGGTACTCTTGCAGCGGCAAGCGGTTAAGGGCCAGCAAGCCAAAAGCAATAATCAGTGCGGCAATTACCATGGCCAGCACTGGCCGCTGAACGGAAATATCGGATAAACGCATTAGCGGTCAGCCTCCAGCAGCGAGCGAATGTCCGTGCTGTCGTCGGCAACGCCTAGCAGGCGAACTTCTTGACCCTCACGGGCTAGCTGCAGACCATGAATCACCACCAAATCGCCTTCGCTAATGCCTTCTAGTACTTCTACTTCCCCGCTGCGGCGCTCGCCGATAGCTACTTCTCGGCGCTCTAAGCGTGGCGCATTCTCCTGCTGTTGAATCACCATCACAAAGTGGCGGTTGCCGCTAGGCTGAATCGCGGCTTCAGGCAGCACTAACGCATCGCGTACGCGCTGCTGCACGATGACTTCCATCAGCATGCCAGGGCGCAGCTTTAAATCAGGATTGGCCAACTCGGCACGCACGCTAACGCTACGGGATACCGGGTCAATCCTTGTGCCAATGCTGGCAACGTCGCCGCGAAATACCTCGTCTGGGTACGCCGCTGTGGTGGCACTAAGACTTAACCCGGCGGATAGCCGCCCCAAAAATACCGCTGGTACGGTAAAATCGAGTTTCATTACATCTAGCTTATCTAGCGTCACCAACGCCATGCCGGGGGTGACGAGGGTGCCCACACTGACGTCACGAAATCCTACGCGGCCGCTAAACGGCGCGTGTATCCGGTAATTTTCCAGTCTAGCTTCCAGGGCTTGGGCATCGGCTTGTGCTTGGCGCAGCTGGGATTGAGTGTCTTCTACGTCTGCTCTAGCCGCTAAGTTGCGCTGCTGCAGCTGCGAAGCGCGGTCAGAAGCGTTTCGCCGCTCATCGGTAATGGCCTGGGCGGCTCTTAGTAGAGCTTGCTCTTCGGCGTCTTCCAAACGAACCAGTAAACGACCGCGCTCTACCTGCTCGCCATCATCGAAGTTAATCTCTGCAATGGTGTCGGTTACGGTGGCCGATAAGGTCACGCTTTCATCAGCACGTAAGGTGCCTAGTGCTTCCAGCGGGTCGGACCAGGTCTCTGTCTCAACGTAATAACCAATCACAGGCGGCTTTGATTGTGCGCTGGCAATAGAAGCCCATCCAAGGAGTAGCACGAGGCAGCAAAAGGAGCGTTTAAAAGCGATCATAAGTGTCTCAGTATTATTGAAATATTCCGCAATCGGCGATGATAGTAAGTCATTACCTGCAACATTGTTGGGGCGAATGTTGAGGCGAATAGGCAGTATCTTGTGCGCTTCTTGTACATGAGTTTTTAAAATGTACAGTAGTTTGGCGCTTCTTACCTGTTAAAATGCCCGCCTTTTCACTCTGGGAGCCTCAGTTATGGTCTACGACGTCGTAGTCATTGGCGCAGGTGCCGCTGGTTTAATGTGCGCGGCACAGGCTGGCTATGCCGGGCGACGCGTTTTGGTGGTCGACCATGCGAACAAAGCGGGTAAAAAAATTCTTATGTCTGGGGGAGGCCGCTGTAACTTTACCAATCTTGATACAGCGCCTGGACACTTTTACTCTGAAAATCCTTATTTTTGCATTTCTGCATTAAAACGTTATCGCCCAGAACACTTTGTATCGCTGGTAGAAACCCATGGCGTTGAGTATGTGGAAAAAGCGCCAGGGCAGCTATTTTGCGCAGATTCCGCCAAAGAGATTGTGCGGGTACTCTTGGCCGAGTGTGAGTGGGCCGGGGCGGAGATTAAACTGAGCACATCCGTTTCTCGGCTGGAGCGGCAGGGCGAGGGCATGCGGTTGGCCACGTCTCTGGGCACGATTGATGCAGGGGTGGTGGTCGTGGCGACCGGAGGGCTTTCCATTCCTACCATGGGGGCGACCGGCTTTGGGTACGATATTGCCCGCCAGTTTGGCTTAGAGGTGCTGCCCACGCGCCCCGGCCTAGTGCCATTTACCCTAAGCGATAGCTGGAAAGAGCGGGCGGCGGGGCTTTCTGGCGTTAGCGTGCCCACGGCAGTGAGCTGCAAAGAGAAGCGCTTTGTCGAGCCGATGCTGTTTACCCATCGAGGGCTATCCGGCCCTTCTATGCTACAAATTTCCAGCGTATGGGAGCCGGGTAGCGCAATCTCCATCGACCTCTTGCCGGGCGAAGACGTGGCTGACGCGTTGCGCCATGCGCGCCAGGAAACCCCCAAAAGGCTGTTGTCGACCTGGCTAGGCGAGCGTTTCCCCAAACGCTTTGCCCAAGCGCTGCTGGAGTGGTATCCCGACTCTCACTTGGCCAGCCCGCTGGCGCAATACAGCAACGAAGCGCTCGATGCTTGGGCCCAGCGGCTTAATCAGTGGCAGCTAAAACCGGCGGGCACGGAAGGGTGGCGTACAGCAGAAGTGACCATGGGCGGCGTGAATACCGACGCCATCTCATCGAAAACCTTTGAGGTGAAGGATCTGCCGCAACTGCGCTTCATTGGTGAAGTGCTGGATGTTACGGGGCAGCTGGGTGGCTATAACTTTCAATGGGCGTGGGCGAGCGGCGTAGCCTGTGGTCAAGCGTGCTAAGCTGCCCTAACGCAGACTAAAAAGCCGCTGCGTCGAGCCGCAGCGGCTTTTTAATAGGCACTATAAAAGCATCGTGGCGATCGGTTGATTACGTCGCCACTTTGGCCAATAGCTTCAATTTCCTAAACAGCATATAGCCTGCGAGCACTTTACGACCCGCCGCCATGGCACCACCAGGGTGGCGCGCAATGCGCAGAGCAGCGATGCCACCAATAGCGTAAAGAGGCAGCTTAAAGCTTTTCCAGTGGCTATCCAGCGGTGACGAAGCGCGTAGCAGCGTGTCGCTATCGACTAAGATATCGATACGCTGTTGCTCCAGTTCCGCCAGTAGAGCTGCTTTGCGTTCTGCCCGGCTAGGTGGTTTAACGACGCTGTTGTGACGAGTCATCCTCATTCACCTCCAGCAGTGCACGGTCGGCGGCAAGCTGCTTTAACGTCTCTTTTAGCAGTGTATGGCGCTTGGCCTGACGCATAGCAATCACCGCTAGCAGTATGCTTAACGCGATGAGCACACCAGCACTGACGCTAATTGCCGTTAATCGATAAGTATCCCAGAAGAGAACCACCACCAGCGCCGTAAGCGTGGCAACGCCTAATAGCAGGAGCAGTAGACTGGCACCCGCAAGTAACAGCAAAACCAGTAAACGCGCGCGCTCCTCTTCTAGCTCTAAAACCGCCAAACGCAGGCGAGTTTCACTGTTAGCTACCAGTGATTTCAGCAGGCGTTTGGCGGCAGAAAAGACGCGTTGGGTGGGACCCAAAGCCATTAGCGACGCCCGAGCAGCATACCAACGACAAGGCCAGCAGCGGCGCCAATACCGATGCTGGTCCAGGGGTTTTCATGGACATAACGGTCACAACACGCTGCCTGTTCGGAGAGCGTTTCGCGGGTGTCTTCGTAGAAACGTTCTCCGCGGGCTTCTAGGCGAGTACGAGTATCTTTTAAACGTCGCTCGGCACGCTCACGCAGATCGCGCATTTCGCTGCTGGCGTCTTTGGAGGTTGCGTTCACCAGCTCTTCGACTGTTTCGCTGAGATGGCGCAGGTCTTCTTTCAGCTGGTCAGCGCGTGCGGAGGTATCTGTATTACGTTTTGCCATGATGTCTTCCTTTGACGAGTAAATGAGTGACGACTTCAGCATAGCAGCCGCCACCTGATAGACAACCCTTGTCGTTTAACGGTTCAGCCCGGTGGCGCTAAATAGTGGGTTAAGACTAAAACCAAGGCTTAAACGGTGCACGCGATTATCGTAATCAATCATGCTTTCACCGTAGCCATAGTAGTACTGTACATGGGCGCGCACACCGTTAAACGCTGGCCAACTATAGTCAACCTGGGTGCCGTAGTTACCCGTGCTTGGATTGCCACGCAGTTGCCCCGCGAATTCATGGTTATTTTGTAAACGCTTGGCAAGACGAATATCTCCATAGCCGACAAAACGCTCGATATCCGGGTTGTTGTCATCGCTTTCAGACTCAGGTACGCGCCAGTGAGGAGCCAGCGTTAACGCCCAGTCACCGCTCTGGAAGGTGCTCTCCAGATAGACACGATTCCAGCTACGCGAAAGCGGGTCGGAACGACCATTGGATTGGTGAATAAAAGAGATCCGGTTGCGAGTATTTACCCAGCCCAGCGCGCTCCAGGCGTTGTCGAAGTCGATAAAAACCTCAGGCTCGTAGTTGGTTTCCCGGAAAGGGGAGGAGGCGTCAGTGTTGTAGGCCTGCCACCAGCTTCGCTGAGTGTAGGCAAAATAGACGTCGCCAACGTTGCCAAAGATGTCTTCCGCCAGATTGAACTTGGCGCTGAACTGGAACTTCACTTCGTTATTGTTAGGCCCGGACGCATCGGTCACTTCACGAAAGTTGTTGGCGTCCTGGTTAGTGTTATAGCTCACCGGAAACAGGTAATTGGTACGGTGGGTGGTGATGGAAAACGGGTTACGCGACGACTCCTGCTCCCACTGGCGACGATCACTCAGGTCCTCCAGAGCAACTTCTTCCGGCAACTGCTTGGGAGGAACGCCTTGGGCTGCTTCCTCAGGTGAGTCAATTTGCTGCAGTTGCTGGCGCAGTTGATAAAGCTCGGTATTCAGTGCACGAATACGCGCTTCAATCTCTTCTTGGGTGTCGGCCTGGGCGCTCTGGCTGAGCATATCAGCACTTACCACCACCACTAGGCCGGTTAACAACAGTTTTTGGATAACCATCAACGTGGCTCACAAATTAAGGAATAAGGAAAGAGGTGCCAGCGTCGTTTCTATACATGCCGCTCGTACAAGTCAACTGTCGATATCCCGCTAGCTA
Organism: Vreelandella aquamarina; assembly: GCF_900110265.1. GTDB lineage: Bacteria > Pseudomonadota > Gammaproteobacteria > Pseudomonadales > Halomonadaceae > Vreelandella > Vreelandella aquamarina. The sequence continues at coordinate 36,572 of NZ_FODB01000009.1, read as the reverse complement.
ACTGGATTGCGCAACGACTGCTAACCCCCGACAATGGGAATCTTGCCCGATTCGGCGGGCTTACATGTCAATGAGGCATAAGTAACGTGGTGAGAAATGCCATGAAAGCCGTCATTTGCTGCCTATACATGGTAGCGATGCTGGCCAGTCCCGCAACCGCTCAAACTATTGCGGTTGAGCGCGTCCCTCCTGAAGCAGAGCTAACTGAGCGCTTGGCGGCCATTGAGTCGCTAGATGCCGAATTAACCGCCGACCAAAAGCGTGACCAGGCGGCGCTGACCGCAGCACTGCAGGCCTATGAGCGCCTCAAGGCCATCGAAGAGCGCCAGCAGGCGTTAGAGCAGCGGGTGAATCAGGCACCAGAGTTATTGCTGCGTTTAGAGCGCGAGCTTAATGATGCCGAAGAGGAGAGCCAACAGCTTTCGGTCAATCACCTCAGTGATATGCCGTTAGAGGTATTAGAAGCCGAGCAGGCTGATGCTGTGATGGAGCTGCAGCAACTGCAGAGCCAGATGGCAGAGGTGAACTCCCAGCTGTTAGCTGCTCAGACGCTACCCGAACGGGCACAGCAGGCCATTTCCGATGCGCTACAGCGCGCGGAAACGCTACGCCGTGAGCATGATACTCGGGCTGCGCTGCTGGCGGATCGTCAGCTTTCGGCTCGCGAGGATGCACAGCTCATCCAGTGGCGCTTAGAGCGAGCGCTGGCAGAGCAAGAGGTCAGCCTGAACCAGCGTGAATTAAGTACCAACAGCCGCCTGCGTGAACTGGCTCAACAGCGCCGTGACCTGCTGGCCCTGCAGATCGATCAGCAAGAGCAGCAGCTTAGCCTGCTGCAGGGCGTGATCGACCGCCAGCGACGCCTTCAGTCTGAGCAGGCCATCGCCGACGCCGCCAAAAATGACCCGCTCATCGCGGAAGGTCATCCCGTCGTGCTGAATGCTCAGCAGGTCAATCAAACGCTAAGCCTGGAGCTGCTGCGGGCGACGGACCGTGCCAATGGCATTGTGCGTGAAAACATCGAGGCGCAGCGTCAGTTAGAGCATGTTCGCCAGCTGCAGCGCAGCCTCAATGAGCAGATGGAAGCCATTCGCGGCAGCCAGTTGCTCTCTCGTATTCTCCGCGAGCAGCGCCAGTCGCTGCCTGCCGTAGTGCCCCGGCGCGATTTGCAGGATGAGATTGCCGACCTGCGCTTGAAACAGTTCGATCTTATTCGCCAGCGCGACCAGCTCCGCCAAGGGGAGCGGTTGGCTGCCCAGCGCCTTGAAGAGGCGGGGGTCGAGGTAACTCCAGGGCTGGTGGACTCGTTGACGCGGCTTTATCAGTCCCGCCGTGAGCTGGTGGAGCAACTCGAGCAGGCCTACGGCAGCCTGTTGAGTTCAGCCATCGAGCTACAGCTCAATCATCAGCAGCTGCTCTCCACTACTCATGATCTGCGCGCCACCATTGATGAGCAGCTGTTTTGGGTGGCCAACAGCCGCCCGTTGGATGTGAACTGGCTACGTCAACTGCCCAGTTATCTCACGCAGGAGTGGCATGAAGGGGAGTGGCGCGCGGTACTGCCTACCCGCTGGCGGGGGCTCTCTTGGGATATGCTAGTAGGCGCGCCGCTGCTGTTGCTGAGCGTGGTATTGATTGCGCTGCGCGGGCGTATCAAAAAGCGACTAGCGCTGATTCATTCACAAATTGGTCGTTTGAAAAGCGATACCCAGCTACACACCCCCAAAGCGGTGTTGCTCAATGCGCTGCTAGCGCTACCCGGGCCGTTAGCACTGGCGGGTGCGGGCGTTGCCCTGCACACGGCGGAGGGTGGCCTTGCGCTGGGGTTAGCGCCTGCGCTGCTGCAGCTTGGTTTGAGCTGGTTTGTGGTAGCCCTTGGGCGGCGACTGCTGGTGCCCGACGGCGTCGCCGAGCGTCACTTTACCTGGTCACCGGCGTACAACGCGCGGCTGCGTCGCTTGTTGATTGGGCTGGGCATGGCGCTGGTACCGGTCGTGGCCATTGCGGCCATGTCCGAGCAGATGGAAACACCGCTGGCTCAGCGCCCGGTGGCGATGGCGCTGTTCATGAGCGGGCTGCTTGCGATGGCCTGGTGGCTGGCGCAGCTTATTCTTGCCCATGTGCCGATTTTTGGTGTGCGGCTTTTTAGGCTGATATTGGGTCTGGCGATGGCGGCTGTGCCCTTGGTGCTGCTTGGGTTAGTGGCATGGGGATATGAGTATACGGCGCTCAGATTAGTGGCACGCTTTGCCATTACGCTCTATTTATTGGGGCTTTGGGTGGTTGTTGAGGCGACGGTGGTGCGCAGTTTGGCAGTGGCCGCCCGTCGGTTAGCTTATCGTCGTGCGTTAGCCCGCCGCCGTGCGCAAGTACAAGAGGGTGCTGAAGGCGGGCTCGAGGTAGTCGAAGAGCCGCCGCTGGATATGGAAAAGATCAACGCTCAGTCGCTGCGGCTCTCCAAGCCGATTCTGCTGATTGGTTTCAGTGCGCTGCTCTATTTGGTGTGGTCGGATCTGCTCTCGGTATTGGGTTACTTGGACCAGGTATCGCTTTGGGACGCGGGCGAAGGCGATCTGGTCGATGATGCTCTCTCCATTTCGGATTTTTTTACGGCGCTGCTGGTAGTGGCTGTCACGTTCATCATGGCGAGGAACCTGCCAGGACTACTCGAAGTCATGGTGCTCTCTCGCTTGGCGCTCAAGCAGGGCAGCGCTTATGCGATTAGCTCACTGCTCTCTTACACCATCGTAGGCACCGGGATCGTTATGTCGCTGGCGACCTTGGGGGTCTCTTGGGACAAGCTGCAGTGGCTGGTGGCGGCGCTGAGTGTGGGTTTGGGGTTTGGCTTGCAAGAGATCTTTGCCAACTTCATTTCGGGATTGATCATTCTGTTCGAGCGCCCCATTCGTATCGGCGACACCATTACGCTAGGGAACCTTCACGGCACGGTCAGCCGGATTCGCATTCGGGCGACCACGGTGACCGACTTCGACCGCAAAGAGATCATCATTCCCAACAAAACGTTCGTGACCGACCAACTGATCAACTGGTCGCTCTCCGATAACGTGACCCGCGTGGTGCTCACCTACGGCGTCTCCCACGGTTCGGATTTACCACTCGTGCATAGACTGTTACGTCAGGCTGCCGATGAGAACGCACGCGTATTGGATGACCCGGAGCCGCAGGTGTTCTGCTTGAGCTATGGGCCTCACAGCCTCAATTTCGAACTGCGTATTTTCGTCAATGACTTGTTAGACCGCCTGTTTGCGGCCGATGAGGTGAATTGCCGGGTGGATGAGCTGTTCAAGGAGGCGGGAGTGAAGATCGCCTTTGAACAGCTGGATGTTTGGCTGCATCCTGAGCAAGGGGAGTCGGTGAAAGTGCAGTCCAAGCCGACCCTCCCGCCTGCTTCGTTGAGCTAACCGCTAGGGCTTGCTGGCGAGAAGAAGAAACTCCCGATTGCCGTCGCTGCCGGTAATCGGGCTCTCTTGCCAGTGACTGATAACGAGGCCGCACTGCTCGCAGGCGGTGCGTATTTTTTGCTCCACCTCTGCGTAGCGACGAGGGTCGCGCACGACGCCGCGTTTATCCAGCGCACCGGGGTCTAGCTCAAACTGTGGTTTTACCAGCGAAAGCAGCTGCCCGCTAGGCGGCAGTAGGGCGGCAATCTCAGGCAGAATCAGCGTCTGGGATATAAACGATACATCCATCACCGCAAGATCAATCGGCCGTTCGGCAAGCGTGCTCAAAAGTGCCTCTGAGGTGCTCATATGACGGGCATTGAGGCCTTCCAGGCAGGTTACTCGTGGGTCGCTGCGTAAGTGGCTGGCAAGCTGGTCGTGGCCGACTTCCACGCCTACTACATGGCGTGCGCCAAATTGCAGCGCGCAGTCAGTAAACCCGCCTGTGGACTGGCCAATATCCAGCACGCCTTTATCCTCTAAGCGCATGGCTAACGCCTGTAGAACGCCTTCTAGCTTTAGCCCTGCGCGTGAGGCATAGCGCTCTTCTGGGTCCTCCTCCACGCGGAGTGGGGCATTGGTCGGCCATTTTTCAGAGGGTTTGCTCAGCAAGGTGCCGTCGCTTAAAAAAACGCGCCCGTTTTTGATCAGCCGTTGGGCACGGGTACGAGAACTGGCCAGTCCTTGGCTGACCAGTAATTGATCGAGTCGTATCATCTTGGTCGTATCTGTAGTGTTTGGGAGGCCCCGTATTACTGGGGCCATTAGTCGGCCTGCAGCTCAGTAGGGGAAGCGTGTGGCTCCCCAGCTACGGTGCAGAAAGCCCTTAACGCGCTCTAGTTCTTCATCGGTCACCGTGGCCAGCTCGCCTCTTTCTAGAGGGGCGTAGTGGTAGATATAGAGCCGCGAAGTGAACTGCTCAAATGGCAGAGAGGCTTCGCCAAAGCGCTCGCCGTTGCCGGACGTGCTAGCTCGTTGAACTTGGCATCTTCAGGTGAAGAGACCTCTTGGTGGTTTGTCACATAGACTCCTTACCCTTGCCGTAGCGGGGATTATACATAGAAGTCGAGATCCTCTTGGCGTTTTAAAAGATCACGGATGGTATGCGCGTCCTCACCTTTAAAGTAGATCAAGCCCCAGTGGGTACCATACACAATAGGCGCTACCACCGGCTAATTAGTGGCCTGTGAGGCTGTCAAATAAGGAAAGCGCCGTTTTCGATGATGTCTGCTAAAGGGGCAACCCCGGAGTATGGTAGGCTAGGCGCGGTAACGTTACCTTCAAGTGGCAAGAGGATTAGGCCAAGATGGCGGCCAAGCCGATCTACCGTGTGGTGGTTCACCAGCAGGGTGAAATTTGGGATTTATACGTCAGAGAGATCTTTCAGAGCGAACTCTGGGGCTTTATTGAAGTCGAGGAGTTTGTCTTTGACGATGCGTCGCGAGTGGTGGTGGATCCAGGAGCGGAAAAACTGCAGCGAACCTTTGAGGGTGTGAAGCGTAGTTACCTGCCTCTTAACGCCATTGTGCGGATTGATGAGGTAGAGCGTGAAGGCCCCCTGAAGGCCGTGAAAAGTGATGCTCGCGTCGCAGAGTTTCCTCGTCCCTTCCCGTTACCGCCCCGCGGGGAAGGGTAAGCGCTTTAGACACGCGCAACGCTTTGAGCGATACGCGCGGTGGCTTCGTCGGCCATGCGCGTTTTTATGATCAGGACATGACGTCATGCAAGTAGATAAATTTCGCAGTAATTGTTATGCCGCCGCAGTTGGCGTGCTGCTAAGCATGAGCAGCCAAGCGGCATTCGCTCAATCCGATAACCAAGCCTGGGTCAGCGATGAGCTAAGTACCTACGTGCGCAGTGGGCCGACAGATGGTTATCGCATTGTGGGAACGCTCAATGCAGGCGAGCAGGTGGAAGTGCTGGAAACCAGCGGTGATTACACCCGGGTGCGCAGCAATAGCGGCGATACGGTGTGGGTTTTGAGCAATGAGCTTCAGCAAACGCCTAGTGCTCGTCAGCAATTGCCCGAGCTGCAGGCCCAGGTGGAAGAGCTGACCCAAGAGCTTGACGGTATCAACGATACCTGGGAGCAGCGGGTCTCTTCCATGACCGCCACGCTTGATGTTCGCGAGCAGCGCATCGCAGACCTGGAAGCGAGGAACCTTGAGCTGGATAACGAGGCAGAGCAGTCACGCCAACAGGTGCGAGCGCTGCAGGCACGTCTGGACACTCAAGAGGAAGACTTGCTGATGCGCTACTTTATGTACGGTGGCGGTGTGGCGGGCGCTGGCCTGCTGGTGGGGCTGATTGTGCCGCACTTGCCGCGCCGTCGTAAAAAGCGTGACCGCTGGTTCTAAACAGTTAGGTTTTTAGGATAGTAAGAGGGCATGTCCATGGAGAATTCCTGGCGGCAGCGTTGGCAAGAGGGACGGATAGGCTTTCACCTGGAGGAGACCCACCCGGCACTGTTGAAGTATTGGCCAACGCTAGGCGTGCCCTCTGGAGCCAAGGTGTTGGTGCCGCTATGTGGGAAGAGCTTAGATATGCGCTGGCTCGCGGACCAAGGGCACCCGGTGTTGGGCATAGAGCTTGCCCCGGAGGCTATCGAGCAATTTTTGGCCCAGCGTAGTGGCGGTATCTCTCGTTATACTCAGGCAGGCTTTGAGGTGTGCCGGCAGGGTAACATCGAGCTCTGGTGCGGTGACTTCTTTCACCTGCATATTCAGCAGGCGGCTGAAGTGGAGGCTTTTTACGATCGTGCATCGCTGATTGCGCTGCCACCGGCTACCCGCGAACGCTACGCTTTCCACTTGGCTCAGTTGGTGCCACCGGGAGCGAAAGGGCTGCTGGTGGGGTTAACCCACGCCGATGGCGATGCCGGGCCGCCATTTAGCGTGCCGGATGAGGAAATTGAGCGCCTGATGGCGCCCAATTTCCGCATAGAGCGGTTAGCGCACCTGCCCGCCGATGCCCGTGGCCGAAGTGAAAGCATCTGGGCGCTTGAGCGGCGCGGGCCACGGGTTTAATTATCCCCCTTAACGGGCGAGAAGCCGACCCAGCTCTGGGTCGCTGAATGCCCGGTTTAGGCCATCGCTAAGCAAGTCGTTCAACATCCGCGTATTGGCATCTTCACCCGGTTTAAGCGCATAACCTTGGGTGCGACGTGACGTATATGTCCCGGTATACGTCGTGCCCTGGTTCTGCGCGATGGCCCGGAAAACCCCTTCAATGCGCGCTTCATCAATTAGCGGCTGCCCGCTGTCGCCACGGCCATAGTGCAAGCTGGCAAGTTCCAGAGTCAGGCTGGGGCGGCCTTGGGCGGCTTCGCGGGTAGGGGTAAACCCCATATCGCGTGCGGCACGCTCCGCTTCGGCCTGTAGGCGCGGAATCAATTCATGGCTGCTTACTATAATCTGCGCCGTCGACATGTTGCCGCCCGTGCGCGTACCAATGACTTCACTCGGCCGGGCGTCGACGGCCACCACGGTCACTTGCTGACCCGAGCCGGTTTGCGGCACGTTAGCGCTACGGGTGGGGTTTAGCTGTAGGTATTGAGGACTTGCACAGCCTGCCAGCAATAGGGTGGTTAACAACGCACCAGACGCGCGTAAAAAGTGACGCCGACGCATAAAACTCTCCGCAATCATTGTGGTTAAACGATAAACATACCTGTCGCAACAAGGTATTAAAAAGCAAAGCGTTAAGAAACAAGGCATTGCAATAATCGCGGCAGTATAGCGTTGTGCTAGCCTGCCGCGCTAGCAGTCCCTAAGCCACTCGTGCCTGCTGCTCAGGTGTTTTAGCGTCTTCTTTAAAGCGATGCCACTGGCGCGGGTGAGCAAACAAGCGCTGCCCCCGGCGCATGTGCAGTCGCTCGAAATCGGCGTGGCGAACGGTGGCTAGCCACGGTTTTGCCAGCCAGTCGGCCTCTAGCTCTACGCGTACTTCGGCACCGACCGGGGAGATAGCGGTAATCGTCACCGGCAGGTGGCTTTCAGCGCTGGGTTCTTCCGCCAGGCGCACCTCATGGGGGCGCAGCAGCAGCTCTTCATCGCCATCGGGTAAGTCCACGTTGAGGTGCGCATCGCCGCAGGTCAGCACGCCATCGCGAACGCGGCCCTCTAGGTGGTTCACATCACCCAAAAACTCAAATACAAAGCGGTTCTTCGGTGCGCGGTAGAGCGTATCCGGCGTGTCGATTTGCTCGATACGGCCGTTACTCATCACCACCACACGGTCAGAAAGCTCCAGCGCTTCTTCCTGGTCGTGGGTGACGAACACACTGGTAAAGTTCAATTCGTCGTGCAGGCGGCGCAGCCAGCGGCGAAGGTCTTGGCGAACCTTGGCATCCAGGGCGCCAAACGGCTCGTCTAGCAGCAGGACGTCAGGCTCTACAGCAAGTGCGCGAGCCAGCGATACGCGCTGCTGTTGCCCACCCGAGAGCTGGGCAGGCAAGCGGTTGGCTAAGTGCTGTAGCTGCACCATCTCAAGGAGCCTGAAGACTCGCGCCCGAATTTCACCGTTGGAGGGGCGGCGCTTTTTCGGCATCACCGTAAGGCCAAACGCCACGTTGTCATAAACGCTCATATGGCGAAACAGGGCGTAGTGCTGAAAAACAAAGCCGATGCGGCGGTCGCGCACATGCACGTTGGTGACATCGCGGTCGCCAAATAGAATCTTGCCGGGCTGCGGAGAGCGGTCGGCGTTCTCTAGGCCAGCAATGATACGCAGCAGGGTGGTTTTTCCCGAACCGGAAGGACCTAGCAAGCCCACCAATTCACCTTCGTGAATGTCCAGGTTGATGGGCTCAAGCGCCTGGGTGTTGGCAAAGTGCTTGGCAATATTCTGTAAGCGAATACTCATGTGTATGCCTCCCGGCGCGATGCGCGCCATTCAAGGCCTGCCTTGGCCGCAAGAGTTAACAGGGCAATCAGGGCCAGCAGGGCGGCGCTCGCAAACGCACCCACGGCGTTGTAATCCTGATAGAGCTGCTCAAGGTGCAGCGGTAGCGTATTGGTTTGCCCACGAATGGCCCCTGAGACAACCGAGACCGCGCCAAATTCACCCACCGCGCGGGCGTTGGTAAGGATGATGCCGTAGAGCAGTGCCCAGCGAATGTTGGGCAGCGTGACCCGCCAAAACGTTGTCCAGCCAGAAGCGCCCAGCGTTACGGCGGCTTCTTCTTCCCGTGAGCCTTGGGCCTGCATAAGCGGGATTAATTCACGCGCCACAAACGGGCAGGTGACGAAGATGGTGACCATCAAAATGCCCGGCCAGGCAAACATCAGCTGAATATCGTGGCTATCTAACCATCCGCCAATCCAGCCGTTGCGGCCATACAGCAGTAGATAAATTAAGCCAGCGACCACAGGAGAAACGGCAAACGGAATATCAATCAGCGTTTGCAGAATGCGCCGCCCTGGGAAGCTAAAGCGCGTCACCAGCCACGCTAGCGCGACGCCAAATACCAAGCAAATGGGGATGGTCATTAACGCAATGACCAACGTAAGGCCAATGGCGTGCAGGGTGAACGCATTGCTCACGTTCTCCCAAAATACCATGACGCCCTGGGAGAACGCCTGAGCAAAAATAGCCACCAGCGGCAGCAGCAGAAATAGCGCAGACAGCAGTAGGGCTGCGCCAATTAATAAGCGCCGCACTAAAGGCGCATCACCAATCCGGCGCATTATCCTTTACCTCCATGCAGACGACGCACAAAGCGGCCCTGCCAGATATTGATGGCGAGCAGCAGCGCCAGCGAGACAAACAGCACCACCGAGGCAATGGCAGACGCCCCGGCGTAGTCATACTCCTGCAGTTTGACGAAGATCATCAGCGCGGTAATTTCGGTTTCATAGGGCATATTGCCTGCGATAAAAATAATCGCCCCGAACTCACCTAATGAGCGTACGAAGGCAAGCCCGGTGCCGGTGACGAGCGCTGGCCAAAGGTGCGGCATAATCACTCGGCGAAACGCCACGCCATCGGTGGCGCCCAGGGACATCGCGGCTTCGTCCACTTCGGCAGGCAAATCTTCCAGCACCGGCTGCACCGTGCGCACCACAAAGGGAATACTGGTGAAGGCCATCGCCAGGGCAATCCCCACCCAGGTGTAAGCGACCTGAAGCCCCATGGGCTCGATGATGTTGCCGACCCAGCCATTGCCCGCATAGAGCGTCGCCAGAGTAATGCCCGCAACGGCGGTGGGCAGGGCAAAAGGCAGATCCATCAAAGCATCGAGTAGGCGTTTGCCAGGGAATTCATAGCGCACCAGCACCCATGCCAGCAGTAGGCCAAACACTGCGTTCACCAGCGCCGCCACGGCTGCCGCGCCGATGGTGACCATATAGCTGGCGACGACGCGACCTTCGGTGATGATGGCAAAGTACTCGGCCAGGCTTAGTTCAGAAAGCTGGCCAAACAGCCCGGTAATGGGGAGTAGCAGTACCAGCGAAATAAATAGCACGCTGATACCCATAGATAGGCCAAAACCCGGCAGCACACGCGTGCTGCCGGATCGCCAAAATGCTAATTGGCTCATGGGGTTCCGTTAACGACGTTGCAGTTGATCAAGCAGAGCACCGCCTTCGAAGTGGTTCTCCATCGCTTCTTCCCAGCTGCCGAACACGGTTTCGACTTCAAATAGCTCGGTGTCGGGGAACTGGTCGGCAAACTCTTCTACCACAGTGTCGTTATGGACACGGTAGTTAAAGCCTGCCAGCTGACGCTGGGCATCTTCGCTGTAGAGATACTCTAGGTAGCTTTGGGCTAAGTCGCTGTTGCCGTTACGTTCGGCGTTTTCACCCACCACCGCGACCGGGAATTCCGCCAGAATGCTCACCGGCGGGACGATTACTTCGTAGTCATCGCTGCCGTATTCGCTGCGGATGTTGTTCACTTCAGACTCAAAGCTGATCAGTACGTCGCCAATGCCGCGCTCGATAAAGCTGGTTGTGGCACCGCGACCGCCGGTGTCGAACACCGCTACGTTGCGCAGGAAGGTGCGCATGAAGTCTTGGATCTTCTCTTCATCGCCGTCGAATTCATTCTCGGCGAAGCCCCAGGCAGCCAGGTACGTGTAGCGGCCGTTACCGGAGGTTTTCGGGTTCGGGAAGACCATTTGTACGTCTTCTTTAACGAGGTCATCCCAGCTTTCGATGCCTTTCGGGTTGCCTTTGCGCACAAGGAAAGCGGTGGTGGAGTAGTAGGGCGAAGCGTTGTTCTCAAACGCATCCTGCCAATCCTCAGCCACCAAGCCTGCATCGGCTAGTGCTTGAACGTCGGTGACTTGGTTAAACGTCACTACGTCCGCACGTAGGCCCTGCATAATGGCGCGCGCCTGGGCAGAGGAGCCACCGTGGGACTGGCTGATAGCGATCTCTTCGCCATGCTCCTCTTCCCACCACGCCTGGAACTCCGGGTTAATCGCGGCGAACAGCTCGCGGGCGATGTCATAGGAGGAGTTCAGTAGCTCGCGCTCCTGGGCGACGGCGGCGCTGGAGAAGGTCATGCCAGAAACGACGGTGCCAACGGCAACGGCCAGTAGGCTACGGCGAAGGCCAGTACGGAATGCAGAGGATAGCGTCATTGCAGACTCCTTAATTCTGGGGGCGATTTAGTCGCGATGTCGCTAAGGTTAAACCTAGGATTGTGGAATTACAATTGTGTTTTATATTCTATTTGGAAATATCTGTTTAAGGATATGCACTGACGGCAAGCGTGCTGCATGGCCGTCATGTGTAATAGGGCTTCGTGTGTGGCTCTGGTAAGATGGCCCCTTTATTTTTATTACCTGAGGACCCCTTCATGAGCGCTGCACAGGATTTTTTGATTGCCCCTTCGATACTCTCCGCTAACTTTGCGCGGCTGGGCGAGGAGGTTGATAACGTGCTGGCGGCCGGCGCCGATGTGGTTCATTTCGACGTCATGGACAACCATTACGTGCCGAACCTGACTATTGGGCCGATGGTATGTAAGGCGCTGCGCGACCATGGTGTGACGGCACCCATTGATGTGCACCTGATGGTGAAGCCGGTGGATCGCATGATTAGCGATTTTATTGATGCCGGGGCCAGCTACATTACCTTTCACCCCGAAGCATCCGAGCATATTGATCGTGCGCTGCAGCTGATTCGTGATGGTGGTTGTAAAGCGGGGCTGGTGTTTAACCCGGCCACGCCGCTTTCGTATCTTGATTACGTGATGGATAAGGTTGATATGGTGCTGCTGATGAGCGTCAACCCCGGCTTTGGCGGCCAGTCGTTTATCCCCGGCACGCTGAACAAGCTGCGTGAGGCACGTGCGCGTATCGACGCTTCGGGCTTGCCCATTCGCTTGGAGATTGATGGTGGCGTCAAAGTCGACAATATCGCGGATATCGCCGCCGCCGGTGCCGATACCTTTGTAGCGGGTTCAGCGATCTTTAACGCCCACCAGGCAAGCGACCCCCACGGCTACGACAGCGTGATTCAGCAGATGCGCGCGGAGCTGGCCAAGGTTCGCTGATAGTTATCGGGTTTACCTACCCGTTATGCTGAGTAAGCCTGAGTGGGAGGCCGCTTTAGCGGGCGAATGGCGCCGCTAGGCGCCTTAGCAGAGCCCCCGTCGCGAGCTGAAGCTCCCTCCCATGACCGCTAACTATGCTTAACTGAATGGTATTAGGGTAGATCTCCCGCCCTTTGCATGTCTTTAGTGAAGTTTCATGCGTGGTTTGAGGTAGCGGTTTAATTTATCCACCAACCAGGCAAGCCCGGTTTTTGGCGCACCGTGAATAGAGAGTTGATGCATGCGGTAGAGCGATGCATAGGCTTGGCGCGCCAGCCAGCCCTCCAGAAAAAGCCCGCGAGAGGCGGAGCTGCGCATGAGGTTACCTACCGCGTCGTAACGGGCCAGGGATACAAGCGAGCCGTGATCGCGATAGTGAAATTCGCGCAGCGGCTTCTTCTCCAGGCAATGCTCCAGGTTTTTAGCCAATAGCTTGGCCTGCTGATGGGCGGCCTGAGCGCGAGGCGGCACCGTTGCATTATCGCCTTGGGGGCAGCAAGCGCAGTCGCCCATTGCAAAAATATGCGGGTCGTCTACGCTCTGCAGTGTCTGCTTGACGTTGATCTGGTTGCGCTTGTTGGTGCTTAAGCCCAGCTCAGTAAGAAACGGCGGCGCTTTAATGCCAGCGGCCCATACGTTGAGATCGGTTTCGATCACCTCACCGTCGCCTGTGACCAGCTGATACTCCTGAGCTTCTTGAATTGCCGTGCCCACATGTACGGTGACCCCCATACTCTCCAGCTCTTGCTGAACGGTTTGGCTGATGCGCTCAGATAAACCGGGGAGCAGACGCGGTGCCGCTTCAATCAAATGCACGCTAATGGTTTGGTGATCAACAGCCGTGACGCCGTAGGCATTGAGCAGGCGCGAGGCGTCGAGCAGTTCGGCCGAAAGCTCCACCCCCGTTGCACCGCCGCCGACAATGCCAATGGTGAGCTGGGTGTTCTGACGCAGCTTGGGGTCGGTATAGCGCAGGAAGGTATTGATCATGTCCCGCTGGAAGGCTTTGGCCTGCTGGGGAGAGTCAATAAAGTGGCAGTGCTCTGCGACTCCCTTGGTACCAAAATCATTCGAGATACTGCCAAGTGACAGTACTAAATAGTCATAAGTGAGCTGGCGGGCGGGCAGTACCTCCACGCCATCTTCATCTTCAATAGGTGCCAGGTGAATGACCTTCTGTTCCCGATCAAGACCGTTGAGCGAGCCGCGCTGGTAGCGGTAGTAGTGGGCTGAGGAGTGCCCGCGATAATCCACTTCATCCATGCTGGAGTTTAGCACCCCGGTGGCTAGCTCATGCAGCAGCGGCTTCCATACGTGGGTGGCGTTGCGGTCAAGCAGGACAATCTCAGCGCGCTTTTTTTTACCTAGCGTGTGTCCAAGACGGGTGGCTAGGGCTAGCCCGCCCGCGCCGCCGCCCACAATCACAATTCGGGGAATGGCCATTACTCTCTCCTTGTCAAATATAGCCACAGCATAGAACTTTATGCGGTGTATGACGAAGAACTAAGTAGGTAAGATGATCAAATTAATCGACACTGTTGCCAACTAGCAGCCTAAGCACATAAGTGAGGCCACGCGTGCATACCATTTTGCAAGCAAAGCGGTTAATCGCCTTTGATTTAGACGGCACGTTAATCGACTCAGTGCCCGATTTGGCCGTTGGCGTGCAGCGGGCGCTGCAAGAAGTTGGGCTGGCGCAGCCGAGTGAAGATCAGGTGCGCGATTGGGTCGGCAACGGCGCACAGGTACTGGTAGAGCGAGCGCTGTCCTGGGCACTCAACGCCACACCGGAGGCAGCGTTGCAACAAAACGCCTACGAAGCGTTTATGCGCCATTACGGGGCCGCACCCAATGCATTAACCAAACTCTACCCGGGTGCCTTTGAGGCGCTTCATGCGCTGCATGAGGCGGGTTTTGTGCTGGCCTTGATTACCAATAAACCCGAGCGGTTCATTGCGCCTATTTTAAGCCACTTTGGTGTGCTGGCGCTGTTCACGTCTACCGTGGGCGGCGACTCGCTGGCCGAGAAAAAACCCAGCCCGTTGCCGCTTCTGCATGTTGCCCATACGCTGGATATTGCCCCCTCGGCGAGCGTGATGGTGGGGGACTCTCGCCATGATATCGCGGCGGGTAAGGCGGCGGGCTTTACGACGGTGGCACTGCCATATGGCTATAACCACGGCGACCCCATCGAGCAGAGCCACCCGGACCTGATAGTGGCATCGCTTCGCGAGCTGGTTAGCTAGCGCCTACTCCTCGGCCCTGGCACCTCCCAGCGCTTCATGCAACAGCTCGGCATTGTGGCGCAGCATCGCCGGGTAGTTGTAGGCGGGGCCATCGCTATCACTCAGCGTATCCACATAGAGCGGGCCTGCTAGCGCAAGACCAGCCTCTCGCGCTAGGGCATCCATATGGATATAAGGTGTCGTGCTTTCATAAAACAGCGCGGGCGGACGTTTGTCGGTTAAGCGTTTGCTCATGATTTCCATAGCCTGGGCGCTGCCCAGTGTCTCGCTGCCTAGGCCCCAAATCGCGGCATACTCAAAGCCGTAAGCGTGGGCAAAATAGCCAAAAGCCGCTTCACTGGTAGTGAGTATACGATTGGTTTGTGGAATCCCCTCCAGGCGCTCTTGTATCTGCTGGTCGAGTAGGGCAAGCGCCTCCCTGGCTTGCACCGCTCGAGCCTGAAAAGCGGCTGCTTTGTCGGGATAGCGTACGCTTAGGGTGTGAGTGATTACCTCGATATAAGCGGCAGCCCCTTTTGGGTCCATCCACATATGGGGGTCCGGATTGCCTTTATGCTGACCCACTGGAATCGTCAGCGGCGCATAGTTGGCGCTTTCGGCCAGAGCCATTAGCGTTAGCGTTTCGTTGGCCATCGCTTCTACATGACGGATCCATGGCTCTAGCCCGTGGCCGTTGTAAAACACAATATCGGCTTCTTCCACTGCAAGTACGTTAGGGGGCGTCAGCTCCCAGCGGTGAACATCATCGCCCACCGGTACAATCGTCGTGATGCTGATATCATCGCCTGCGACACGCTTGACTAAATCTTCGATGACCGAAAACGACGCTATCACTTTAATCGAAGTGGCCGCGAATGCCTGGGGGGTGATGAATGTCGCCACTAATAAGAGCGTGATTATCCAGGGTGCCCGCTTGTCCATACCACGCTCCTAACCTATTAAAATGACGGCAAATCATAAAGAGTGTCCTGCTTTGTTGCTAGAGCCATTGCCGCGCTTTGCTTTAGAGCAAAGCGTAGTGCCAACTCCTGCAAACGAAGTGGTTTCACCCACGCCTGTTAACCTCTATGCTTTAAAAAAATGCCGCTTAATAACGACATGGTGGACAAAATAGCTACTATCTATGTTCGCCTAGCCCTAAGCCTAGTCCTCTTTTGACAAGCGTAGCTTTTTTTAAATCACTCTTTTGAACAGCTTTCTGGATAGCGTGTCATGACCTCTCAAAATGGTATGTCCTCTCGCCGCCGCGGGTACCCTAAAGGGCGTGATGTAGCGCCTGTCGCACTGGCGGCGCTGCGTGACCTGTTAGGCGATGAGCGCCAGACGCCAAGCCTGAAGCGTCGCGACCTGTTGATAGAGCATCTACACGCCATTCAGGATGCCCACGGCCACTTATCGCTTGTGGAACTGCGCGCCCTGGCAGCCTATATGAACCTGCCCATGGCAGCGGTGTACGAGACGGCGACGTTCTATGCCCATTTCGATGTGGTGCACGACCACCAAGCGCCCCCGCCGGATACCACAATTCGCGTCTGTGATTCTCTTTCCTGCCAATTAGCGGGGGCCAGTGCGCTACACAAAGCGTTGGAAGCCCGCGTCGATCCTGACTGTGTACGGGTGATTCGTGCGCCCTGCATGGGCCGCTGCGATAGCGCGCCGGTGGCAGAAGTGGGCCATCACCATGTGCTGTATGCCACCGCAGAAGGCGTCGAAGCCGTGGTGGATACCGGCCACTTTCATCCTGAAGCGATTTTGTGGCAGCGGCTTGACGCCTATCAGCAGGCAGGTGGTTATCAGTTACTGGCCCATGTGAGCAGCGGTAAGATCAGCATTGATGAGGTGCTGCAGGCACTTGAAGCGTCGGGCCTGCGAGGCTTGGGAGGCGCGGGCTTCCCTACGTTTAAAAAGTGGCAGGCGGTGCGCCAAGCCGCCGGGCCGCGCTACTGCGTGATTAACGCTGATGAGGGCGAGCCGGGGACGTTTAAAGATCGCTATCACTTAGAGCGTGCGCCACATCAGTTTCTTGAGGGCGCGCTGGTCAGCGCTTGGGCGATAGAGGCCGAGGCGCTCTATATCTATCTGCGCGACGAATACCCCGGCCTGCACCGCGTGCTCCATGAAGCGATTGCGGAGCTTGAGCAGGCGGGCATCGTCGCGCCTGGATTCATCATCATGCGCCGGGGTGCGGGCGCTTATATCTGCGGTGAGGAGTCGGCGCTGATCGAGTCCTTGGAAGGCAAGCCCGGCAAGCCGCGCCACCGCCCGCCTTACGTAGCCCAGCAGGGGCTGTTGGGCCGCCCCACGCTGGTCAATAACGTTGAAACCGTTTATTGGATTCCTGCCATTTGGCACAAAGGGGCTGAGTGGTTTGCTGGGCATGGGCGCAATGGTCGACGAGGCCTGCGCAGTTTTTCTGTCTCCGGGCGAGTGAACAAGCCCGGCGTGTACTTGGCGCCAGCAGGCATCACGCTGCGCGAGTTGATAGAGGAGTATGCGGGCGGCATGGCGGAAGGGCATACGCTGGTCGCTTATCTGCCCGGCGGCGCCTCGGGTGGCATTCTGCCCGCCAGTAAAGCCGATGTGCCGCTGGATTTCGACACGCTGCAGGCGCACGGCAGTTTTATTGGGTCAGCGGCGATTATCGTGCTCTCTGAGCAAGACAATCTTCAGGCGGTGGCCACCAACCTGCTGGCTTTTTTTGCCGATGAATCCTGCGGGCAGTGTACGCCTTGCCGGGTAGGCAGCGAGAAAATGCTCAGCTTGCTAGAGCAACCCACATGGGATGTGCAGGCGCTCACTCGGCTGGCGCAGGTGATGCAGGACGCCTCGATTTGCGGCCTGGGGCAAGCGGCTCCAAATCCTGTATTGGGGCTACTCAAGGATTTCCGCCCTGCGCTCGCGCAACAGCAGATTATCGTCAGCGATGCCGCTGAAGGGAGTGCACCATGACCGCTTCGTTCACTATTGTCTTGGATGATCAAGAAGTCACTGCCTACCCCGGAGAAACCCTTTGGCAGGTGGCCAAGCGTGCCGGAGAGACTATTCCCCACCTCTGTTTTAAAGATGCCCCCGGCTACCGCGCCGATGGCAACTGCCGTGCCTGTATGGTGGAAGTGGAAGGCGAGCGAGTGCTGGCTGCAAGCTGTATCCGCGAGGTCAAACCCGGCATGGTGGTAAGCAGCGCCCACTCGCCCCGTGCCACACAAGCGCGTGAAACGGTATTGGAACTGCTGATGGCCGACCAGCCCAGCCGCGCCCAAAGCCCTGACCGCTCCAGCCACTTCTGGGAAGTAGCCGACCAGTTAGCGGTCGACGAAGCGGCCGTTAAGTCGTGGCTACCGCCACGCCGTAAAGCAGCCGTCAACCATGCAGCGGCTGCGCCAAAGGTGAGCCAGCCAGATACCAGCCACCCGGCGATGCACGTTAACTTGGACGCCTGCATTACCTGCAACCTGTGCGTGCGCGCCTGCCGCGAGGTGCAGAGTAACGATGTCATCGGCATGGCGCAGCGGGGCGCCGCCGCCACCGTGGTATTCGATTTTGCCGACCCGATGGGCCAAAGCACCTGCGTTGGTTGCGGCGAGTGCGTGCAGGCGTGCCCTACCGGCGCGTTGATGCCCGCCACCGTGGTCAATGCCGCAGGTCAGGGCGATTCTCAAAGCCAGCGGCAGGTGGATTCCGTGTGCCCCTACTGCGGGGTGGGCTGCCAGCTGACGTACCATATTAACGACGATGCCCTGGCCTATGTGGAAGGACGCAATGGCCCCGCTAACCAGAACCGCCTGTGCGTGAAAGGCCGGTTTGGGTTTGATTACGTGAGCCACCCGACACGCCTGACCAAGCCGCTGATACGCTTACCGGGTATTCCTAAGGCGCTCGACTCTACCTTTGACCCTGCCAATCCATTTAGCCACTTCCGCGAAGCCAGCTGGGACGAAGCGCTGGAAATCGCGGCGGGTGGCCTAATGGCGATTAAGCAGGCGCAAGGCCCCAAAGCATTGGCGGGCTTTGGCAGTGCCAAATGCTCTAACGAAGAGGCGTGGCTGTTCCAGAAGTTGGTGCGTACCGGTTTTGGCAGCAATAACGTGGATCACTGCACGCGGCTTTGCCATGCCAGCTCCGTTGCGGCGCTGATGGAGTGCTTAGGCTCTGGCGCGGTGACCGCTTCGTTTATGCAGGCGCTGGAGGCTGATGTGGTGATCCTTACCGGCTGCAACCCGGCAGTGAATCACCCCGTGGCGGCGACGTTCTTCAAGCAGGCAGCCAAGCGGGGTACTGAGATCATCATTCTCGACCCTCGCGGGCAGTCGCTGGACGCTTACGCCAGCATGAGTGTGCGCTTTACACCGGGGGCAGACGTGTCGCTGTTCAACGCGTTGCTCCACGTGATCATCGAGGAAGGCCTGTATAACCAAGCCTACATCGACGCCCACACCGAAGGCTTTGAAGCGCTCAAGCAGAGCGTGACTCACAGCACACCGGACGCCATGAGCGCGCTGTGCGGCGTAGCCCCCGACACTATTCGTGAGGTGGCGCGCCGCTACGCCAACGCCGAGAAAGCGATGATTTTCTGGGGCATGGGTATTTCTCAGCACACCCACGGTACCGACAATGCCCGCTGTTTGATTTCGCTGGCACTGGCCTGCGGCCATACCGGTCGCCCCGGCACGGGCTTGCACCCGCTGCGCGGCCAAAATAACGTGCAGGGTGCCTCGGATGCGGGGCTGATTCCCATGGTGCTGCCGGACTACCAGCCAGTAGGCGATAGCCAGCTACGCGCCGCGTTTGAAGAGCTATGGAACACGCCGCTGAGCGATGAGCCTGGGCTGACGGTGGTGGAAGTGATGAATGCGATTCACGCAGGCGAGGTGCGCGGTATGTACATTGTGGGTGAAAACCCAGCGATGTCTGACCCGGATCTTACCCACGCCCGCGCCGCGCTGGGTAAGCTTGAACATTTGGTGGTGCAGGATCTGTTTATCACCGAAACCGCTCAGTTCGCCGACGTGATTCTGCCTGCTTCTGCGTGGCCCGAAAAAGACGGCACCGTGACCAACACTAACCGCCAAGTACAGCTGGGCAGGGCGGCATTACCGCTGCCAGGAGAAGCTAAGCCGGACTGGTGGATCATCCAAGAGATCGCTAACCGCTTTGGGCTGGGTTGGCGCTATCAACACCCGCAAGAAGTGTTTGCCGAAATGCAGCAGGGCATGCACTCGTTCAACCACATTAGCTGGGAGCGGCTAGCGCGGGAGAACTCCGTCACGTACCCCTGCCCAGCCGAGGATGCCCCTGGCCAGGACGTGGTCTTTAGCGACACATTTCCGCGCGCTGGCGGGCTGGCTAAATTCGCCCCCACGCGCCCGCTACCGCCGGACGAGCCGGTGGATGATGATTACCCCACGGTACTGACCACCGGTCGCCAGTTGGAGCATTGGCATACGGGCTCCATGACGCGGCGTGCCCAGGTCCTCGACGCCCTAGAGCCAGAGGCGGTTGCCAGTCTCTCACCGGGCGAACTCAACCGCCTGGGGGTGGCGCCGGGCGAGAAGCTCACCATAACCACGCGGCGTGGAACGATTACGCTGACCGCCCGAGTGGACGATAAAATCCCCGATGGGATGGTGTTTGTGCCGTTTGCCTATGCCGAGGCCGCCGCCAATCTGCTCACCAACCCGGCCCTGGACCCCTACGGCAAAATACCCGAGTTCAAGTACGCCGCCTGCCGACTGGAGCGGGCAGCAGTGTCGCAGCCCCACTAAGCGTGTGCTGCCCCTGCAAGGAGCGTCTGGGTTGGGGTATCATCTAGCCTGTGCGGTTTTATTTATGTGATGGAGTAAGCGGGGCGATGGCGCAAGCGCAGGCAGTGCAACGGGTGTTGATGCTGGATAATTACGACAGCTTCACGTTTAACATCGTCCAGTACCTTAGTGAACTGAATGCCGAGGTGGTGACCTACCGCAACGATGAGATTACCCTGGAGCAAATGCACGCCCTGGCGCCTACCCATCTGGTGATTTCGCCCGGCCCGTGTACGCCCAACGAGGCGGGCATTTCGCTAGCGGCCATCGAGCATTTTGCGGGCAAACTGCCTATTTTGGGCGTTTGCCTGGGGCATCAGGCCATCGGCCAAGTGTACGGCGGCAAAGTGGTGCGGGCACCCCAGGTGATGCACGGTAAAACCTCGGCCGTGGTACACCGTGGGCAGGGCGTGTTCAGCGGGCTGGAAAACCCGCTGGAAGTGACGCGGTATCACTCATTGGTGGTTGAGCAGGAGAGCCTGCCCGACTGCTTGGAAGTGACCGCCTGGACCGCCGAGGATGACGTAACGCCCGGGCTGATCATGGGCTTTCGTCATCGTACCCTTGATGTGGAAGGGGTACAGTTTCACCCTGAGTCGATACTCACGCGCCAGGGCCATGCGTTATTGGCCAATTTTTTACAACGCGGCTGATCGCCAAATTCATACGCTTTAGGGGCTTTCCTGCTCATGCAAATGCGAGACGCAATTAACGCGGTGATGCGCCGCGAAGACCTCTCTTTCAATGCGATGCACGCACTGATGCGCCAAATCATGACCGGCGAAGCCTCCGACGCGCAAATTGGCGGCCTGCTGGTGGGGCTGGCCATGAAAGGCGAAAGCGCTGAAGAGATTAGCGCCGCCGCCCAGGTGATGCGCGATTTAATGAAACGCGTCGAGCTACACACCGAGAACGTGGTGGATATCGTCGGCACCGGCGGCGATGGCGCGAACCTGTTTAATGTGTCCACGGCGTCTAGTTTTGTGGCCGCCGCTGGCGGTGCCCATGTGGCTAAACATGGCAATCGCAGCGTTTCCTCTTCTTCTGGCAGCGCCGATTTATTCGATATTGCCGGCATCTATCTCGACCTCAAGCCTGAACAAGTGGCGCGCTGTATTGAGCAGGTCGGCGTTGGCTTTATGTTCGCACCTAACCACCACCCCGCCATGCGCTATGCCATTGGGCCACGGCGGGAAATGGGCGTGCGTACGCTGTTCAATATTCTTGGCCCGCTCACCAACCCCGCCAGCGCGCCCAATCAAGTGTTGGGCGTGTATTCTGCGGAGCTGGTGCCGCTGATGACCGAGGTATTGCGCAAGCTGGGTAGCCGCCATGTCATGGTGGTGCATTCTGAAGATGGACTGGATGAAATCTCTCTGGCAGCGCCCACTCTGGTGGCAGAGCTAAAAGAGGGCGAGATTACCCAGTACACCATTACGCCGGAATCCCTGGGCATCGAGCGCCAAAGCCTCGCCACCCTTAAAGCATCCAGCGCGGAAGATAGCCTGCGTTTGGTGAAAGCCGCACTTAGCGGTGAAGGAGCGGCGGCAGATATGGTGGCACTCAACGCCGGGGCGGCGCTCTACTGCGCGGGCGTGGCCGATAGCTTGAAAGAGGGCGTGATGGTGGCCCAGGATGCCCAGGCCTCCAAACTACCGCTTGAAAAGCTCAGAGAGCTTTCGCACTTTACTAGCGTCTTTAAAGGGTAAAACTTCCAATGAGTGACCAGGCAACGCCGACTATTTTAACGCGCATTTTGGCCCGTAAAGACCAGGAAGTCGCTGAGCGTCAGCAAGCAGTATCTGAAGCGGATCTGCTAGCGCTAGCGGAGAAGCAGAGTGCGCCCCGTGGCTTTATTGAAGCATTGAATCAGCGTATTGCGGCAGGCGACGCGGCAGTCATCGCCGAGGTGAAAAAAGCCTCGCCCTCTAAAGGCGTGATGCGTGAAGAGTTTCACCCAGCGGATATCGCCAAAAGCTACGCCCAGGGCGGCGCAGCGTGCCTTTCCGTGCTCACCGATGCCGACTTCTTCCAGGGCCATGAGGATTACCTGATTGCCGCTCGCGATGCCTGCGACCTGCCGGTGATCCGCAAAGACTTTATTACCCACGGTTATCAGGTCACTGAAGCGCGCGCCATCGGTGCGGACTGCATCCTATTGATTGTGGCGGCGCTCAATGACGCTCAGCTGCGCGACCTGCACCAGCAGGCCAACGCATTGGGGATGGATGTGCTGGTGGAAGTTCACGATGCAGAGGAGCTAGAGCGCGCCCTGGCGCTGGACCTAAAGCTGGTGGGTATTAACAACCGCAACCTACACACTTTTGATACCAGCCTGAATACCACTCTGGATCTGCTGCCGCGTATCCCTGAAGGCGTGACCGTGATCACCGAGTCAGGCATTCACACGCGTGATGACGTAGAGCTAATGCGTGACCACGAGGTCAATGGCTTTTTGGTCGGTGAAGCGTTTATGCGCGAAGAGGACCCTGGTTTGGCCCTCAAGCGGCTGTTTTTCTAAACGCCCACACGGATATCAGCAAGCCCCAGCAGGCCAGCCGCGTTAGCGGCTGGCCTGTTTGATACTGGTCAGCAGAGCTTGCAGCGGGTGGGGCAGGGTTTGCGCTGAGTAGCGCTTCACCTGACTGCGGCAGGAGTAGCCGGTGGCCAGTAGCTTACCGCTGTTCTCCTCTGCTTCGACCTGGGGCTGCCACGACTGAGCGTAGATTGTTTTGGAGGTAGCGACGTTACGGGTCTCATGGCCGTAGGTACCGGACATGCCGCAGCAACCGGTAGCCATCAGCTCAAGCTCTAAACCAAACGCCGCAAACACCTGCTGCCACGCTTTCGGGCTGCCCGGCGCGTTGGTTTTTTCGGTGCAGTGGGAAAGCAGCTTAAAGCCTGGGTCTTTGAGCGTTAGCTGGCCGGGGGCGAGGGTGTTGACGCGGGTGGCTAGCCACTCCTGCAGCATCAGTACGTTCGGCACCTTATCGCCGCCCAGCGCTTTAACGTACTCCTGGCGGTAGGTCAGCGTCATGGCTGGGTCGATGCCTACCATGGGCACCTCGAACTCACTAAGCGCGCGAAGGCGTTTGGCCTGCTTTTCTGCCGTGCGCTCAAATGCACCCAAAAAGCCCTGTACGTGCAGCGGCTTGCCGTTGGCGGAAAACGGCATGACGAACACGCGCAAGTTTAGCCGCGATAGTAGCTCTACCACATCCATCACCAGCTTGGCTTCAAAGTGGGTGGTGAAGGCGTCTTGCACAATCACGACGCTGTTGGCCCGCTGCGGCTCGGTGAGTAGCGCAAGCGATGTGGGCGTGGCTTCCGCAACGCCCCAGGCGCGCAGCTGCTTTTTCACGCTAGCGCGAGATAGCGCGGGGGAGTCGCTAATGCCGAGCCCTTTCTGCATGAGTTGCTCTACCCAGCGCTGGCCAAGGGCGGCGTTATACAGCGGAGCCATCTTGGTTAACGCAGGCAGCATAAATTCAGTGCCGCCAATCACGTAGTCGCGTAGCGGGCGCAGATAGCGGCCGTGATACACCTCTAAAAACTGTGAGCGGAACTGCGGTACGTTGACTTTGATCGGACACTGGCCCGCGCAGGACTTACACGCCAAGCAGCCCGCCATGGCGTCGTAGACTTCATGGGAGTAGTCGTGGTGCTGCTGGCGGCTAACAGTGTTCATCACCCGCTTGGGGAAGCTTTTGATAAAGCCCCAGGTGCGCTCGGCTTTCTTTTTGCGCGACTCTTCCACCACGTCGATGCCCGCTTGCGACTGCAAGCGCAGCCACTCACGAATCAAGCTGGCGCGGCCTTTAGGGGAGTGGCGGCGGTCGCGGGTGGCCTTCCACGAGGGGCACATGGGGTCGTCCACATCGTAGTTGTAGCAAGCGCCGTTGCCGTTGCAGTACACCGCTGCGTCATAGGCCTGCCAGGCCCGCTCGTCAATGGTGCGGTCGAGCTGGCCGCGCATAGGAACACCATCGACGGTGAGTAGTTCCGGGTCACTCTCCTTCGCAATCAGCGTGGTACTTTCAGAAGGTGACGCGATCTTGCCAGGGTTGAGCTGGTTGTGCGGGTCGAACGCCGCCTTGACCTGCTGCAGGCAGGGGTAAAGCTCACCGAAAAACTTCGGCCCGTACTCGGAGCGCACGCCTTTACCGTGTTCGCCCCACAGCAGCCCGCCGTACTTCTGGGTGAGCGCAGCGACTTCATCAGAAATCTCGCGAATCAACGCTTCCTGGGCGGGGTCTTTCATATCCAGCGCCGGGCGAACGTGCAGCACCCCCGCATCCACATGGCCAAACATGCCGTAGGAGAGCTTGCGTGCATCCAGCGCGGCGCGGAACTCGGTAATGAAGTCGGCCAAATGTTCCGGCGGAACGGCGGTGTCCTCCACGAACGGCAGCGGACGTTTCTCCCCCTGCACGTTACCCAGCAGGCCCACCGAGCGTTTGCGCATGGCGTAGACTTTCTGAATCTGCGGGCGGCCTTCCGCCAGGGTGTAGCCTAGCCGCTCCACGGTGGCATCCTGGCTCAGGTGCTGGGTAAACGCTTTTACACGCCCTGCGAGCTGTTCGGGGTCATCATCGTTGAACTCGATCAGGTTGATGCCCTGAATGGGCGTGCTGCCCGCCGGGAAAAATTCTGCCACGCTGTCCCAAACGAAGTCTTCCATCGCTAGTTGCAGCACGGTGTCGTCGATGGTTTCAATGGAGGTGGGCGATGCGCTGGCGGTCATCAGCGCCTTGGCATCCCGCAAGGCAGCCATAAAGCTCGGGTAGCGAACATTCACTAGCGTAGAGTGCTTGGGAATCGGCAAGACGTTGAGCACGGCTTCGCTCAAAAAGCCCAGGGAGCCTTCCGAACCGCACAGCAGGCTATTCAGGTTGAGCCGCCCATCTTCGCGCAGGTGGGCCAAGTCGTAGCCGGTCAGGCAGCGGTTGAGCGGCGGGAACGTCGCCTCGATCAGTTCGCGCTGGTGGTCGATAATCGTCGCGGCGGTTTGATGCACTTTACCCAGCACACCTGCTTGCGCTAACGCCTGCTGCTCCTCATCGGCGCTCAGCGGGCGGCTGTGTAAATGCTGCCCGCCGAGCAGAATCGTATCCAGCTCTAACACGTGGTGGCGGGTTTTGCCGTACTGGCAGCTCCCTTGGCCGCTGGCGTCGGTGGAGATCATGCCGCCAATGGTGGCGCGATTCGATGTCGATAGTTCAGGGGCGAAAAACAGCCCGTGGGGCTTCAGCGCGGCGTTGAGCTGGTCTTTGACCACGCCTGCCTGTACCCGCACCCGGCGGGCTTCCACGTCAATCTCAATGATTTGGTTCATGTGGCGAGAGACATCCACCACGATGCCATCGGTCAGCGACTGGCCGTTGGTGCCGGTGCCGCCGCCCCGCGGGGTGAGGACGATATCCCGGTGGGGCAGCTCGGAGGCGAGCTTGGCAAGGCGCTCTAAGTCTTCGGCGTGTTTGGGAAACACCGCCGCCTGGGGAAGGCGCTGGTAAATCGAGTTATCCGTCGCCAGCACGGTGCGGTTGGCGTAATCCGGTGCTATTTCGCCTTCAAACCCGCGGGCGCGGAGGACGTCGAGAAAACGTACATAGCGGCTGTTCAGGCGTTCAAAAGGGGCCGTGCGAGAATCCAGGGATGCAATCATAGGGGGTTAAGCCGTCACTGCTAGAAGCGGGTAGGGGATAGCGCTACTTTACCGCAGCTACTGCGGCGGTGCATCTTGATGGGGCATCTCAGTGGCTGTCTAACGCCTCTTTGACGAGCGTTGCACAGGCGTCGTTCATGGGCAGCGTCAGGGCTAGCGCATGCGCCTGCGGCGACATCTTGCCCCAGGTCTTTTGCACAATGCGCACCATGTGGTCGTGCTCCACCTTGCGGGAGAAATCGGCGAAGTAGTTTTCTAAGAACACTAGGCAGGCGCAGTCTTCCAGGGCTTGCACATCGCTATCGCGCCCCAGGCCTTGCTTGCGAATCATGCTGGCGACGCGTTTGGCCTCCTCTTGGGAATAGCCCGCCTCTTCCATGAGTGCCGCCGTGGTATCACCAGCCTGGGCACTTTGGTCCCGCCGCCAAGTTAAGTAGCCAATACGGCCTTCTGGGTAATCGCTTCGCGGCAGCTGCCAGCGCTGCAGGTGCTGGGCGCGCACGGCAATGCGCAACAGTTCGCTCGGCGCCTCCTGCAGTCGCTCTAGCCACCGGCTCATACGCTGGGCATAGATAAGCTCTTGTGGATGAGAAGTGCCATCTGCGAGAGTGGTTGGCCGTGGGTCTTGAGCATGGAGCGCATCAATAGCGGCAAGGGTGTGTTCAAAGGCAGAAGACATATCGGCTCGCTTGGTTCAGTGGTCAGAGTGACATCCTAGCAGCTTGTAGTTCGGTATAAAAAAGCGCCCGCTACCAAGGGCAGCGGGCGCGAGGGATAGCCTAATCGATTATTAAGAGCGGCTGGTGTTGTAGATTTCTTCGTTGAGTTCGCCTTCGCTTTTACCTACCAGCGTGGTGACCATCAGATCGCCTGCGACGTTAACACTGGTACGCGCCATATCCAGAATGCGGTCAATACCCGCAACCACGGCAATAGCTTCAAGGGGTAGGCCAATTTGTGCCATCACGATGGAGAGCATAATCAGGCCTGCACCAGGAACGCCTGCAGTACCAATCGAGGCCAGCGTGCCGGTGGCTACGATCATGCCGTAATCCATCATGCTCAAATCAGTGCCGGTCATCTGAGCAATAAATAGCACCACCACGCCTTGATACAGTGCGGTGCCATCCATATTGATGGTGGCGCCTACGGGCAGTACAAAGCCGGACACCCCTTCCGATACGCCCAGGTTTTTCTGTGCGCAGCGAATTGAGACGGGCAGGGTGCCTGCTGAGGAAGCAGAAGAAAACGCCACCACGATGGCATCCAGGCTGCCTTTTAAGTAGCGCACCGGGTTCAAACGTCCCATCAGAGAAATAAAGCCAGAGTAGATAACAAGCACATGTAAAATGCTGGCGAGATAGACCACGCCGATCAGTTTGGCGAGTGGGAGCAAAATTTCTAAGCCATACTGGCCCGATACATGGGCAATCAAACCAAACACCCCGAATGGCGCAAACGCCATCACGAGGCCAGTGAGTTTATACATGGCTTCCGCGAAGCTATCGAAGACCTTCATCACCGGCTCGCCTTTTTCACCGATAAGCGTTAGCGAGATGCCCAAGCCAATGGCAAACACAATGATCTGCATAATGTTGCCATTAGCCAGGGCATCAATCGGATTGCGCGGCACGAGATTAATGAGAATCGACATTAGCGATGGTGCTTCGTTAGCCGAGACTTCAGCGTCGAAACTTAGCCCGACACCCACCCCAGGCTGCAGCAGGGTAGAGAGCACAAGGCCAATGCTGATGGCAAAGGCAGTGGTCACCAAGTAAAGGATAATGGTGCGAGCCCCAATACGGCCCATCTTCTGTGGATCGCGCATGGAGGTAATACCCACCACCAGCGTCGAAAAGACCAGCGGCACAATCAGCATCATAATGGCGTTGATGAAGATGTCGCCCAGTGGCTTAAATACACTCGCTGTTTCGCCGAGCAGTGCGCCTGCCAACACCCCGAGCGCCAAACCTGCCAGGATTTTCTGCCATAGAGCGATACGTCGCCACCAACCAAATTTTTCTTGCGTTGCGGTCTCCTGCATAAACTTTCTCCTTTTCTATAACCCGTTGTTAGTGATTCTTGCTTTAAAGCGGCGGGCACTCTATCACTTTTGGCTAATAAGGGGGGATATGCGTAAGGGTCATGGTGCATACCCGTCAACGACTAAGTTCAGCATGGTGGTGCGCTGCCATAGCCCCAACTCGCGCTTTTGCCTACAATAGGCCCCTTTGCCACGGCCTTTGATTGCCGTGTTTCACTGAATTCTGGCCAAGGGATAACTCATGCTCGATCCGAAACTGCTGCGCGGCGATCTTGATGCAACTGCGCAACAACTGGCCCGCCGGGGCTTCGAACTCGATAAAGCGGCACTGCAGGCGCTAGAGTCGCGCCGTCGTGAGTTGCAAACCCAGACCGAGCAATTGCAGAACGAGCGGAATACGCGCTCCAAAGCGATTGGTAAGGCCAAAGCCAATGGCGAAGATATCCAGCCGCTGCTGGATGAGGTGAGCGACTTAGGTGACCGTTTGGATGCTGCTAAGCGCGAGCTGGCCGAGGTACAGGCTGAGTGGGATGACGCGATTAGCGGTATTCCCAACCTGCCCCATGAGAGCGTGCCGGAAGGCAAGAACGAAGACGATAACGTGGAGCTGCACCGCTGGGGCACGCCGCGTGAGTTCGACTTTGAGGTGCTGGACCATGTGGATTTGGGTAAGAAGTCCGGCTATCTCGATTTTGAACTGGCGGCCAAGCTGACCGGCGCGCGCTTTGCAGTGATGCGCGGGCCCATCGCTCGCCTGCATCGCGCGCTGGCGCAGTTTATGCTGGATACGCAAACCCAGCAGCACGGCTATGAAGAGTGCTATGTGCCTTACATGGTGAATCGCGATTCGCTGATGGGTACGGGCCAGCTGCCCAAGTTCGGCGAGGATCTGTTCAAGCTGAACGACGAGCGGGAGTACCACTTGATTCCCACCTCAGAAGTACCGCTGACCAACTTCGTGCGTGATGAGATCGTCGAGCTGGCTGCGCTGCCGATGAAGCTCACGGCGCATACTCCATGTTTCCGTTCGGAAGCTGGCGCTTATGGGCGCGATACCCGTGGCATGATTCGTCAACACCAGTTCGATAAAGTCGAGATGGTGCAAATTGTGGAGCCGGAGAAGAGCTATGAAGCGCTGGAAGAGATGCGCGGCCATGCAGAAGCCATTCTGCAGGCGCTTGAGTTGCCGTATCGGGTGGTGACGCTGTGTACGGGCGACATGGGCTTTGGCGCGGCAAAAACCTACGATTTGGAAGTGTGGCTGCCGAGCCAAAACACCTACCGGGAAATCTCCTCTGTGTCTAACTGCGAAGATTTCCAGGCGCGTCGGATGCAAGCCCGTTACCGCCACCCTGATTCCAAAAAGCCTCAGCTACTGCATACGCTCAATGGTTCGGGTTTAGCAGTAGGGCGTTGCCTGCTGGCGGTGCTCGAAAACCACCAGCAGGCGGATGGGTCGATTACTGTTCCGGCTCCCCTGCAGCCCTATCTAGGCGGCCTCGAGCGTCTTGCCCTCTAAGCGCCCACTCGACGTTCACCCCGGCATCGATGCGAATGGTGCCGGGGCGGTAGTCGCTGGCTGAACCGCTGCCCATAGCGTCACTTTCGGCGCGCATGGCCATCATGCGGGGTTGAAAAACCGGCGCTTGGGTCTCTTCAATGTGTTGAACAGGGCCAAGCGTGACATCTAGCGTGCTCGCCATAAGGTCGGCTTTATGGCGGGCTTTTTCTAACGCTTTTGTCAGTGCTTCGTCGGTGGCGGCGTCGCGATCCTGCAGGTCAAACTGCACACCATCTAACGCATTTACACCAGCGTCAATCAAAGCGTCCAGCACATCGCCTAATTGGTCTATATTAGTTAGCTCAACGCTGAAGGGGCGTTCTAAGCGGGTGCGCATCAGCGTCTCTTGTTCGCCGTTGTCGTTGCGCGGGCCTGCGACATGCTCAGGATACACGTTCAGGGAGCCTGCATTGATGGCGCGTTGCTCAATGCCAATCTCTTCCATGGCGGCAATCAGCTCGCTGGCACGCTGCTCAAGCCGCTCGCGGGCGCTGCCCAGGGCTTCGCTATCGGTGTCTTCTAAGGTTGAAACCGCTGGGGTGTTTTCCCACAAACGTGCAGAGAGCGTGGCTTTATCGGGTTCAACTTCCACCCATGACTGCGCCTGAACGTGAAGGCTTGGCGGAGCAGGCGGCGCGGCGTAAGCCATAGGGGTAGTCAATAGGGCAAACAAAGCGCTACCCACGAGGCCGTAGCGGAGGCGTTTAAAGTGTTGCGTTGCTGTATTCATAGGTCACTTCCTTGCTAAGAGAGCCAATGAGCAGAGTAGGCTAACTAATATTGTGTATCGCTGTTTGGAAGGAAAGGTTGCCATAAAGTTCGCTGGCAAAGAGTAGACGGAAAACAGTTGCTTTTTGTGGATGACGCTTCGAATTCAAGTTCATTTTAACCTTTTCACTTACTATCCTAGCCTGTTCCTACTTTGTCATGGACGCCTCGCGCCCATGAATTGTGGCTATTTACCCCTTCGGGAGAAAGTCGATGAAGGCAAGCAAGCACTCGCCCAGAGCGTTGCTGTGTTCAGTACTATTGTCCATTCCTCTGTTCGGTCAAGCGGAGACTGTGAATTGGACAAATTGGCTCACTGGCCAGATAAGCAAACATCCGGATGTTATGGCGGCGACAGAGCAGGCGGCAGCCCGGAATCAGGATGCTGAGGCAAGCGAACAACCGCTGTATAACCCGGAGCTGTCTGTTGGAGCAGACAGAACGGGCAGTGACAACAACTTTGTGGCAGGGCTATCACAAACGATCGATTGGTCTGATCAACAGGGTGCGCTAAAGGACAAGGCAAAGCTGATCAGGCTTTCCGCTGAAGCTGATTTGAACGAGGCGGTTTTGGCACAAACGTCCGAGTCGCTGTTTGCGCTTGTCGAGTGGCGCGCGGCGACGCGTGCCGAAGAAATTGCGGAATCCCAGCAACACCGTCTGAATGCCTTGCTGGAGCAGGTTGAGCAACGCCAGCAGGCGGGCGACCTGGGGAGTACCGATGCAGAGTTGCTTTTTTTAAGCCTTTCTCAGCAGCTCAGTGAACTCGCCCAGGCAAAGGCTGCGGTTGATCAGGCGCAAGCCCGGGTCAGAGAGCTTCTGCCGGATTGGCGGCCTCAGGATGGGGGGATCCCCGGGCACATTTGGCCGGCTCTTGCTTCCAGGGTCGATAACGACAATTTGCTGGATCATCCGTCAATTGCTGCTGCCCGCGCGAGGTGGCAGGTGCTGCGGAGCGAAGCCGAGGTGGTCAGTCGCAGAGCGGCGGCATCTCCCACGGTCGGGCTGAGCGGAGGGCGTGATGGCGGTGAGAACCTGGTTGGCCTGACATTCTCGATCCCTCTGAACGTCCGTAATAACTACAGCGCTGAAATCCGGGCCGCGAATCGACGGGCTCTGGAGGCCGAAGCGCGGTTTCAGGCGCTCTACCGGAAACAACAATATGACCTGGCAGGCGCTCGCGCTTCCTGGAAGCGATACGACACCCAACTCAGCCGATGGACAGAACTCTCCCAGGGGCGTGTACAGCGAAGTGCTGATTTGCTTGAGAAGCAGTGGCAGGTCGGCGACCTCTCCACCTCTGAGTATCTCCAGGCGCTGGGCCAGCGCGCGGAGAGCCTGAAAACCGGTATTGAACTGGAAAAGCAGGCGCAGTTGGGTCTGATTGAGCTCTTGAGCCAGTCTGGCGAACTGATCACCCTCTTCCAATACTAGTCTGGAAACTGGATATTCATTATGAAAAAAACTCTGATTTCTGTATTCGCATTGACGTTGCTTACAGCCCCACTTTCTTTTGTACAGGCAGAGGAAGATGCTCATCAGGAAGCCGGTCATGATCATGCTGCCAGTGGCGACGATCATCAGGAAGTCACCGGTGAGGAGGGCGAGTATAAGGAAGATCATGGTGAAGAAGGTGAGCATGAGGAGGAAGGTGATCATGAAGAGGAAGGGGGGCACGGCCACGAAGACGAGAACGGTGGCCATGAAGAAGCGGCCACCGCAAGCATCAATGCCAAACAGAAAGAGCTCGCCGGCATTGAAGTAGCAACCCTTGAGAGCAAGCGCGTTGACTATGAAATCTACGCTCCCGGTGAGCTGCTGACCAACGGCTATACCAGCTATCACGTGTCCCCCCGGGTTGCCTCAGTGGTGCTGCGGCGTCACGTGGAACTGGGTGAGCACGTAACCAAGGGCCAGCCGCTGGTAACCCTGTTCAGTGAGACGGTGGCACAGGCGCAGGCGGATTACAGGAAAGCTTTTCCTGAATGGAAGCGAATCAGCGGGCTGGGTCGTTCCGTGGTTGGCGATCAGCGGTTCAATACAGCGAAAGCCAACATTGAAGCAGCAAGGGCGACTCTGCTTGCTTACGGGCTGAACGATGATGACATTGGTGCGTTGAAGGCCAGCGGGGTGGATAGTCTCGGTGAATACATGCTCAGGGCTCGCGTGGATGGTGCAGTACTGACCGATGAGTTTGAGCAAGGACAAAGAGTTGAGGCTGGCCAGCCGCTGGTGACTCTTGCTGATGAGAGTGAGCTTTGGGTAGAAGCCCATCTGCCAGCAAGCTCCGACATTGTTCTAGAGAAGGGCGCGGAAGCCGAAGTCAGGGCAGCGGGTCGTGTGGGCGTGGCAACGGTGTCCCAGGAAGCCCACACCATTGATCCTGTGACCCGCACGCGGATTGTCAGGCTTGAGCTGGACAATCCTGAAGATCGTTTTCATCCAGGAATGTTCGCAGATGTGTATTTTCGTTTTAAGACCAGCGAGCCGGTGCTTGCCGTGCCGGAGACTGCATTGATGCGTGGCGCGGACGGCGACTGGACGGTCTATGTGGAAGAGGCCGAAGGCGAGTATGAACCCGTGGAAGTGGAACTGGGCCGCTCAATTGGCGGGCTCCGTGAGGTTTCCGGCCTGGCTGCGGGCCAACGAGTCGTTTTGCGGGGCGCATTTTTTGTGGCCTCTGAGATTGCCAAAGGCGGCTTTGATCCGCACAAC
Organism: Vreelandella aquamarina; assembly: GCF_900110265.1. Classification (GTDB taxonomy): domain Bacteria; phylum Pseudomonadota; class Gammaproteobacteria; order Pseudomonadales; family Halomonadaceae; genus Vreelandella; species Vreelandella aquamarina. Next base: position 3,767 of record NZ_FODB01000009.1, on the reverse strand, counting down.
CACTGATTCCGGGAGCCATTATGTTCAACCGAGTAGTCGACTTGGCGGTTCAGAACCGCCTGTTGGTTCTTATTGCGCTTGCAGTGCTTATCGCCACGGCCGCGTTTCAGATACCAAAACTGAATCTTGATGCTTTCCCCGACGTTACAAACGTCCAGGTCGCTGTTAATACAGAGGCGCCCGGACTTGCGGCTGAGGAAGTCGAGCAGCTGATCACCTATCCCATTGAAGCGGTGATGTATGCGTTGCCGGATGTTGAGGAGGTTCGGTCCATCTCCAAAACCGGGTTGTCTGGTGTCACCGTGGTCTTTAAAGAGGGCACGGATATCTATTTCGCGCGCCAACTGGTTTTCGAGCGGTTGCAGGCCGCGCGGGAGCTGATTCCGGACGGGGTCGGGGTGCCTGAAATGGGGCCGAATACGTCCGGTCTTGGCCAGGTCTACCAGTACTTGCTGATAGCGGACCCGGATTCGGGGTACGACGCAATGGAATTGCGCAGCTTGCACGACTGGCTGGTCAAACTGTTGCTGATACCGGCTGAAGGGGTTACGGAAATCCTGTCGTTTGGCGGAGAGGTCCGCCAGTACCAGGTTAACCTGAACCCGGCGCGAATGCTGTCCTATGACTTATCACAGAACGATGTCATGGAAGCCCTGGAGAACAACAACTCCAATGTTGGGGGCTGGTATATGGGCCGCGGGCAGGAGCAGTTGGTTATTCGCGGTATGGGCTGGCTGGGTAATGGCGAGCAGGGGCTCGAGCAGATCCGTCAGGTGCCCGTTAAAACCAGTGATGGCATTACAGTGACAGTGAACGATGTCGCCGAGGTAGCGCTGGGCACTGAAATTCGCCAGGGTGCGGTAACCATGACCCGGAAGGATGAAGCCGGTCAGGTTGAACAACTGGGTGAAGTGGTTTCTGGCATTGTACTCAAACGAATGGGGGCCAACACAAAAGCCACCATCGACGGCATCGAGGCCCGCATTGATCGCATAAATCAGGCGCTTCCGAGTGGGGTTCGTTTTGAGCCCTATTACAACCAGGCGGATCTGGTGACCAAGGCCGTAGAGACGGTGACCAATGCGCTTTTGTTGGCTTTTGTGTTTATTGCGATTGTGCTTGCCCTGTTCCTGATGAATCTGCGGGCAACAACGCTGGTGCTGCTTTCAATACCGATTTCCATCGGTATTGCCCTGATGATCATGGCCTGGTTCGGTCTCTCGGCCAACCTGATGTCTCTGGGCGGTATTGCTGTGGCAATTGGCATGCTGGTGGATGGCTCTGTTGTTATGGTTGAGAACATTTTCAAGCATCTGACCCATCCCGATGCTGAGCATGACGCCCACCGGAATGAGTTGGCTGAAGGCGACCCCGATCCGCTGGATGCATCGCACGATGATCGTGGCATTGCACTTCGACTGCAGGAAGCGGGCCGGGAAGTGGCGCGGCCGATCTTTTTCGCGACGGCGATTATCCTGGTCGTTTTCATGCCTCTGTTCAGCTTTGAAGGTGTGGAAGCCAAGCTGTTCCAGCCAATGGCGATCAGCATCATGCTGGCCATTGTGTCCGCTGTGATCGTCGCTCTGGTGGTTGTACCCGCGCTGGCGTCATACATGTTCCGTAAGGGTATCCGGGAGCGGGAAAGCTTCATTCTAAAACCCCTGGAAAAGCTCTATCGCATGGGGCTTGCCTGGTCACTGAAGCATAGCCGCGTGGTTGTTGGCGCGGCGGCGGTTCTTGTTGTACTGGCGGCGCTGATTGTTCCACGACTGGGCACGGAGTTCGTGCCTGAACTGGAAGAGGGCACGATTAACCTCCGGGTGACCCTGGCCCCTTCATCAAGCCTCGATACGGCGCTTGAAGTGGCGCCGAAACTGGAGGCCATGCTGATGGAGTTTCCAGAGGTGACCTACGCGCTGTCCCGGGCGGGGCGGGCGGAAATAGGCGGCGATCCGGAGCCCGTCAACAACATCGAAATCTACATTGGCCTCAAGCCAACAGCCGAGTGGACCAGCGCCAGTAATCGCTATGAATTGCAGGCCCTGTTTGAGGCGAAGCTCGAACAGCACCCGGGGCTACTGTTTAACTTTTCTCAGCCTATTGCAACTCGGGTTGACGAATTGTTGTCTGGTGTCCGCGCGCAGTTGGCCATCAAACTCTTTGGCCCGGATCTCAAGGTGCTGGCCGAGAAAGGCCAACAGATCGAAGCGGCGGTCCGAACTGTTCAGGGGACCCGGGACGTGGCCATGGAGCAGATTGCCGGTGAAGCGCAGTTGGTGGTTCAGCCAGACCGTCAGGCACTTTCCCGGTACGGACTCGCCGTGTCTGATGTGATGAGTGTCGTCCGGGACGGACTGGGTGGTGCCGCCGCGGGCCAGATCATCAACGGAAATGAGCGGTACGATATCTATGTGCGCCTGGCCAAACGTTTCCGGGAAGACCGGGATGCCATTGCTGATCTCAGGTTGCAGGCGCCTTCCGGAGCCTGGGTGAGACTCGGCGATGTGGCCGATGTGTCTATTGAGTCCGGCCCGCCCCAGGTGCGCCGCGACGACGTTCAGCGCCGTGTGGTCATTCAGTCTAATGTGCAGGGTCGTGACATGGGCAGTGTGGTTGCCGATATTCAGGATACCATCGCGACAGAAGTGAACCTTCCCCCCGGCTATTCGGTGGATATTGGTGGTCAGTTTGAAAACCAGCAACGAGCTCAGAAGCGATTGACCATTGTGGTACCTGTATCTCTGGGCCTGATCGCGCTGTTGCTGTACTTTGCTTTCAGTTCGGTTGGTCAAGCGCTGTTGATTCTGGTCAACGTGCCGCTTGCCGTTATTGGTGGCGTCTTTTCACTCTGGATCTCCGGCCAGTATCTTTCGGTGCCCAGTTCCGTTGGATTTATCACACTGTTTGGTGTGGCGGTGCTTAACGGGGTCGTAATGGTCGAAAGCATCAATCAGCGAATACAGGATGGGTTGAACGTGGATACTGCGGTGTTTGAAGGTGCCGTCTCCCGTTTGCGTCCTGTCTTGATGACAGCAATAACCTCGGCACTCGGTTTGATACCGATGCTATTGTCGACGGGCGTGGGTGCGGAAATCCAGAAGCCATTGGCCAGCGTGATTGTAGGTGGTCTCGTGACTGCAACTTTCCTGACACTCTTTGTTTTGCCGGTTCTGTTCGGTCGCTTTTCAAGAGCCAAGGTGAGTGATATCCAACGGTAAAAAATGGGAGAAGCCGCGCTGCGTCATCGACGGTTGCCTTTCTGGAGGTTTTCTAATCCGGAAGTGGCAGTAGAATGACAATGCTGGCTCCTCCGTTTTTTGAGGTACCCATGTTCATCTGTCCGAGGTTGTCTTCGACAATCTCGGACACGATGGACAATCCGAGCCCAAAACCGGCGACCGTTTCATCCAGCCTGGTACCCCTGTTCATGACAGTGGCTGCCGCCTCGGGAGAAATTCCGGGGCCATCGTCCGCTACTTCTATGGAGAGTCCTGATGACGTGCGGGCGATTGTAACGTCGACGGTTGTCTGGCACCACTTCCCGCCATTTTCGAGTAAATTGCCAAGTAGCTCTGAAAGATCCTGTCGCTCCATTGGCCAGCTGAAGTTTTCAGGTAAGTTGGTGTGGAGGCGAAAAACCGTGTCAGGGAAGATTTTTTCCATAACGGTGATGACACTTGCCGTGATTTCAACCGGCATGCACGTCCGTCCCATCTGTCTGCCTGATATGTCTGCTTTGCTCATCCGGTATTTCAGGGATTTGTCAA
>NZ_FODB01000124.1 GCF_900110265.1 Vreelandella aquamarina | reverse complement strand
TGCAAAGGCCTTGGCACCGGGATTGGTTGTAAGCCCGCTCACTCTGGTGATCGCCAAGGCCGGAAAATTCGCTGTCTGGTTTGGTTGCCACAATGGCCAGCAGTGTTGGTATTCATGGCGTGCCCCAGTCGTGGGGCCGTCCGTCTTAAACGGTAATCGGGCCGGTAGCCTTTGCGTTCTGGTTCCTTTCGTCATCCGTCGAGTTGGTGCAAGTTGTCCGGGAGAGGGCATGCGGCCTAGGTGTCAGGCTCAACCACGGTGGTGAACGGCCATTAACCAGGCGGTCAACCGGACGCCAAAAGCGTACCGCTTTTGGTTCCCTCCGCTGGCGCTCCGGCGCCGGTTACCTCAGCGTTATTGGCCCAGGCCCTCTTCTTTTTTTTGCAGGCTCAGTGCAAAGGCCTTGGCACCGGTTTTGGCTGCAAAGCCGCTTGTGTTGATGATGGCCAAGGCCGGAAACGTTGCTGTCGGGGTTGGTTGCCAACATCATCGGCAGCATGGTTATTCACGGCGTGCCCCAGTCGTGGGGCCGTCCAGTTCAAACGGTAATCGGGTTGGCGTTGTTTGCGCTCTGGTTCCTTTCGCCATCCGTTGGATTGGTGCAAGCTGTTCGGGAGAGGGCATTCAGGCTTGGGTGCCAGGGTAGGCTTTGGTGGTGACCGGCCACTAACCAGCCGGTCAACCGGACGCCAAAAGCTTACAGCTTTTGGTTCCCTCCGCTGCGCTCCGGCGCCGGTTACCTCAGCGTTATGTGTTTAGGGATGAGTCTAGATGGTGAAGTTTTGTCCGGACTGTGGAACAGAACTCCGAGAAGTTACAGTGCCCAGCTACGTTTGGGTGCGGTGTTTCGAGTGCGCTGCGGAGTGCGGTTCGGTCTACATTCAAGTGGTTGATGTTCGGAATACGTATCCACTGGTCGCTACTTTTCCAAAAATCCCGCAGCTTTTGAATGGGTTGCCCAGGGAAAAGATTGATAAAGCGGCAAGTCTAATAAATCGGATCGATTACAAAACGGTGTCAGTCGTTGAATTTGAGAATGAGCTTCTCAGCACATAGAGTTAAGCTCAGTTCTTGTGTATGGAGGGCAGTAGAGAGGGTGGCGTATCCTGTTGATTGATCTCGCCAGATCACAACCAACATAGGACGGAT
>NZ_FODB01000064.1 GCF_900110265.1 Vreelandella aquamarina | reverse complement strand
ACCGTGGAGCCGGTCTTCGGGATCATCAAACACGTGATGGGGTTCCGGCAGTTCTCGCTACGCGGACTGGATAAGGTCAGCGGCGAGTGGCGATTGGCCACCATGGCGTGGAATATCAAGCGGATGCACCGGTTGACGGCGGGCTGAGGGCTCGCCGCGCCCAACCGGCCAGCAGGCAAGGCGTCAGAACCGCCTTGCAGAAGCTGAGGGGCAGGTTAAGAGCCACACAACAGCACCAACACCAACACCAACACAGGGGGGGGTGAAGAACCCACGCCTCAGCTCATCCATTAACCTCAAGTCCGACAGACTGCTAGGCTGCGCCGATCATCTTGCGCAGCACGTAGTGAAGGATACCACCGTGGCGGTAGTACGCCAGCTCATTGGCGGTATCAATTCGGCACTTGGCATCAACGGTACGTTCCCCGTCGCTATTTTTAATCACGACTTGAACGGTGCCGCCGGGGCTTAAGTCGTTCAAACCAGCAATCGAGATCTCCTCATCCCCTGTTAATCCCAGGCTTTCACGGCTTTCGCCTTCCGGGAACTGTAGCGGTACCACGCCCATACCGATCAGGTTAGAGCGGTGGATACGCTCGAAGGATTCGGCAATGACTGCGCGCACGCCTAGCAAACGGGTGCCTTTGGCAGCCCAATCCCGCGAGGAGCCGGTGCCGTACTCCTTACCAGCAATCACCACCAGCGGCGTGCCTTCCTCTTTATATTTCATTGCGGCATCGTAAATCGCCATCTGCTCGCCGCTCGGCACGTGGCGGGTTTCGCCACCTACCACGCCGTCGAGCATCTCGTTTTTGATGCGCACGTTGGCGAAGGTGCCGCGCATCATCACTTCATGGTTACCCCGGCGTGAGCCGTAGGAGTTGAAGTCGATCGGCTTCACGCCGTGCTCTTGCAGGTAGCGCCCGGCGGGGCTATCCGGCTTGATAGAGCCAGCAGGCGAGATATGGTCGGTGGTGACGGAGTCACCCAGTATCGCCAGTATGCGGGCGTTCTTCACGTCCTCGATGGCGTCTGGCTCCCGCTGCATGCCTTCAAAGAAGGGCGGGTGCTGAATATAGGTCGATTCCGGCCACTCGTAGACCTTACCCTCCGGCACTTTGATGGCTTTCCACGTCTCATCGCCTTCGAAGACGGCACCGTACTCCTTTCGGAACATCTCGGTGTTCACCTTCTCGACGGCACTGGCGATATCGGCCTGCGAAGGCCAGATGTCTTTCAGATACACCGGGTTGCCGTCGCTGTCCTGGCCGAGCGGGTCGGTGGTTAGGTTGCACTGCACGTTGCCCGCCAGTGCATAGGCAACGACCAGGGGTGGCGAGGCCAGCCAGTTGGTTTTGACCAGTGGGTGAACGCGGCCTTCGAAGTTGCGGTTGCCCGACAGCACCGAGGCCACGGTGAGGTCGCCGTTGTTGATGGCTTTTTCAATCTCCTCCGGCAGTGGCCCAGAGTTACCGATACAGGTAGTGCAGCCGTAGCCCACTAGGTTGAAGCCTAGGGCGTCTAGGTCATCGTTAAGATTGGCGGCGGCGAGATAGTCGGTGACGACTTTAGAGCCGGGGGCCAACGATGTTTTTACCCAAGGCTTGGTGGTCAAGCCTTTTTCGCGGGCGTTGCGGGCCAGCAGGCCTGCCGCCATCATTACGCTGGGGTTGGAGGTGTTGGTGCACGAAGTAATGGCGGCGATGACTACCGCGCCGGGGTCAAGGCTGAAGTCCTGCTCGCCCATGGTGACGGACTGGCTGTCACTGTGTTTAAAGTCGTGCTCGTAGCTACGCTCAATACCCACCGCTGTTTGGCCACCTTCCGAAGCAAGTTTGCCCTTCTCGGTGGTGGGGAGTGCTTTGCCGTCCTCTTCCATGACTTTGTTAAAGGCGCTGGCCATATCTTTCAGGGCAACGCGGTCCTGCGGGCGTTTGGGGCCTGCAAGGCTTGCTTCTACCTCGTTCATATCCAAGCTGAGTGTGTCAGTGAACACCGGCTCGTCACCCGGCTCACGCCACAGGCCTTGGGCTTTGCTGTAAGCCTCAACCAACGCGATCTGGCTATCTTCACGACCGGTTAAGCGTAGGTAGTTGAGCGTTTCGTCATCCACCGGGAAGAAGCCGCAGGTGGCGCCGTATTCCGGGGCCATGTTGGCAATGGTGGCGCGGTCCGCCAGCGGCAGGTCTTTCAGGCCATCGCCGTAAAACTCGACGAACTTACCTACCACGCCTTTTTTGCGCAGCATTTCGGTGACGGTCAGCACGAGGTCGGTGGCGGTAATGCCTTCCTGCAGCTTGCCAGTCAGCTTGAAGCCAATCACCTCGGGAATCAGCATGGAAACCGGCTGACCCAGCATGGCGGCCTCGGCTTCGATACCGCCCACGCCCCAGCCCAGTACGCCGAGGCCGTTAATCATGGTGGTGTGGGAGTCGGTGCCTACCAGCGTGTCGGGATAGGCAAAGGTTTTGCCATCTTCCTCTTTGGTCCATACCGTGCGGCCCAGGTACTCTAGGTTCACCTGGTGGCAAATACCGGTTCCGGGCGGTACAACGCTGAAGTTATCAAAGGCTTTCTGGCCCCAGCGCAGGAATTCGTAGCGTTCGCCGTTGCGCTGCATTTCGATATCGACGTTTTCTTGGAACGCCGTCGGATGACCGAACTTATCGACCATCACCGAGTGGTCGATCACCAAGTCCACTGGAGAGAGCGGGTTGATACGGGCGGGATCCTCGCCCAGTTTTTCCACCGCCGCGCGCATGGAGGCGAGGTCGACCACGCCAGGCACACCGGTAAAGTCTTGCATCAATACCCGCGCTGGCCGGTAGCCTATTTCACGGCTGGATTTACCCTCTTTCTGCCAATCTACCAGGGCCTGCATGTCTTCCTGGTCGACGCTTTCATCGTCAGCGAAGCGTAGCTGGTTTTCGAGCAGGATTTTGAGCGTCTTGGGTAGCCGGTCGATATTGCCAAGGGCTTCAGCGGCTTTGGGCAGGCTGTAATAGTGGTACGTCTGGTTGCCTACCTCTAACGTATGCTGCGTATCGGGTATTTTGCTCATGGCTTTCTCCTCTGATTGCTTGGCGTTACGCGACGGTCACTCTTTTCTTGGTATGGCGAATCAATAGTATGGCTTATTAATAGCACATGGGTGTTTCACCATAGAGTTTCAAGGCATCTTTGCCTAATAGCGTAGACTAACCCTTGTAATAGCTTGTACTTGGCGCCATTTCAGGCAGACTCTCTTGCAACGTTATTTGCTCAATATTGTGACAAAGGTGGTGTCATGGAAACGCGTCATGAACGTTTGATTATTCTTGGTTCCGGCCCTGCAGGGTATACCGCAGCGGTGTATGCAGCACGGGCTAACTTAAAGCCGCTGCTGATTACCGGTATGCAGGCAGGTGGCCAATTGACCACTACAACCGATGTAGACAACTGGCCCGGCGATGCCGAAGGCGTCCAAGGCCCCGAGCTGATGGAGCGTATGAAGCAGCATGCCGAGCGGTTTAATACCGAAGTGCTGTTTGATCATATCAATGAAGTCAGCTTAGGTGAAAAGCCGTACACTTTAAAAGGCGATAGCGGTACTTATACCTGCGATGCGCTGATCATTGCGACCGGTGCCAGCGCACGCTACTTGGGGCTGCCCACTGAGCAGCAGTTTATGGGTCAGGGTGTTTCTGCCTGCGCCACTTGCGATGGCTTTTTCTATCGCAACCAGGAAGTGATTGTTGTAGGCGGGGGCAACACCGCCGTGGAAGAAGCGCTGTACCTTTCCAATATCGCTTCTAAGGTGACGCTGGTACACCGCCGCGATACCCTACGCGCCGAAAAAATTCTGCAAGACAAACTCTTCGAGAAAGCCGAGGCGGGCAAGATTGCTTTGGAATGGTTCTACGAAGTAGAGGAAGTGCTGGGCGACAACACCGGCGTGACCGGCGTGCGGGTGAAATCTACCAAAGATGGCTCCACCAAAGAGATCCATGCGCCGGGGCTGTTTATTGCCATCGGCCATAGCCCCAACACCGGCATCTTTGAAGGCCAGCTGGAAATGAACGGCGGCTATATCAAAGTGAAATCGGGCAGTGAAGGCAACGCAACGGCGACCAGCGTGCCGGGTGTATTTGCCTGTGGCGATGTGATGGATCATATCTATCGCCAGGCGATTACCTCAGCAGGCAGCGGCTGCATGGCGGCGCTGGATGCTGAACGCTATTTAGACGGTATTTCGTAATTAGGCGCCTGTTTGCTTTAGAGGGAGCCCATTAGTTAGAACAGCTAATGGGATCTCAATCTATCCGTGCTCTGCCTGCTGGGCTAAGCACAAGGCTCTGACAGGATGCTTGAGCTTGGTCATTGGTGGGGCAAACAGTATACGTACCTTGAGAACCTTTAATGCTGCCTAAAGAGGTATATCTCACTGTTGGCGCACCGCTTTTAGTTACGATAGTACCTGCTGTGGACGCGAACACTCTAATAACTTCATTGACTTGATCTTCTAGCCTTTTATCTCCCTTTACGACCATGATGGGGCCATTCCAGTCACCGGTACAGGCCGTTCTGCCTTCATTGGCAGGGCAAACCGTCACGTCACTGCGCTGTGTAATCGCCGTATTGCGCGCCAGCGTTAGCGCTGTTTGTAAGCGATTTACTTCGCTGGCGACCGCCGAACGCTCTCCCAATGCTTGAAAGCTGGGAAGCCCCCAGGCCGCCAGCATGCCCATTAAGGCGAGTGCCACCAGCAACTCAAGCAGTGTAAAGCCCGTGTTGTTTCGCCTAGCGATGTGGTGAGGCTGTGCCATAGTCTCTCTCAGTAGCTTGACCTGTTGAAACGCATCACTATGCTCATTCTCTTTATGCCGCCAATGCGCTGGTACTCTGTTAGCGACTCTATTAGCAATAGTGGGCAATATTTGTGAGCGATTTCTTAATTATAGGCGGTGGTGTTATTGGCATGATGACCGCGCTGCAACTGGCAGATGCAGGTCAGAATATCACGCTGGTGGAGCGTGGGGCATGCGGGAAAGAGGCTTCTTGGGCAGGCGGGGGTATTGTGTCGCCGCTCTACCCATGGCGGTATGGCGAGCCAGTATCGCAACTTTCCCGCTGGTCGGAGGGCGTCTATCCGACGCTGGCACTGCGCCTGCTGGAAGAGACCGGCATCGACCCGGAGTATCGCCAAAAGGGCTTGCTCTACTTAAACGTGGATGACGATGACGCGGCACTGCACTGGGCCCGCCAGCTAGGCAAACCATTGGAGCGGGTAGACGCCTCTTTTGTGCATCAAAAAGAGCCCGAAGCGGCTGCGCCAGAAGGCAGCGCGCTCTGGATGCCCACTCTGGGCAGCGTGCGCAACCCGCGCTTGGGCCAAGCGCTACGGGCGCGCTTAGCCGCTATGCCCAACGTCACACTCATAGAGCAGTGCAGCGTGCAGGGGGTTATTCAGCGCCAAGGCCGCGTGGTGGGTGTTGATACCAACCAAGGCGAGCAGCTGGCCGAGCAGTTGGTGGTATGCGGCGGTGCTTGGGCGGCCCAGTTGCTAGAGGGTTTGAACGTGCGCCTGCCGGTGCGCCCCGTCAAAGGGCAGATGATTGCTTATCAAGCACCGCCAGGGTTAGTGCAGCGCGTTGTGCTAAAGGATGGCCGCTATGTGATTCCCCGTAGCGACGGGCTGCTGCTGGTAGGCTCGACCCTGGAAGAGGCTGGCTTCGACAAAACCACCGATGCAGAGGCGTTGGCCTCGCTCAAGCGAAGCGCGGAGAATATTATCCCCGCGCTGGCAGATTGCCCTGTCGCGCACCATTGGGCGGGCCTGCGCCCTGGCTCGCCGGAAGGCATTCCTTTTATTGGCGCACTGCCCGATTTTCCGAATGTGTTTGTCAATGCAGGCCACTACCGTAACGGCTTAGTGCTAGCGCCTGCATCGACACACTTACTAGCGGATCAGCTGCTTGGGCGTAAGCCGCTGATGGATCCTACGCCTTATCAGCCAACGGCTGCGCGTTTGGCGTAAAGGCGGGGAGGCTTAGCGATTGCTGTTGTCTTCCTGCTCCTGCAAAAAACGGTCACGATGCGCGCTACAGCAGAACCACTGTTCCGCATTGCGCAGCGCCTCGTTTTCCGGTACGTGAACATCACACCAGCGGCAGCGCACCATATTGCCGCCCTCATGGCGAGGGGGTGTTTGCTGCTGGTGGGTCAGCTTACGCTGGCGGTAAATACCGTAAAGCTTCAAGCCTACGTAAAACAGCACGGCAAATATAATCAACCGAATGATCAATAGATTCATCCTCAATGGCTCCCTAAGTGGGAAAGGCGGTTACAAGGCGTGACTGGCGGCAAGACTTTCGTTGCTTTCAGCCCTCTTAGTGCTGTGTGGCCTTTGCCACTTGGCATGCCTTGCGGGACAATGCATCTACTATATAGATGCCACCGTATTCCGAAGATTCTCAAGAGATTTTAACGCCCATGCAAGACTTAACGCTGGTAATGGCCCAACTCGACCCTCTGGTGGGAGATATTCCCGGCAATGCCGCGCGTGCCATTGAGGCCGTGCGAGAAGCGAGGATTGAGCATGGGGCGGATATTGTTGTCTTCCCCGAGCTTTTTTTATCCGGCTACCCGCCGGAAGATTTGCTGCTGCGCCCCTCCATGGAAGCCCGCCTGCGGGAAACTCGTGCCAAAATGGCCGAAAAAATTGCCCGTGATGTGTTGGTGATTATTGGCTACCCCGGCGTGCGTGAAGGCAAGTGCTATAACCTGGCGGGTGTGCTGTACAACGGCCAGTGGGAAGCGGAGTACGCCAAGCAGGCGCTGCCCAACTACCAAGTGTTTGACGAGCAGCGCTACTTTACCCCTGGCACTGAGCCGCTGGTGTACGAACATAAAGGCGCCAAGCTTGGCCTGCTGATTTGTGAAGATTTATGGGAAGGCGCGCCGGTAAAAGCGGCTCGGGAAGCCGGGGCAGAAGTGCTGATTAGCCTGAATGCCTCGCCCTACCATCAGGACAAGCCCGCCGAGCGGCTGCGCCTTTTAGAGCTGCGTGCCCAAGAAGTGCAGCGGCCGATTGTTTACGTCAACACCATCGGCGGCCAGGATGAGCTGGTGTTTGATGGTGGTTCTAGCTGTGTGGATGCCAGTGGCCAACTCAAGGTGCTGGCGCCCTATTGGCAGGCGGGGTTAATGCCCATTCAACTGCTGCAAACCAGCGCGAATACCTGGGAGCCCCAAGCGGGGGAGATCGAGCCAGACGTCGAGCCGGAAGAGAGCCTCTATTGCGCGCTGGTGACTGGCCTGCGTGACTACGTCAATAAAAGCGGGTTCAAGGGCGTCGTGTTGGGGCTTTCTGGTGGGATAGATTCTGCTCTCTCGCTGGCCATTGCGGTGGATGCGCTAGGGCCGCAGCGGGTGCAGGCGGTGATGATGCCTTACCACTACACGGCGGATATCTCCAAACAAGATGCCGCCGAGCAGGCGAACCTGCTGGGGGTGCACTATGACGTGATGCCCATCGAGCCGATGGTGGAAGCCTTTATGGGCACCTTGGCGGAAAGCTTTGCTGGCACTGAGCGGGATACTACCGAAGAGAACCTGCAGTCGCGCTGTCGTGGTGTGCTGTTAATGGCCATTTCCAATAAGAAAGGCCTGATGGTGCTGACCACTGGCAACAAGAGCGAAATGGCAGTGGGTTACGCTACCCTGTATGGCGATATGGTGGGCGGCTACAACGCTATTAAGGATGTGTATAAAACTTGGGTTTATCGCTTAGCCCGCTGGCGCAATACTCAGTCTCCGGCGATTCCCGAGCGGGTCATTGAGCGCCCGCCTAGCGCTGAGCTCGCCCCTGATCAGCAGGATAGCGACTCGCTACCCGACTACGATGTGCTGGACGCCATTTTGGTCCGCTACATCGAAGGGGATATGAGCGCCGAGTCGATTATTGCGGCAGGCTTTGAGGAAGAGGATGTCTATAAAGTCGTCAAGCTGGTGGATCGCTGCGAATACAAGCGTCGCCAGGCCCCTGTAGGAGTGCGGGTCACGCCGCGTGGTTTCGGGCGTGACCGTCGCTACCCCATTGTGAATGGCTGGCAGCCTGGGAATTAATGTAAGCGCTCACTGGCTTAAGGCAGTACCGGAGGAGGGGCCAAGCTTTTCCAATCACGGTGCTTTCGGTTAGCTCAAGCTTCAGCTTGTGGGGCGAGGCACCGCTTAGGATTTGATAAGTTATTGTTAAGTAAGTTTTATTAGGCATGAGCGCAATAAAACCACGCCGAAGCGTGGTTTTATTGATGCATGGGGTGTACAGCTTAAACGTGGCGGCCGCTAGTGGCCTGATTCAACGCTTAATCGCTGTTGCCATGTTTGGGCGTAAAGCGGCCGTTTTGAAGCTGCTCGTGATCCGGCGCGTTTTCGCGCAATACAGTGAGCACCTCGCGGGCGCGGTCGTCCATGCCTAAGCCTTGATAGCCCTCCACCATCGTGGCTAGCGCATCACGGGTGGCGCTGGACTCTGGGTAATTTTCGATGACCCAGCGGCCCCGCTCAACGGCGGCCAAGAAAGCACCGCGGCGCAGGTAGTAGTCAGCCACATGCAGTTCATGGCGGGCTAATAGCTCACGCAGATAGACAATGCGCTGCTGGGCATCCGGCGCGTACTGGCTCTGCGGGAAGCGCTGAATCAGTTCGCGGAAATCGTTGTAGGCATCCCGCGAGGCGCCCAGGTCGCGCTTGGAAATGTCGATCAAGCGCAGGCGCTCTAGGCTAAAACGGCCTGCCTGCCAAGCGGACAGCCCGCGCAGGTAGTAGGCGTAGTCCACCTGGGGGTGGTCTGGGTGCAGGCGGATAAAGCGGCTAGCGGCAGCGCGCGCCTCTTCCCAGTTGCTGTTTTCGTAATAGGCGTAAATCAGCTCAAGCTGGGCCTGTTCGGCGTGGGGGCCGAACGGATAGCGAGTATCCAGGGCTTCAAGGCGCTCGATAGCAATCGGGAAGCGGTTGCTATCGAGTGCGGTGCGTGCCAGCTCATACAGCTCGCGCTCTTGTACCCCCGCAAACTCATCTTCCTCTTCCGGGGTCGTGTCGTTGCTAGCGCAGCCCGCCAGGAGGGCAAGGCTCAAGGCTAGGGCGCCAAAGCGGTTGGCAGCGGAAAAAACGCGCATCATCATCCTCGTTGCAAACAAGCCTCAATCACCGAAAAGCGACGATGGCCATAAGTAGAAATGGTAGAATAGGTCGCAGTTAGCCCACTATAAAACACCTAGACGCAAAACGCAGGCTTAGCGACACGTTAAGCGTATTATGTGACGCAGTTGGGCGGTTAGCGTCTTAGAGAGGTTATTCATGTCTCGTATTGTTGAAGCCACGCAGCGGGTGCCCGCATCATTAGCTGGTGCACGTTTGGACCAAGCGGCGGCGGAGTTGTTCAGCGATTACTCCCGCGAGCGCTTGAAAGCGTGGATCAACGCCGGTGAGCTCACCGTCGATGGTGCCAAGGTCAAGCCGAAAGCCAAACTGCACGGCCATGAAGTGCTGACGCTCAACGCGACCATCGAAGAGGACACGCGTTTCGAGCCCCAGGACATTGCGCTGGACATCGTCTACGAAGACGATGACGTCATCGTCATCAACAAGGCAGCGGGCATGGTCGTGCATCCGGCGGCGGGCAACCCGGATGGCACTTTGCTCAATGCGCTACTGCATCATCACCCCACGCTGGCGGAGGTGCCGCGCGCGGGGATCGTCCACCGTTTGGATAAAGATACTACCGGGCTGATGATGGTCGCCAAAACCCTGCCAGCCCAAACAGTCCTGGTGGAGCAACTTCAGGCGCGTACCGTTTCGCGTCAATACGATGCGGTGGTGATTGGCAAACCCGTGGCGGGCAGCACCATTGATGCGCCGATTGGTCGGCACCCGAAAGACCGTAAACGCCAAGCGGTCACGGCGTCCGGCAAACCCGCCGTGACTCATTTTCGCGTGGTAGAGCGCTTTCGTGCTCACACCCACGTACGCTGCCAGCTAGAAACCGGTCGCACCCACCAAATCCGCGTGCATATGGCCCACGCCCGCTATCCGCTGATTGGCGACCCGCTCTACAGTGGCCGTGCCAAACTTCCGCCGGGGGCTGCCGGGCCGTTAAAAGAGATTTTGCGCGAGTTTCCTCGCCAAGCGCTGCATGCTCGCAAACTGAGCTTTGTGCACCCCGTCAGTGGCGAAACCCTCACTTTTCAAGCCGATCTGCCCGATGATCTACTAATGTTATTGGACTACCTGCGCGAAGATAGCGAGACCATGCGATGAGCGATGCCATTGACCTGCGCCCGACGCTACTGCTACCGGATTGGCCCGCGCCCGCCAACGTGCGGGCCTTTGTGACCACCCGTGAAACCGGGCCAAGCCAGAACGACTTTGCTGCCTTCAACCCGGCAACCCACGTTGGTGATAACGCTGACCATGTGGCGCTGTGTCGGCGGCTAATGCAGAAAGAGATCGGTGATGACCGCCCGCTGCTGTGGCTAAACCAAACCCATGGTGCCCGGGTGCAGCAAGAGTACCAAAGCACTCCCCCAGAAGCAGACGCCGCCGTGGCTAATAGCAGCGAGTACGCTTGCGTGGTACTCACGGCAGACTGTTTGCCGGTACTGCTCTGCAACCGCCAAGGCACCCAGGTCGCGGTAGCCCATGCGGGTTGGCGGGGGTTGGCAGGCGGGGTGCTAGAGGCTACGGTGGCCGCGATGAACTGTGACCCCAGCGATATTTTGGTGTGGCTAGGTCCGGCTATTTCCAACGCCCAGTTTGAAGTGGGCCCGGAAGTTTATGGTGCCTTTGTAGCGGTACATCCTGAAACCGCCGATGCCTTTGATCACAGCCCCTATCGGCTTGGTCACTACATGGCTGATTTATATCGGTTGGCGCGCTTTCGCTTAGAGGAGTTAGGGATCCATCATATTAGCGGCGGGCACTTCTGTACCGCCTGCGAATCGCGCTTCTACTCCTACCGCCGCGACAATGGTCACACCGGCCGTATGGCGAGTGTGATCTGGATCAACTAAGAGTCACTTGAAATACGTGGATATGACCCCACCTAACTTGTCAAGCTAATCGTCTTTAGCACGTTCAACAACAAGTTATCGGGAAGCGCCGTGGGTCCAAACGCACGGCTACCCCAGGAGGCACTCCATGCGATTCGATAAATTCACTGCCAAATTACAGGCTGCCATTGCGGAAGCGCAGTCCCTCGCGGTAGGCCACGGCCACAACCAGCTTGAACCAGTGCATCTGCTGCTGGCGCTGATCGACACCAAAGATACCGGCATTAAAGCGCTGATTGAAAAAGCCGAAGGCAGCAGCTCGCGCCTGCGTGACGGCTTGCAGCGTCAAATGGACGACCTGCCCAAAGTCAGCCAGTTCGATGGCGATGTTCAACCCTCCCGCGACTTCGTTAAGCTGGTTAATCTCACCGACCGCGAAGCGCAAAAGCGCGGCGACCAGTTTATTGCTTCTGAGCTTGTGTTGCTGGCTGCGCTGGAAATGAACAGCGCCATTACCAAGCTGATGAAAGAGGCTGGACTCAGCCGTAAAACGTTAGAGGCGGCCATCGACAGCCTGCGTGGCGGCTCCCGCGTTGATGACCCCAACGCCGAAGATCAGCGTGAAGCGCTGAATAAGTACACATTGGACCTCACCCAGCGCGCGCTGGACGGCAAGCTCGACCCTGTGATCGGTCGCGATGACGAAATCCGCCGTACGATTCAGGTGTTGCAGCGTCGCACCAAGAACAACCCGGTGCTGATTGGCGAACCTGGTGTGGGTAAAACCGCCATCGTCGAAGGCCTGGCTCAGCGCATCGTTAACGGTGAAGTACCCGAAGGTTTGAAAGAGAAACGCGTGCTGTCGTTGGATATGGGCGCGCTGCTCGCCGGAGCCAAGTTTCGCGGTGAGTTCGAAGAGCGCCTGAAAGCCGTGTTGAAAGAGCTCTCCCAAGAAGAGGGACGAGTGATCCTGTTCATCGATGAGTTGCATACCATGGTGGGCGCTGGAAAGGCCGATGGCGCCATGGACGCGGGCAATATGCTCAAACCAGCGCTGGCGCGTGGTGAGCTGCACTGTGTGGGCGCCACCACGTTGGATGAGTACCGCCAGTACATTGAAAAGGACGCCGCGTTAGAGCGCCG
This sequence comes from Vreelandella aquamarina, assembly GCF_900110265.1. Classification (GTDB taxonomy): domain Bacteria; phylum Pseudomonadota; class Gammaproteobacteria; order Pseudomonadales; family Halomonadaceae; genus Vreelandella; species Vreelandella aquamarina. The sequence goes on along the minus strand of NZ_FODB01000064.1, from coordinate 6,846 downwards.
CTTCCAGAAAGTGCTGGTGGATGAACCCACCGAGGCCGATACCATCGCCATTCTGCGTGGTTTGAAAGAGCGCTACGAAGTGCACCACGGCGTTGATATTACCGACTCGGCGATTATTGCCGCCGCTAAGCTTTCTACGCGTTACATTACTGACCGCCAACTGCCGGACAAAGCCATCGACCTGATCGATGAGGCAGCATCGCGGATTCGTATGGAGCTAGACTCCAAGCCCGAAGAGATGGACCGCCTTGATCGCCGCCTCATCCAGCTCAAGATGGAGCGGGAGGCGCTGAAAAAAGAGACCGACGAAGCGAGCAAAAAACGCCTGGAGGCGCTGAATAACCAGATTCACGAGTTAGAGCGTGAATACGCTGACCTGGATGAGATCTGGAAGGCGGAAAAAGCCAGCATTCAAGGCGCCGCGCAGTTCAAAGCGGAGCTCGAGCAAGCGCGTATCGATCTTGAGCAGGCGCGTCGTCAGGGTGATTTGGGCCGCATGTCGGAAATCCAGTACGGCAAGATTCCCGAGCTGGAGAAAAAGATCAGCGAAGCAGGAGAAGGCGAAACCGATACTGCCAGCCATCAGCTGTTGCGCTCCAACGTCACGGAAGAGGAAATCGCAGAGGTGGTCTCGCGCTGGACGGGCATTCCCGTATCCAAAATGCTGGAAGGCGAGCGGGATAAACTGCTGCGTATGGAAGAGGCCCTCCACGAGCGCGTCATCGGCCAGAACGAGGCGGTCGAGGCCGTCGCCAACGCGGTGCGGCGCTCGCGGGCTGGCCTTGCCGATCCCAACCGTCCTAACGGCTCGTTCCTGTTCCTTGGCCCGACCGGGGTGGGTAAAACCGAGCTGTGCAAGTCGCTGGCCAACTTCCTGTTCGATACAGAAGAGGCGATGGTGCGTATCGACATGTCGGAGTTTATGGAGAAGCACTCCGTGGCCCGTTTGATTGGCGCGCCTCCCGGCTACGTCGGCTATGAAGAGGGGGGCTACTTAACCGAAGCAGTGCGCCGCAAGCCCTACTCGGTGCTGCTGCTGGATGAGGTGGAAAAAGCGCACCCGGATGTGTTCAACATTCTGCTGCAAGTGCTGGAAGATGGCCGCTTAACCGATGGTCAGGGTCGTACCGTCGACTTCCGTAACACCGTGATTGTGATGACCTCTAACATGGGCTCAGACATTATTCAGCGCATGGGCGGGGATGATAATGATTACGAGCTGATGAAAAACGCGGTGATGGAGGTAGTGGGTAATCACTTCCGCCCAGAATTAATCAACCGCATTGATGAGGTGGTGGTGTTCCACGCACTCGGCCAAGAGCAGATCCAGGCCATTGCCGGTATTCAGTTAGAGCGCTTGAAAGGGCGGCTCGCGGAACACGACCTGAGCCTGGAGATTAGTGACGATGCCATGGCGCAGCTAGCGGTGGTGGGTTTTGACCCTGTGTTTGGGGCGCGGCCACTCAAGCGGGCCATTCAAAGCCGCATTGAAAACCCGCTGGCTCAAAATCTGCTGGCAGGCAAGTATGCCCCAGGCGATACCATTCACATTAGCGCCAATGAAGGCGAACTAGTGTTTAGTTAATTGCGCAATGAAATAGGGCAAATGCCCCGTCAGCACCGCTGGCGGGGCATTTTTTTTGCGCTTACTGCGACCTTTGTTGCGTTTGAAGGGATCGGAGGTTGACAGGCTAAGGGCGCTAATGGAATCTTGTGGGTTCCTGATTTGCGGGCGCGGAACCAACGGGCAACCCCTGATCCCCGCGCGAAGGGTAGGCTCACGCCTCTACCCGCCGAAGGACTTCCGGGCTTAGGCTAACCGCCTGACCTGGCCAACGCCCCGACACGGCAAACCGCCGTGTAAGGGAACCGCTCTTTATGGTTGCCATAAATGAGCATTCCCGATGAGAGTGCAGGCCCTAACCGGGCCATATTGCCAGGGTTTGGCATCAGGTGCCGGCATGGGCCGGCAGCGGCATACCGCCGCACTCGACCCCGCAGGATGTCCTGCGGATCGCACTCGAGACCTCCAGGGGAGAAACACAGTGGAACTGCTTTCCGGCGCAGATATGATCGCCCGCTTCTTGCAAGATGAGGGCGTCGAGTACATTTATGGTTATCCCGGTGGCGCGGCGCTGCATATTTATGATGCGCTGTTCCGCCAAGACAAAGTGAAGCACATCCTCGTGCGGCACGAACAGGCAGCCACCCACGCTGCCGACGGCTATGCCCGTGCCTCCGGCAAGCCCGGCGTGGTGCTGGTGACCTCTGGCCCCGGCGCTACCAACGCGGTGACTGGCATTGCGACCGCCTACATGGACTCCATTCCCATGGTTGTTCTGTGCGGCCAGGTCATGAGCCACTTGATTGGTGACGACGCCTTCCAGGAAACCGATATCGTTGGCGTGACGCGTCCTATCGTGAAGCACAGCTTCTCGATTCGTCACCCGTCCGAAATCCCAGAAGTGCTGAAAAAGGCCTTCTATCTGGCATCGACCGGTCGTCCTGGCCCGGTGGTGGTCGATATCCCCAAGGACATGACCGCGCCCACCGAGCGCTACGAGTACGTGTACCCGAAGAAGGTCAAACTGCGCTCCTACAATCCGGTGACCCGTGGGCATACCGGGCAGATCAAGAAAGCCGTCGAGATGATGCTGAAGGCCAAGCGCCCAGTGTTCTATACCGGTGGCGGTGTGGTAACAGGCAAGGCAAGCGAAGGCTTGACCGACTTGGTGAAGCAGCTTGGCTTCCCGATTACCACCACGCTGATGGGCATTGGCGCGTACCCGCAAAGCGACCGCCAGTGTTTGGGCTGGCTGGGTATGCACGGCTCGTATGAGTCCAATATGGCCATGCACCACGCGGACCTGATCATTGCTATTGGCGCACGTTTCGATGACCGAGTGACTAACAACACGTCGAAGTTCTGCCCAACGGCGAAGATTATTCACGTGGATGTCGACCCAAGCTCAGTATCCAAAACCGTGCGTGCAGACGTGCCGATTGTTGGCCCGGCGTCCAGCGTCATCAACGAGATGATTAGCTTGGTGCAGGGGCACTCCATTGCGCATCCAGAAGCACTGGCCGATTGGTGGCAGAAGATCGACGGTTGGCGTGCCGATCGCGAAGGAAAGCTCTACGAGCCTTCCAAGCCCGGCGAAGTGCTGAAACCGCAAGAAGTGATCGAAGCGCTGTGCCGCGTGACCCGTGGCGAAGCGTACGTCACCACGGACGTGGGTCAGCACCAGATGTTTGCGGCGCAGTACTACAAGTTCGATAAGCCGAATCGCCTGATCACCTCCGGCGGGCTAGGCACTATGGGCTTCGGTTTCCCGGCCGCCATGGGTATTAAGCAGAACTTCCCGGAAGACGATGTGGTCTGCGTCACCGGCGAGGGTAGCTTCCAGATGATGATGCAGGAGCTCTCTACCTGTAAGCAGTACGGCGTGGGCGTCAAGATCGTCAACCTGAACAACGCTTCGCTCGGCATGGTGCGCCAGTGGCAGGATTTGAACTACAAGTCTCGCCATGCGCACTCTTATATGGAGTCGCTGCCCGACTTCCATATGCTGATTGAAGCATATGGGTTCACCGCGATCACCGTGAAGACGCTAGACGAGTTGGAGCCGGCGCTTGAGCGTGCGTTTGCCAACAAGCATGAGCTGGTCTTCCTGGACGTGAAGGTCGACCCCCATGAGCACGTCTACCCGATGCAGGTGCCGCTGGGCGCTATGCGTGACATGCTGCTGTCTAAAACGGAGCGTACCTGATGCGTCATATCATCTCGATTCTGATGGAAAACGAACCGGGTGCGCTGTCACGTGTGGTCGGGTTGTTCTCCCAGCGTAACTTCAACATCGAAACGCTAAACGTTGCACCGACGGAAGATCCGTCGCTGTCCCGCTTAACGGTAACTACCATCGGCGACGACCGGGTGATTGAGCAGATCACCAAGCACCTCAATAAGTTGATTGATGTGGTAAAGCTGGTGGATCTCACCGAAGGCAACCACATTGAGCGTGAGCTGATGCTGGTGAAGGTGAAAGCGCTTGGCGCTGCCCGCGATGAAGTTAAGCGTACGGTGGATATCTTCCGTGCGCAGATCGTCGACGTGACGCCTAGCCTCTACACGGTGCAGATTACCGGCGACGCTTCAAAGCTGGATGCCTTCCTACAGGCCATGTCGCCGGTGGGCATTCTCGAAGTAGCGCGTACCGGGGTATCCGGTATTGCCCGGGGCGATAAAGTACTGTCCTTGTAAAGGTTCGCTTTACAGTAGTGCTTGTATTGCTAAAAGCCGCCCATTATTCGCTGGGCGGCTTTTTTTGTACTGTGCTTTAGTGATAAATAGTGCGTTAACGTGGATTAACCGCCGCCCAAAACGCATCAATCATCGGGTTTTTTAACCGTCGGTTCAGCACGCAGAGGCCGACATCATAGTGGGGCAGCTCCGGTTTGACGTTAAGTACCTGTACCCGTTCCGCCAGCGGGCTATTATCCAGCACGATCTTGGGGACAACGCCCACACCGAAGCCAAGCCCGACCATACTCACAATCGCTTCGTGCCCGGCTACCTGGGCGTAAATGCGCGGTGCAATACCCATGGCTTTGAACCAGGTGTTGGCGTATTCCCTGGAGAGGCCTGCTTCCGACAAAATCATCGGCACGTGCTGCCACTGCTCTGCGGTGGAGCTTTCTGGTTGAGGCGGCAGCCACGCGTGGGGCTCGGTGGGTGCAATGAACAGCAGTGGCGAGCGGGTCAGCGACTTGAAGGCCAGCGCGCTAGGCGGAATACGCGGGCGAGGAGTAATCGCCATATCGTCTGCGCCTTCCAGCACTCGCGACATCGCATCGGCGGGGTCACCAGTATGCAGCTTTAGCTCAATGCCGGGGTGGCGTGTACGTACATCGCTGAGTAATTCATACAGAAAGCTGTAGCTCGCCGTGACCGAGCAATAAATGCTGATCTCCCCGCTGAGTTGTGCTGTGGTGGCGGCCAAGGTGCGTTTTTGGGTTTCCCACTGCTCTAGCGTCTCTTTGGCATAGTGTTGGAACGTGATGCCTTGAGGGGTTAGCGTTACGTGGCGGTTATCGCGCTCGAATAGTCGAGTGCCTAGCTCGCTCTCTACCTGTTGAATAGAGCGGCTCAGCGTCGATGGGCTAATGTGGCAAAGCTCGCTGGCACGGCCAAAATGCAGTGTGTCGGCCAGGGTGACCACGTGTTTGAGTAGACGAAAATCCATAAAGGCCGACACCCTAAGCGTTATTTCATAATATGAAATAGTATGTTGCAAACATAGCGTTTTACGCAACGGCTGCTCTATCGTAGAGTGACCTCAACGCCGAATCCCAGTGCTGCATAAGACGGCACGGGTGGCCATTAACGCTGACCTATACGCTATAAAAATTTGATATTACCGACTTCTGGAGTCTCGCCATGCACGTTTATTACGATAAAGATTGCGACCTGTCCCTGATCCAAGCCAAAAAAGTTACCATCGTTGGCTATGGTTCGCAGGGCCATGCGCATGCTAACAACCTGAAAGAGTCTGGCGTCGATGTCACTGTCGCACTGCGCAAAGGCTCCTCTTCTGCAGCGAAAGCAGAAGCGGCTGGTTTAAAAGTGGCGAGCGTGCCGGAAGCGTGCAAAACCGCTGACGTGGTGATGATCTTGGCGCCGGACGAAAACCAAAAAGCCATCTACGAGCAGGAAGTTGAGCCGAACCTGAAAGAGGGCGCGACGCTGGCGTTCGCCCACGGCTTCAACATTCACTACAACCAGATTGAGCCGCGCAAAGACCTCGACGTGATCATGATCGCACCGAAAGCGCCGGGTCACACCGTTCGCTCTGAGTTCGTAAAAGGCGGCGGTATCCCTGATCTGATCGCTATTCATCAAGATGCGTCTGGCAGTGCTAAAGAGCTGGCGCTCTCCTACGCAGCCGGCGTTGGCGGTGGCCGCAGCGGTATTATCGAAACAACCTTCAAAGACGAAACCGAAACCGATCTGTTCGGTGAGCAAGCGGTACTGTGCGGTGGCGCAGTTGAGCTGGTAAAAGCAGGCTTTGAGACGCTGACTGAAGCAGGCTATGCGCCGGAAATGGCTTACTTCGAGTGTCTGCATGAGCTCAAGCTGATCGTCGACCTGATGTACGAAGGCGGCATCGCCAATATGAACTACTCCATCTCCAACAATGCGGAGTACGGCGAGTACGTGACCGGCCCTGAGGTGATCAACGACGAGTCTCGCGCTGCAATGCGCAATGCACTCAAGCGCATCCAGACCGGCGAGTACGCCAAGATGTTCATCCAGGAAGGCAACACTAACTATCCGTCCATGACCGCACGTCGTCGCCTGAATGCCGAGCACGAAATCGAGCAGGTAGGTGCCAAGCTGCGCGGCATGATGCCGTGGATTGCTGCCAACCAGCTGGTCGATAAGTCCAAGAACTAATCGATTCACTGATTTGCTAACGCCCCGAGGCTTTGTCTCGGGGCGTTTTTCGTGGTGCGCCAGGCATGGCGCGCAGCGCCAATTAGGCGCTATCCGGTCCGCCGTGGTGGTTGGCCGGATGACTTGGGGGTGAAAGTCCCCTACGGACCCTGATAGCGGGAACCGTTAGCTGAACAGCAAGGGTGTCTGCCGCAAGGCAGAATCCGAAGGAAGCTGAAGGCAAACTCCCGGCCCGACGAACAGAAATCGCATACGAGGCTATCGCACCCGGGCGAGAGTGCAATGATCCTCAAAGCCCCATAGCTATCCGGAAGGGGCGATAGTAAATGCGGCGGGTAGGTGGGAGGAAGGTCGCGCGTCTTACCCTGGGAGGTCTGGTGGTCTGCCACGGT
>NZ_FODB01000015.1 GCF_900110265.1 Vreelandella aquamarina | reverse complement strand
CATCCTCGACTTCGGGCAGGATATCGGGCGCATGACGGTGCTCAAGACGCTGCGGAGCCGACTGCGTTATCCACGAGGAACGCCATGCTGACCGTCAATCGGCGACACTCTATCCACAAGCAGTTCCAAGCGACACGCGATCGCCAGATATGTCGTGCCTGGCGGGTGGAAAGGCATGACAAAACGGGCCGTCAGCACCGATCAGCACGGTGGGTTTTGGCAATAACGGGCTTGCGAAAGCCAACTTGCACGGGGCGAATGATCAAAAAGTGCTCGCTGGCGGTGATAGGGAAAGTGTCGGCGCCGGCTTCACGGATTCAGGTTACTTTCAAGCGATTCTCCCTTTACACCACACGGTGTCTTTAATCCACTTGCGAGTTTGCATCATACCGAGCATCCTTCCGCCGTCACAGCGCTTCTATAGAAGCTATCAGCAACAGGAGCAAGCGATGCTACCTTGGCTCTCATCGCCACACCCTTCATTTCCATCTACCGAACAGGCATTAGAGTCTCCCAACGGCCTCCTAGCCGCCGGTGGAGAGCTTACACCAGCCTGGCTGGTAGACGCTTACCGGAAAGGGATATTTCCTTGGTATAGCGACAAGGACCCCATTTTATGGTGGAGCCCTGACCCGCGCATGATACTGCTGCCTGCTCAGTTTAAACGACGCCGCAGTCTAGCTAAACGGCTGCGACATGGTGGCTTTAGCGTGACACTAGATCAACAGTTCATCCAGGTCGTTGAGGCATGTGCTGCTCCCCGTAAAAATGAACCGGGCACTTGGATTAACCCGGATATGCGTCGTGCCTATCAGCGCCTTCACGAACTTGGCATCGCCCACAGCATTGAGGTACACCGTGACGGCGAGCTGGTCGGCGGGCTGTATGGGCTGGCCATGGGGCCAGTGTTCTTTGGTGAGTCGATGTTTTCACGTCAACCCGACGCTTCCAAAATTGCGCTGGCCTACTTGGCAGGCGCCATGCAACGCCATGGTGGTGAACTCATCGACTGCCAAATGCACACGCCGCATTTAGCCAGCCTGGGTGCGACAACAGTCGCCCGTAGCACGTTCATCAACTACCTTGAACAATGGTTGCCAGAAAAGGCTTTTCGCTTACCACCTGCCCATCAGACGCCATCCGTGCCTGCCTCACCATGGCTGGCGGCGATACCCTCAGGCGCTGAAGCAGAGTGACCGCGCCGTTTTTCACCAAGGAGGCAAGCCGTGAGTAGTAACGCTCCTCGCCGCCCTGTGCGGGATTTGCGCTTCTTCCTAACCGTTCCTCATGCCTGCAGCTATCTTCCTGGCAAAGAGGCAACAACACTGTTTCTGGATCCTCAGGAGTCGCCGGTGCCTGGGGTGTACGACTCGCTGTCTCTGCTTGGCTTTCGACGCAGCGGACGCCACTTATACCGCCCTCACTGCGAGGGTTGCAATGCCTGCCGTTCGGTACGCATTCCAGTAGACGAATTTAGCGCCAACCGCACCCAGCGCAAACTTTGGCGACGCAATGCCGATATTGAAACCCGAGTGATTGCCGCACGCTTCGACGCGGCCCACTATGCGCTGTACGCCGACTATATTCGTCAGCGTCATGCCGATGGCGATATGTACCCCCCTAGCCGCGACCAATACCGTACCTTCTTAACGCTAGAAGAGCCCTATGCACACCTACTGGAGATGTATCTAGAGGGCGAACTGGTGGCCGTGGCAGCGTTTGACCAGCTAGAGCATGGTCTTTCGGCCATTTATACGTTTTTCAAAGTGGATGCGTCGCTTGAAAAGCGCTCGCTGGGCACCTTTGCCATCTTAAAGTTAATTGCGCTCTGCCAAGAAAAAGCGCTGCCGCACCTTTATCTCGGGTACTGGATTGAGGAGTGTCGTAAGATGCGCTACAAGCAAGCTTTTTCACCGATTGAACTGCTGGATGGGCGGCACTGGCGACCTATAATTCGTTAAACTGGTCAGCTTTTTTGCCTTGACGGCGGGCTTACGGCACAATATAGCGCTGTTTCTTAGGCGAGCAGGTTTGTGCCAACGCTTATTGAAACAATCATTCGACCAACCACGATGTAAAATAAGTGAGGATCTGCCTATATGGCACGCGAAGATCATATTGAAATGGAAGGCGTTATTGTTGATACCCTTCCCAACACCATGTTCCGGGTTGAGCTGGAAAACGGTCACGTTGTGACCGCTCACATCTCTGGCAAAATGCGTAAAAACTACATCCGCATTCTGACTGGCGACAAGGTCAAGGTAGAACTAACGCCCTACGACCTGTCCAAAGGCCGTATCGTTTATCGCTCGCGCTAAGCCTTGAGTGTGCCCTCAAGCAACGCCTGCTCACAGATCGCGTCCCACGGCTATTAGTAGCACCGCGTAACGACGGCGCCGCTCCCTGGAAACGACAACGCCCCGTCGAAGACAGGGCGCTGTGCGTGCTAGCGAGTATGCATTACTGCTTGGCGGTCATCTTAGCGCCCTTTTCAGGGCGCATCTGCCATTTCCGACTCTGTCGAAAGATGAAGCTCTCCCTCCTCCAGGCTAACATGGACGATACCACCGTGCTCGGCCAGCTCTCCAAACAGAATCATCTCTGCGAGTGGCTTCTTGAGCTTCTCTTGGATCAAGCGAGCCATCGGCCTTGCCCCCATATCCGGGTCGTAGCCTTTCTCTGCTAGCCAATCCCGGGCGACGTCGTCTACATCCAGCTGCACGCGCTTCTCGTCTAGTTGCGCCTGAAGCTCGATCAAGAACTTGTCGACCACGTTGCGCACCACCGTCGTGGGCAGCGCATGGAATTGAATGATGCCGTCCAGGCGGTTACGGAATTCCGGCGAGAAGGTCCGACGAATCACTTCCATCGCATCCGTCGAGTGATCCTGGCTCTGGAAACCGATAGAGCGACGCGATGCCTGCTCCGCCCCAGCGTTCGAGGTCATGATCAAAATCACATGGCGGAAGTCTGCCTCGCGGCCGTTGTTATCCGTCAAACGACCGTGATCCATGACCTGCAACAGCAGATTGAAAACTTCTGGATGCGCTTTTTCGATTTCGTCGAGAAGCAGCACGCAGTGCGGCTGTTTGGTGACGGCCTCGGTCAGTAGCCCACCCTGGTCATACCCCACATAGCCTGGAGGCGCACCGATCAAACGCGACACGGTGTGACGCTCCATGTACTCCGACATATCGAAACGCACCAGCTCGATGCCCATGATATGCGCCAGTTGCTTGGCTACTTCCGTTTTACCGACCCCAGTCGGGCCTGCGAACAGGAAACTGCCCACGGGCTTATCGGGAGATTTCAGGCCCGCACGGGAGAGCTTGATGGCCGCCGACAGTGAATCGATCGCTTCATCTTGACCAAACACCAACATTTTCAGGTCGCGGTCCAACTTCTCGAGCTGTTTACGATCCGAACTCGAGACGCTCTTCGGCGGAATGCGCGCAATGGAGGCCACCACGGCTTCCACCTGCTCCACATCGATCGTCGTAGCACGTACCTCAGGGGGTAGCATCCGCTGATGCGCACCCGCTTCGTCGATCACATCGATCGCTTTATCGGGCAGGAAGCGATCGTTGATGTAGCGATCCGCCAGACGAGCGGCACTCTCCAGCGCACCGTCAGTGTACTTCAGCTCGTGATGCTCTTCGAAGCGCGAACGCAGCCCTTTGAGAATCTTGATGGTGTCCTCAACGGACGGTGCCAGCACGTCGACCTTTTGGAAGCGGCGTGCCAAGGCGCGGTCTTTCTCGAAAATTCCGCGGAACTCCTGGAACGTGGTCGAACCAATGCAGCGCAGCTCGCCTGAAGAGAGCAGCGGTTTCAACAGATTGGAAGCGTCCATCACGCCGCCCGAGGCAGCGCCCGCGCCAATGACCGTGTGAATCTCATCGATGAACAAGATGGCATTGGGCTGTTTACGCAGCTCGCTTAACAGACTCTTGAGGCGCTTTTCGAAATCGCCACGGTACTTGGTGCCTGCCAGTAGTGCGCCCATATCCAGTGAGTAAACCACCGCGTCGGCAATGACTTCCGGCACGTCTTCTTCGACGATGCGCTTGGCTAAGCCTTCGGCAATAGCGGTTTTACCCACACCCGCTTCACCCACCAGGAGTGGGTTATTTTTACGACGGCGGGCCAGAATTTGCACAACGCGCTCAAGTTCATGGTCGCGGCCAATCAGAGGGTCGATTTTACCCTGACGTGCCTGCTCATTGAGGTTGGTGGCGTAGCCGGTCAGCGGATGAGCAGCACCTTCAGCGCTCCCCTCTTCTGCGTCGTCACTCTCTTGAGAGGAAGGTGATGGCGACGGGCCATGACCAGAGACTTTAGAAATTCCGTGGGCGATGTAGTTCACCGCGTCTACCCGCGCCACGCTTTGTTGTTTAAGGAAGTAAACCGCTTGACTCTCTTGCTCGGAAAAGATGGCCACCAGCACATTAGCGCCAGTCACTTCGCTTTTACCGGAAGATTGAACATGGAATACAGCACGTTGCAGCACGCGCTGGAAACCAAGCGTTGGCTGAGTTTCACGGTCACCCTGACCTTCTGGGATCAGCGGTGTGGTCGAGTTAATGAAATCCTGCAGATCGGACCGCAGCTTGTCGAGGTTTGCCCCACACGCCTTCAGCACATCCACCGCAGAGGCATTGTCTAGCAGCGCCAGAAGCAGGTGCTCTACAGTCATGAATTCGTGGCGCTTTGAGCGAGCCACGGTGAAGGCCGTGTTCAGGGTCAGTTCAAGTTCTTTGCTCAGCATGGCAGTCCCCTTTTCGCTACTACCTAGGGTATATCGACACCTAGGGCTTGCGTCGGATCAGTTTAATCGACCGGCACTTTCAACATCGGGTACAAATGGCGTGGTTGCAAGCCCCTGCGCTACTTTTTTTCAACGTTACTCATTTTAAATAGGCTTAATCAGCAGCTTCGATGTCACTCATTAGCGGGTGCTCACATTCACGGGCATACTCATTCACTTGATAACTTTTAGTTTCAGCAATATCCCGGGTAAAAATGCCGCAGGTGGCTTTCCCCTGGGTGTGCACCGCCAACATCACCTGCACGGCTTTTTCGCTATCCATATTAAAAAAGCTTTGCAGCACTTCAACGACAAACTCCATGGGGGTGTAGTCGTCGTTATGCAACACCACTTTATATAAAGGCGGCTGTGCCAGCGCGGGCTCGGCCGACTGCACCGCTAAGTCATCATCGTGTTCTGGCATGCCTGGACGCGTCATGCCTGCCTGCAGAGTCGCGATCACGTCCAGAGGGTATGTATTAGGCATAAGTCACGTGCATCATCTTCTTGCTGCTGACAGTCAGGGCCTTGGATCAATTCAAAGACGAGGCTTTTACAGTCCAGGCTTCTACAGACTGTACACCTATGTATAAGACGCCTGCCATCAACAAGGGTTCATGAAAGGTAAAAAATTATCACACAGGAGAGAATAAAAATCCCTCGCCCGCAAGGCGGGCGAGGGATCGATCAGCCGTTGAAGCGCGACGGCTCAGCGGATGATCAGCCTTTGGACACCATGGCCAGCGCGTCGTTGAGGGTCTTGCTCGGGCGCATGGCCTGGCTGGCCAGCTCACGGTTGGGGTGGAAGTATCCCTGGATATCCACCGGCTGCCCCTGCACGCTGTTCAGCTCATCAACGATGGTGCTCTCGTTGGCTTGCAGCGTCTCTGCCAGACGACCAAACAGGGATTTCAGTTCGGCGTCCTGGCCCTGAGCGGCCAGTGCTTCTGCCCAGTACATTGCTAGGTAGAAGTGGCTGCCACGGTTATCCAGCTCGCCGACTTTACGCGATGGCGACTTGTTGCTGTCGAGGAATTTGCCATTGGCTTCATCCAGCGCTTTTGCCAACAGCGTCGCGCGGGCGTTACCGAAGGTGCTGCCCAGGTGCTCAAGCGACGCCGCCAGGGCCAGGAACTCACCCAGCGAATCCCAACGCAGGTGGTTCTCTTCCAGGAACTGCTGAACGTGCTTAGGTGCAGAACCGCCAGCGCCGGTTTCAAACAGGCCACCACCGTTCATCAGCGGTACGATAGAGAGCATCTTGGCGCTGGTGCCCAGTTCCATGATCGGGAACAGGTCGGTGAGGTAATCGCGCAGCACGTTACCAGTGACGGAGATGGTGTCTTCGCCTTTACGGATACGCTCCAAAGAAACCTTCATTGCATCGACCGGCGCGAGAATTCGGATATCCAGGCCAGCGGTGTCGTGATCTTTCAGGTACGTCTCGACCTTCTTGATCAGTTGCGCGTCGTGGGCACGGTTAGCGTCGAGCCAGAACAGTGCCGGGGCACCACTGTCGCGGGCACGGGTAACGGCCAGCTTCACCCAGTCTTGAATCGGCGCGTCTTTGGTCTGGCACATACGCCAGATATCGCCTGCTTCTACCGTGTGGCTAAACACAGTTTGGCCTGAATCGTCGGTGACCACGACAGTCCCGTCGGCAGGCATTTGGAAGGTTTTATCGTGAGAGCCGTACTCTTCGGCTTTCTGCGCCATCAGGCCCACGTTAGGTACGCTGCCCATGGTGGTCGGATCGAACGCGCCGTGCTGCTTGCAGTCTTCGATCACCGCCTGGTAAATGGTGGCGTAGCAGCGGTCAGGGATAACAGCCTTCGCATCTTGCAGCTCGTCATTCGCGTTCCACATCTTGCCGGAATCACGAATCATCGCCGGCATAGAGGCATCGATGATCACGTCGCTGGGCACATGCAGGTTGGTGATGCCTTTATGGGAGTTCACCATCGCCATGGCCGGGCGAGTTTGATAAAGGGCCTCTACATCGCCTTTGATCGCCTCTTGCTGGTCGCTGGGCAGCTTCTCAATAGCGCTGTAAAGGTCGCCGATACCGCTGTTCGGGTTGAAGCCAGCACTCTTCAGCACGTCAGCGTGCTTCTCCAGCACCTCTTTATAGAACTCTTCTACCACGATACCGAACATGATTGGGTCGGAGACCTTCATCATGGTGGCTTTCAAGTGCAGCGAGAACAGCACGCCGCTCTCTTTGGCATCGCTGATTTGGCTGTCAATAAAGCTGCGCAGACGGCGGCTACTCATGCTGGCGGCGTCAATGACTTCGCCTGCTTGTACCGCAAGACCCTCTTTTAGCACCACGTTGGTGCCATCTTTTTGCTGCAGCTCAATCTTCAGCGTGCCGGCTTTTTCCATCACCGCCGACTGTTCGCTGCCGTAGAAGTCGCCTTCGCTCATATGAGCCACATGGGACTTAGAGTCAGCGCTCCACTCACCCATGCGGTGCGGGTATTTGCGAGCGTAGTTTTTGACCGATTTCGGCGCGCGGCGGTCGGAGTTACCTTCGCGCAGCACCGGGTTTACCGCACTGCCCTTGACTTTGTCGTAACGCGCTTTAACGGAGGCTTCTTCGTCGTTTTTCGGCTCTTCCGGGTAGTCAGGCAGCGGGTAACCTTGGCTTTGCAGCTCTTTGATGGTTGCTTTTAGCTGCGGGCCAGAGGCGCTGATATTAGGTAGTTTGATAATATTGGCTTCAGGCGTCTTCGCCAGCTGACCAAGCTCCGCCAAGTCATCGCTCACGCGCTGCTCGTCGCTCAGAATATCCGGGAATTGTGCCAATACGCGGGCAGCAAGAGAAATATCGCGGGTCTCTACTTCGACACCGGCAGAGTCGGTAAAGGCATCAATGATGGGTAACAAAGAGTAGGTAGCGAGCGCAGGAGCTTCATCGGTGAGCGTATAAATGATCTTCGGCGTTTTAGACATTTTTGCGTTAACCTCTTTTTTTCGGTCGCTGTGATTATAAAAAATCCTGAGCTACGCGGCTCATTCAACGATTAGCCATGCCGCGAAGCGGGTGGAGCATCCTGTATGCGCTGCCCCTTTGGTCAGTCGGTGGTACTACTGGTCACTCGGTGGTTATTGCGGTAACGATGACGACAGATGAAAACGGTGGTCATCACGATGCCAACGGTTCATCTCAAACAGCTGCGCCAGATTATACCAGCGCTGCACTTTAACCGCATGAGCGATTGTCGACAAATCCTCCACCTCTAGTTCTTGGGACAGCTTGTGAGACGATGAGCACCTTATATTTACTGCACAAACCCTACCGTATGCTCTCCCAGTTTACCGATAGCCAGGGCAGAGCCACCTTGGCAGAAGTGATTCGCACCCCAGGGGTGTACGCCGCTGGCCGCCTTGATTTTGATTCTGAAGGCCTGCTGCTACTGAGTGATGACGGGGGCCTTATTCACCGCATTGCCCACCCCAAACACAAGCAGCCAAAAACCTATTGGGTGCAGCTTGAAGGCCACATCACCGATGAGGCCATCCGTGCGCTCAAAGTAGGCATTACGTTAAAAGATGGCCCAACCCTACCCGCCAAAGCGCGCCGTATAGCGCCGCCTGCTATTGCTGAACGTGACCCGCCGATCGACCCTAAGCGCCACCCTCTTACCAGTTGGCTGGAACTCACTATTAGCGAAGGCCGCAACCGCCAGGTGCGCCGCATGACTGCCCACGTGGGTTTTCCCACGTTGCGCCTGATTCGTGCGGCCATTGGCCCCTGGCAACTGGGCGACCTGGCACCTGGAGAATGGCGTAAAGAAACCCTGCACGCACCGCGCCCCGACAATGCCAAGCAGCCTCGCGCTGTGCCAAAAAAGGCTAAGCCAAAAAACGCCAAGCCGAAAAGCGCCTTACCAAAAGGCTCAGATACCAATAAAGCGCGTGCCGCAAAAGCAGCTCCCAAACGAAGCGCCAAATCCAGAGGCCCTAAAAAATGAATACGCCTTCTCCTACTGTTCGGCCAACCATTCGCAGCACGGTGGCCTGCGTGATTCAGCAGGGCGAGCATTTTTTAATGGTGGAAGAAGATAAAGGTGGTGCCCACACGCTCTTTAATCAGCCAGCCGGGCATGTGGAACTTGGTGAAGGGCCGGTAGCCGCCATACAGCGCGAGGTGCAAGAGGAAACGGCGTGGCAGGTAACGCTCACCGGCTATTTAGGGCTGTACGTTTTTCACACCCCAGAGGGAGAAACGTTTCATAGCCACGGATTTACCGGCGTCCCTGAACAGCCGCTCACCACGGCGATTGACCCAGCCATTGTGGCTACCCATTGGTTAACACGCGATGAGATCGTCGCACTCGCGGCCGCGCAGCGGTTAAGAAGCCCGCTGGTGCTGAAACGCATTGACGATGCCCTGAACCACCGTCACTTCCCGCTTTCGGTGATCCAAGAGTGAAGCACTCGAAGCATCGAGCCCCCATCGTGTATAATCGCCGCCCAATTGCACACCACTTCAACTGAGGATGCCAATGACATCCACCGATGGCACAGCCACCCAGGACGCGTCAGACACCCACACCGCTGCCACCGGCAAAGTGATTGTCGGCATGTCCGGCGGCGTCGACTCCTCCGTTTCTGCTCTCCTTCTGCTCCAACAGGGGTACGAGGTCGAGGGCCTGTTTATGAAAAACTGGGATGAAGACGACGGCACCGAATACTGCACGGCGAAGGAGGATCTGGCCGATGCGGAAGCCGTGTGCGCCAAACTGGGCATCAAGCTGCACACGGCTAACTTCGCTGCCGAGTATTGGGACAACGTATTCGAGCACTTCTTGGCAGAGTACAAAGCAGGCCGTACGCCTAATCCTGACATCCTTTGTAACCGGGAGATCAAGTTCAAGGTCTTCTTGGAGTATGCCGAGATGCTGGGTGCCGATAAAATCGCCACCGGTCACTACGTGCGCCAAGGCATCCGCGACGGTCACCCGCGCCTGCTGAAAGGCCTGGATGGCAATAAAGACCAAAGCTACTTCCTGCACGCGGTGCCAGAAGCGGCGATTGCCCGCACGCTGTTCCCGGTCGGTGAGCTTGAAAAACCTGAAGTGCGCGCGCTGGCGGAGCAGCACGACCTCGTCACCGCGAAGAAAAAGGACTCCACTGGTATCTGCTTTATCGGTGAGCGTCGTTTCCGCGACTTCCTGCAGCAGTACCTGCCCGCCCAGCCGGGCACCATCGAGACCCCTGAAGGCGATGAAATTGGCCAGCACATGGGCTTGATGTACTACACCCTGGGGCAGCGTCAAGGGTTAGGTATTGGCGGTTTGGCCAACTACTCCGAAGACCCCTGGTACGTGGCGGCAAAAGATCTCGAGCGCAACGTGCTGATCGTGGTGCAAGGCAAGCATCATCCGCTGCTTTACACCAATGCACTCGCCACCGAGGCGATGGACTGGGTCGCCGGAAAGCCGCCGGTTCAGCAAGGCCGCTTTACCGCCAAAACCCGCTACCGCCAAAGCGACTGCCCCTGCGAAATTGTCGCCCAGGCTGATGGCAGCGTTGAAGTAATTTTTAACGACCCGCAGTGGGCGGTCACGCCCGGCCAGTCGCTGGTGCTTTACGATAACGACATCTGCTTAGGCGGCGGCGTTATTCGCGCCACCTGGAATGCCTCGGAGACCGCTGCATGAGCGCAACCCCTATTCACCGCGCGCCCGATACCCCCGCTGCCCGTCAAGCCCTCGCGCTAGCGGGGGTCTTTCAAGCAGCAAGCCTCGTCGATGAACTCGCCCGTACAGGACAAGTTGATACACGCGCGTGGGAAACGCTGATCAACGCGACGGTAGACACCAACCCGGAAAGTTTTGAAGCCATCTACGGCGGCCACCCCAACAACCTGCGCCGCGGGCTGGATACGCTGGAAGCACTCGTTGGCCGTAAGCAGGCCAACCCGGTGGTATTGCGCTACGGATTTTCGCTGCTGCTGCTAATGAATAAGCTGCGCACCGACCGCCAGATGATGGACGTGTTAGGCCAAAAGCTGACCCATGTTCAAGGGCAAGCAGACCACTTTGGAACGACTCACGAAAACGTCATTGCCAGCCTTGGTGAAACTTACCAAGAGACCATTTCGACGTTTAAAACGCGCATTGTGGTGCAGGGCGACCCCTCGCTACTGCAAACCCGCATGATGCCGGAACGAGTACGCGCTTGCTTAATGGCCGGTATTCGCTTTGCGCTGTTGTGGCATCAGCAGGGCGGCCGCCGCTGGAAGCTGGTGTTTCAACGCAAGGCGCTACGCCGAGCGCTGGATAACTTTAGCTAGCCGCCAAGATACCTTACTTTCGACCTCCGACTTTGACCACTCTGGAAACCAAGCCATGCAACTCTCTGCTCTGACCGCCCTTTCTCCCGTTGACGGCCGCTACGGCGCCAAAGCCGCCGCGCTACGTGAACACTTCAGCGAATTCGGCCTGATCCGTGCGCGCGTGATCGTGGAAGTGCGCTGGCTGCAGCGCCTTGCTGAGCACGGCCAGATTGTCGAAGTCCCGCCGCTTTCCGCAGAAGCCACCGCGTTTCTAGAGCAGCTTATTCGTGACTTCTCAGTCGATGACGCGGAGCGTATCAAAGAGATTGAGCGCACCACCAATCACGACGTTAAAGCGGTGGAGTACTTCCTAAAAGAGAAGATTGCAGGCCAAGCCGAGCTAAACGCCGTTACCGAATTTATCCACTTCGCCTGCACCAGTGAAGACATCAACAACCTCTCTTACGGCGTGATGCTGGCAGATGGCCTAAAAGCTATGCTGCCGACAATGCACGAAGTCGCCGATGAGATTGCCAAGCTGGCGATTGCCCATGCAGGCCAGCCGATGCTGTCACGCACCCATGGCCAAACGGCTAGCCCCACCACGCTAGGTAAAGAGATGGCTAACGTGGCGTATCGCCTCAAGCGCCAGCTCAAGCAGATCGAAAGCGTGGAGATTCTGGGCAAAATCAACGGTGCGGTCGGCAACTACAACGCCCACCTGACCACCTACCCAGATATCGACTGGGAAGCCAACGCGCGCACCTTTGTTGAAGGCTTGGGCTTAAGCTTTAACCCCTATACCACGCAAATCGAACCCCACGACTACATTGCCGAACTGTTCGATGCGATCTGCCGCTACAACACGATCCTGATCGACTTTGACCGCGACGTATGGGGCTATATTTCCCTGGGCTACTTCAAGCAGCGCACCGTAGAGGGCGAAATTGGCTCTTCCACCATGCCGCACAAGGTCAACCCGATTGACTTTGAAAACTCAGAAGGCAACCTGGGCCTCGCCAACGCGGTGATGAGCCACCTAGCACAGAAACTACCGATTTCTCGCTGGCAGCGCGACCTGACCGACTCCACCGTACTGCGTAACCTAGGCGTTGGCTTGGCCTATGGCCTGATTGGCTACCACGCTAGCCTTAAGGGCATCAGCAAGCTGGAAGCTAACCCGTCGCGCTTGGCAGAAGACCTGGATAACAGCTGGGAAGTACTGGCCGAGCCGATCCAAACCGTGATGCGTCGCTACGGCATTGAAAAGCCCTACGAGAAGCTCAAAGAACTTACTCGCGGCAAGCGTATTGACCAAGCGGGCTTTGCGGCCTTTATTGATACCCTTGAGCTGCCCGAGACGGTGAAAAATGAGCTGAAGGCGCTCTCGCCCGCCAGCTATATTGGTAATGCGAAGGCCCAGGCCGAAGCACTCAACCAGCGGCTTGCTGCACTCTAAACGACGCCCTGCGACACTAACGTAGCGCTCACTTGAACTAGGATAACGCCATGAGTCATCACGATAAGCCACTCACCCTGCTGGGCGATTTAACGCCCGCAGACTTCTTGGCCAACTACTGGCAACAGAAGCCACTGCTGATTCGTGGCGCTATCCCTGATTTCGTCAGCCCCATCGACCCCGACGAGCTGGCAGGTCTTGCCTGCGAACCGGGCGTCGAAGCGCGGCTGGTCGAAGAGAACGGCCCCGACGGCCCCTGGCAGGTCTCGCACGGGCCGTTCGACGACGCCACTTTCGAGCGGCTGTCGGAAGGTCACTGGAGCCTGCTAGTACAAGCGGTCGACCACTATGTGCCCTCTATCGCTGCGCTGATGGATGAGTTTGATTTCCTACCCCGCTGGCGGCTGGACGACATCATGGTGAGCTATGCACCGCCCGGCGGCAGTGTTGGCCCGCATATCGACCAGTATGATGTGTTTTTACTGCAGGCAAGCGGCCACCGTCGTTGGCAGCTTGGCGGCAAGCAGCCAGGTAATGCTCCCATCATTCAGGGCATTGACTTGCGCATTCTGCAGTCTTTCGAGATTGAAGCAGATTCCGACTGGACCCTGGCACCCGGCGACATGTTGTATTTGCCCCCCGGCTGGGCACACCACGGCGTCAGCCAAACCGACGACTGCATGACGATTTCGGTGGGTTTCCGGGCGCCCTCGGCCGACGAAGCCATCACCTCGTATGCCGATTATGTCGGCGAACAAATGTCGGACTCCCAGCGTTATAGCGATGCGGGCATGGCCCCTGCCGAGGAGGTAGGCGAGCTCGACGATGCCGCCGTCGAACGCATGCGCCAGTTTATTCTCTCCACCCTGGATAATCCTGAACAGGTTGCTCAGTGGTTTGGCCGCGTGATGACCCAGCCCAAATATATCGATCAAGTCGTTCCCCTCGAAGAGCCGATGAGCGAAGCCGACCTTGTTGCTCAACTACAAGACGGTGAGCCACTGTTCCATATGCCGGGTTCTCGCTTTGCATGGCGTAGCGATGCGTCAGGCACCACGCTATTTGTCGATGGCGACGGGCATAGCTGCTCAGAGACTCTGGCAAAACGCCTCGCTGACCCAACGCCGATGTACGAAGAGGTGCTGGAAATTGACGGCGCTAAAGCGCTGATTACACAGCTCATCAACAGCGGCAGCCTTGGTTTTATGGGCGAAGGAGACGACGAGGAGTAAGACGTGGAAGCGGTAACGGTAAAAAGTGGTAGTTGGGCATTACTGGGTGAGCCAGCCTCGCTGATTCGCCGAATCGTCTTTATCGACGAGCAGCAAGTTCCTCAAGAAGAGGAGTGGGATGGTCTCGATACGGAGTGCCTGCACTTTTTAGCCACTCTCAATGGCGAGCCGGTAGGCACCGCGCGACTGCTGCCCGATGGCCACATTGGCCGCGTTGCGGTACTTAGCAGCGCCCGAGGCACGGGCATTGGCTACCAGCTAATGGAGGCGGCCATTAAAGCCGCCCGCGAGGCCGGCCACCCTCATGCAGCGCTTAGCGCCCAGTTACATGCCCTCGCTTTCTATGAACGCCTGGGGTTTGTTGCCCACGGCGACGTGTTTATGGATGCAGGCATTCCCCATCGTGAGATGACGCTGTTTTTGTAGTGATTCAGTGCCAATGTCGCCAAGCGCCACCCCGTGTGGCGCTTTTTTTGTGTTCGTAGTCAAAGCCATGACGAAAAACGACTACACAAACAGGGCGTTTGGCGTAGTCGCTGTCGTCGGACTACAACGCCGCATGCCCCCAAGTGACAATTGTTGGATCTCCTTGCCTAGTCGATAGTTATTGCACTGCAGCGTTAAGGACTCTCCTCTTTGGAGACACCGACACTGTGAAACGCAAAGCGCCACACCGCGACGTTTTATTAAGAGACGATGGGTGTAGAGACAGCGTCGCGAATTTGAATAATGCTGGAATCTATCTCGCAGGTGCAGCATAAGAACAAGCTAACGTGCGAACGACGATAACTCTGGAGGAATCAGCTCATGACAGGACTGCTCGACGATATCAAAGCCATGGCCCACCTTCGCGAAGCCCAAGGCGGCAAGTGGTCAGCCATCAAACCTGAATATGCTGCCCGTATGCGCGCTCAAAACCGTTTCCATACCGGTTTGGACATCGCTCGCTACACGGCCAAGATCATGCGCGACGACATGGCCGCCTACGATGCCGACACCTCCCAGTACACTCAGTCGTTGGGCTGCTGGCACGGTTTCATCGGTCAGCAAAAGCTCATCTCGATCAAGAAACACTTCGGCACCACCAAACGCCGCTACCTCTACCTCTCTGGATGGATGGTGGCAGCCCTGCGCTCCGAGTTCGGCCCGCTTCCCGACCAATCCATGCACGAGAAAACCTCGGTCTCGCACCTGATCGAAGAGCTCTATACCTTCTTGAAGCAAGCGGATGCCTGGGAACTCAACCACCTGTTCCGCGCCCTGGACGACGCCAAGGCGGCAGGCGATAGCGCTAAAGAGCAAGAGCTGATCAGCAAGATCGACAACTACGAAACGCATATCGTGCCGATTATTGCCGATATCGACGCCGGTTTCGGTAACGCCGAAGCCACCTACCTACTGGCCAAAAAATTCATTCAAGCGGGCGCTTGCTGTATCCAGCTCGAAAACCAGGTCTCCGACGAGAAGCAGTGCGGCCACCAGGATGGCAAGGTCACCGTTCCCCACGAAGACTTCCTGGCGAAGATCAACGCCGTGCGCTATGCCTTCTTGGAGCTGGGCGTAGAAGATGGCGTGATTGTAGCCCGCACCGACTCTCTGGGCGCTGGCCTGACCCAGAAGATCGCCGTCACCAACGAGCCGGGCGACCTGGGCGACCAGTACAACAGCTTCTTGGATGGGGACGTCATCGAGAACGCGGCAGACATCAACAACGGTGACGTCGTCATCAAGCAAAACGGCAAGCTGGTCAAGCCCAAGCGTTTAGCCTCGGGTCTCTACCAGTTCAAGCCGGGCACGGGGGAAGATCGCGTGGTGCTGGACTGCATCACCAGCCTGCAAAACGGTGCCGACCTGCTGTGGATCGAGACCGAAAAGCCCCACGTTGGCCAAATTGCTAGCATGGTGAACCGTATCCGCGAGGTGGTGCCGGATGCCAAGCTGGTCTACAACAACTCGCCCTCCTTCAACTGGACGCTCAACTTCCGTCAGCAGGTCTTCGATGCCTGGGAGAAAGAGGGCAAGGATGTCTCGGCTTACCAGCGCGACAAGCTGATGAGCGTGGAGTATGACAACACCGAACTTGGTCAATTGGCCGACGAGTGGACGCGTAACTTCCAGCGCGATAGCTCTCGCGAAGCAGGTATCTTCCACCACCTGATTACACTGCCCACGTACCACACCGCAGCGCTCTCTACCGACAACCTGGCTAAGGGCTACTTTGGCGACGAAGGTATGCTGGCCTATGTGGAAGGTGTGCAGCGTCAAGAGATCCGCCAAGGTATCGCCACTGTTAAGCACCAGGACATGGCAGGTTCTAACATCGGTGACGATCATAAAGAGTTCTTCCATGGCGACGCAGCGCTGAAAGCGGGCGGCAAAGACAACACCATGAATCAGTTCGGTTAATCAACCTTACTCGCAATACCTCCAGGAGGCTTCGGCCTCCTGTTTTTTGCCTTCCGTTTAATACTTTGCAATTAACCCAAACGCGTGCAAAATTTTTGCACACTGCTTTCTTAATGCCTGTCTACACTTTACTTTATGACCTTTTTTCTGGATGGCTGGTCAAAGCTGTACGATTCCGTTATCTTTTAACGAACGCTGTTCTAAAATAAATTGTACGCAACGCCTTGCGACCGATTCACGGCCATAGATGCTGATACCCACTGGAGGTTTTAATGAAACGTTTACTACCTGTTGCCGCGTTAAGCATTTTGACACTGGCTGGCTGCGCCAATACCGCGCCCTACTCCGGCGATGTTTACCGTGGTAACCAAGCGCAAACGGGGCAGAGCGTCAGCTATGGCACCATCGTGGCCGTTCGCCCCGTGCAAATTCAGGCCGATAGCCGCACCGGCAATTTGCTGGGTGGTGGCGGCGGCGCCGTGATTGGTGGCCTGCTGGGTAGCCAAATTGGCGGCGGTTCTGGCCGTCAGCTTGCCACCGTTGCTGGTGCCTTGGGCGGTGCCGTTGCCGGTACGGCCGCAGAAGATCGCGCCAACCGGATCAACGCACTGGAAATGGAAATTCGTCGTGATGATGGGACGGATGTGGTCGTCGTGCAAAGCGCCGATCGTCAGTACCAAGCAGGCCAACGGGTTCGTTTGATTGGCAGCGGTGCCAACCTGAGCGTTGCGCCTTACTAGCACCAGAGGTGCCCACTATTCGCCCGACGCTATACGCGTCGCGGCTCGTCAAAACAACAGCCCGGCCGATTTGGCCGGGCTGTTGTTTATTCAGCTATTTGACGATTCGAACCCAGGAGTGGACTCGATGGCGCGACTTAGTGGGCTATTCTGCTTGCCCAGTTGGCAAGTTTCATCACTACCAATGCAATCACCGCGAGCAAAATCGCCACCAGCAGCACATCTACAGGGCGAATCAAAGTTGTAGCACCCAATACGGCCAACGCAACCACCCACAAATAGCGGTTGCCGCCATGGGTTTTCAGCACGCTTGGCAGCATTTTATCTAGCCCCTGGCTAACGCCGTTTTCCCAACGCTTATTAGCAAAATAAGCAATCAGTACAAAGGCGATAACCCAAATTAAGAAGATAGTCATAACAGGCTCCGGTGAGTGTTATTTCAAGAGAAAAATTAATTGCTGTAGGGTATCCCTGCACACCCCCCGGCGCAATAGCGCTAAAGGCGTGGAGGTGGAAAAAGCCCGCTTACCCCCTGACAAGCTGGCCCACACGCGTTACCATGTTGGGACATGCACTCACCGAAAGGTTATTCAATGCAAATTGCGCAAAACTCGGTTGTCGCGTTCCACTACACCCTGACCAACGATGCAGGTGAGGTGCTAGACAGTTCTGAAGGCCGCGAGCCGCTGACGTATCTCCACGGCGCTGGCAACATCATCCCAGGCCTGGAAAAAGAGCTTGAAGGTCGTGTTGCTGGGGACAAACTGAACGTTAAAGTTTCCCCTGAAGAGGGTTACGGCGAAGTTCAAGAGCAGCTGCTGCAAGAAGTACCGCGTGATGCCTTCCAAGGTGTTGAAAGCATTGAGCCAGGTATGCAGTTCCAAGCGCAAACCCAAGGCGGCCCGCTCATGGTTACCGTCAAGAAAGTTGAAGGCGACACCGTTGTGGTTGATGGCAACCACCCGCTGGCGGGTCAGCACCTCAACTTTGACGTTGAAATTGCGACCGTACGCGAAGCAAGCCAGGAAGAAGCCGAGCACGGCCACGTGCACGGCGAAGGCGGCGTAGAGCACTAAGCTCTTGCATGCCACAAAGGGCGGCCAATGGGCCGCCCTTTTTATTTTAATGGCCGCTATGTGATGCTGACTCTTCTGGAATCAACACAAGTTGGCCATAACGCACGCTACGCGATGATGTTACCTCATCGGCAAACTGCTTCAGTGCACTCCCCTGCCCCTTTAAGAGTGCGACTTCCAAGCAGCTATCGTGATTGATATGCACATGCAGCGTTGAGAGCGTTAAATCGTGATGGTCATGAGAGTGACGAGTCAGGCGCTTAGAGAGATCTCGCGCCGCGTGGTCATACACATACACCAGCGCTCCCATACACGGCGCATTGGGCGCAACCTCCTCTTTCACCTGCTTTAACCCGTTGCGGGTCAAGTCACGAATGGCCTCTGAGCGATTTTGATAGCCGCGCAGCGCCATCAGCGCATCGACCTCGCTTAACAGCTCCTCATCCAGCGTTACCGTTACCCGCTGCATACCCTCTCCTTCACTGGTCTGATGTTGTGCGTTGCCGCAACTTCCAGTGCTATTAGTATGATGTTATTGTAAAAACATCATACCAATAGCCTGAAAAAGGTGTCCCATGCGTCGCCCTATCATACTGGCTCTCGCAGCCACATGCGTAGCGCTAAGCGCGCCAGCGTTGGCCAAAGACCAGCTAGTGCTTGCCATTGGTGGTGAGCCGGAGCAAGGGTTTGATCCGCTGTTGGGCTGGGGTCAGTACGGCAGCCCTCTATTTCAGTCTACGCTGCTTACCCGTGGCCAGGACTTAACCCCACAACCAGGCCTAGCCACAGAATGGTCCCTTTCTGAAGATCGCCTGACCTGGACGCTGACTTTACGTACGGACGTACGCTTTTCTGACAATACTCCGCTTACCGCTGAGGATGTGGCCTTCACCTTTAATGCTGCTGCTGAGGCAGGTGGCCGTGCCGATCTCAGCGCACTGGAAAGCGCCCGTGCTATCGATGGTAATACGGTTGAGCTGACGCTCAAAACACCGCGCATCACTTTTATCGACCAGTTGATGACACTGGGTATCGTGCCCAACGCCGAGCGAGAAAACGGCTATGGCGACGAGTATGGCAGGCAGCCGCTGGGGTCAGGCCCTTACCGGTTAGTGGAGTGGCAAGAGGGTGAGCAGCTGATTGTTGAGCGGAACCCCTACTTTTACGGCCCCGCGCCGGTCTTCGAGCGTCTGGTGTTTCTGTTTACCGATGAAGCCGCCACTCTAAGTGCAGCTCACGCAGGCCAGGTGGATCTCGCTGCGGTGCCACCAGCGCTGGCAGAGAACATCCCTGAGCAGATGCAGCGGGTCATTATGAACAGTGTGGACAACCGCGGCATTCTGTTTCCCATGCAGCCTGATGAAGGCGAGCAAGCGGCCAACGGCGCGCCCATCGGGAATAACGTCACGGCTGATCTCGCTATTCGCCAAGCGGTGAATCTAGCCTTAGACCGAGAAACGTTGGTGGACGTAGCACTCAACGGCTTTGGACGCCCGGCCTTTGGGCCAGCGGACGGCCTTCCGTGGAGCCAAGAAGGCGAGAAAGTGGCAGCGCCGAATTTAGCCCGTGCGAATACGCTTCTAAAGGAGGCAGGCTGGGAGCGCCAAGAGGAGGACGGACTGCGCTATAAAGGCGACCAGCCCGCACGCTTTCGTCTCACGTACCCCTCCAGCGACGCCACGCGCCAACAGCTAGCCCAAGTGAGTGCCGAGATGGTGCGGCCGCTCGGCATTGAGATGCAGCCCACTGGCCGCCACTGGGACGAGATTCAGCGGGAAGCCCTCCATCAAGATGCCATTGTGTTTGGTTTTGGTAGCCATAGCCCGCAGGAAGTGTTCTACCTCTTTCATAGCGAGCATGCTGGGTTCGGTTTTTACAACAGTGGTTACTACGCCAACGAGGCGGTCGACCAACACCTGGATGCCGCCCAAGCGGCGGCTAACACCGAAGAAGCCAATCAGCATTGGCAAGCCGCCCAATGGGACGGCGATACCGGCTATGGGGTACAGGGAGACACCAGCTGGGCCTGGATGGTCAACCTTGCCCACGTGTATGCCACCAACCGCTGCCTCGACCTGGGCGAACTGGGCGTTGCCCCTCACGGCCACGGCTGGCCGGTCACCGCCAACTTGCTTGAGTGGCGCTGGACGTGCGATTAACGGCTTGGCTAGCGAGCCGCCTACTTCGGCTGTTGCTGGTACTGCTAAGTGTCGCAGCGGTCTCTTTTGGGCTAATGATGCTATCTCCCATCGACCCGGTGGATGCCTACCTTGGCCCGCAAATGGCCCAGGTCAGCCCTGAGCAGCGCACGCTGATTGCCGAACGCTGGGGGTTTAACGCCCCGGCCAGTGTGCAGTTTCACCACTGGCTGCAACAGTTGCTTAGCGGAGAGCTTGGCTGGAGCCATATCTACAACCAGCCGGTGAGCGACGTCATTAACCAGCGCTTCCAGCGCTCGTTTTTTCTGCTGTTGAGCGCTTGGCTGCTCTCGCTGATACTTGGCGTAGTACTCGGCATCGCCGCAGGAAGCAAAGAGGGCTCCCTGCTGGACCGCTTGATCAGCGGCTATGCTTATATCACTGCTTCGACGCCCACGTTTTGGCTCGCCATGCTGGCGTTGCTACTTTTCTCCGTCACCTTGGGCTGGACCCCCACCTGCTGCGCAGGGCCCACGGGCGTGCTGAGCCAAGAAGTAACGCTGCTCACGCAGCTGCACCATCTTCTTTTACCTACTCTCACCCTCGCCCTGTTAGGCGTTGCCACCATCACGCTACATACCCGGGCCAAGATGGCGGCGTTTATGCGCTCGGATACCGCGTTGCACGCCTTTGCCCAAGGCGCCAGCCGTTTCGATATCGCCTGGCGCCACGGTCTGCGCCACGCCAGCCTGCCAGCGGTCACTTTGGCGTTTGCCTCTCTCGGCGAGCTATTTGGCGGCTCCCTTCTGGTTGAGCAAGTCTTTGCTTACCCAGGACTTGGGCAGGCGACCGTCGCCGCTGGCTTGCGAAGCGATGTGCCGCTACTGCTCGCCATAGCGCTATTTACCGCGCTATTTGTGAGTGTTGGCAACCTCATCGCCGATGGCCTTTACCAGTGGGCCGACCCACGTATCGCACGGGACCGCACTAATGAATAGCCAGCCGCGCCTGGTCGCAGCAGGCTATGCAGGTGTGTTTGGCCTGCTGGTATTACTGTTGCTCAGCAGTTCTCTATGGCTGGGAGATAGCCCACTGCACATGCAGTTCGAGGCCCGCCTCATGCCTCCCAGCGCCGAGCACTGGCTGGGCACCGATGCCCTAGGGCGTGAGCTTTGGGCCCGCACGCTGGCGGGGCTTGCCTTGAGTTTTGGGGTAGGGCTGAGCGCGGCACTGTTGGGCACGCTGATTGCTTTAAGCTTGGCGAGTCTCGCCATGCTCTCGCCCATACTGGATGCGCTGGTGAGCTTACTGATTGATACGCTGCTGAGCGTGCCACACCTGATTTTACTATTGCTGATCGCCTTTGCCCTGGGCGGCGGCACCCAGGCTGTCATTATCGCTGTTGCGCTGACCCACTGGCCAAGCCTTGCCCGCTTGCTCAGAGCCGAACTACTCAGCTTGCGAAACTCCCCTTATGTGGCGATTTCGAAAGGGTTTGGCAAACGCCAAGGATTTATTGTTTGGTACCACTTGCTGCCCCATGTGCTGCCTCACTGCTTGGTCGGCGCACTGCTGCTGTTTCCCCACGCCATTTTGCATGAAGCGGCCCTGACCTTTTTAGGCGTTGGCTTAGACCCTACCCAGCCCGCCATCGGCGTATTACTGGCCGACGCCATGCGCTACCTTACCGGCGGCTACTGGTGGCTAGGGGTGTTTCCTGGGCTGGGTTTACTGCTGATGGTACTGGCGATTGAACGCTTCGCCTCGATGCTGCGCAAAGCGCTGTAAAGATCGCGATGTTTAACAAGGAGCTTGCCATGCTGACCATTGACCGGCTAACCCTGCAACTCCCCTACTACCCCCGCTGGTGGCGACGGGAGTGGACCACCTGTATCGAGTCGCTCTCGCTGCACCTTCCGCCGGGCGAAGTGCATGCTGTGGTGGGTGCGTCAGGCGCAGGTAAAAGCCTGCTGGCCTACGCCATTATGGGGCTACTGCCCCAAGCGGCGCGGGTCGCAGGAGAGCTGCGCTTCCAGGGGGAGGACTTAACACCAGCGCGCCAGCGGCAGCTGAGGGGGCATCAGTTGGCGCTCATTCCTCAATCGTTGAATGCTCTTGACCCGCTCGCCCGCAGCCAGCATCAGGTACGCTGGGCGGCCCAACGGGCAGGATTTGGTCGCTCAGCCGCCCATCAGCGCGCCGATGAGCTATTGAGCCGCTATCAGCTTAGCCACGCGTCTACCCACTACCCTCACGAGCTGTCAGGCGGCATGGCGCGGCGGGTGCTCATCGCTATGGCCCAGGTGAGCAACGCACGTCTGGTGATTGCCGATGAGCCCAGCGTAGGCCTTGACCCCAACCAGCGCGACCGTGTGCTGGCAGCACTAAAAGCTATCGCCCTAGAGGGCAAAGCGGTGATGCTGATTACCCACGATCTGCGCCATGCTCTTACCATTGCCGACAGGGTTTCCGTGATTCGCCAGGGCCAAGCGCTGGAAACCGCACCTGCCCAGGCTTTCCAAGGCCAGGGCGAGCAGCTTATGAGTTGCTATGCGCGAGACTTGTGGCAGGCGCTACCGGATAACGCGTTCAGCACACACCCCTTCCATCCGACGCATCAGGAGCCAGCGCTTGCTTGAAACCCACCAGCTATCGTTCCACTTTGCGGCAGGCACGCCGCTGTTGGCGGATATCTCCCTACGCCTTGCGCCCGGTGAGTGGTTAGGAATCAGCGGTGACTCTGGATCGGGGAAATCAACGCTTGGCAAGCTATTGTCAGGCCAGCTAACGCCTTCCCAAGGCAGTGTTCAGGTAGATGGTTCGCCGCTGCCCACACGCGGGCGGCGGCCAGTGCAGTGGCTGCCCCAGTCGCCGGAGCTCGCGGTGAACCCGCGCTGGCGGGTAGGAAAGATATTGAGGGAAGCGTGGACACCGCCAGATACGCTGATGGCGGCGTTTGGCATTGAAAATGAATGGCTAAAGCGCTTTCCCAGCGCACTCTCCGGCGGCGAGCTACAACGGGTGTGCGTGCTGCGCGCCCTCGCCCCCGGCGTCCGCTATGTGGTGGCCGATGAGATCTCCACCATGCTGGACCCCATCACTCAGCTGTCGCTGTGGCAGGCGCTTAAAGCGCACGCTGAACACCATCAGCTTGGCGTCATCGTGATTAGTCACGACACAGCACTACTCAACCGGCTGTGCCATCAACAGTGGCATCTGGCAGGTGGCAGCTTACGTATTAGCAGCACGGCGCTCAAAGCGCCATAAGCCAACACCAATGGCCAACGTCACGCAGAGCAGCAGCCACGAGCCTATCGCCACACCCTGCCACTGTGTCCAGCGCCAGAAAGGCTCCAGCCAAAAACCGCCAATGCTGGCACCGAGGTAGTAAAACACTAGGTAGAGCGCCGAGGCGCTGCCCCGTGCCCCTTGGGCATAGCGCCCCACCCAGCTAGACGCCAATGAGTGCGCCATAAAGAAGCCGAAGGCGTTAATGGTTAAGCCGAGGATGATGAGCGCCAGTGAGTCCGCCAGCGTGATGGCGGTGCCTAACATGAGAATCACAATGCCCGCACTTATGCAGCGGGCGGGGGAAAAGCGCCCCGCCAACTTGCCCGACACTGTCGAGCCAAAGGTGCCACCTAGGTAGGTGAGAAAGATCAGCCCCAGGCCACTGGCCGCCAGTTGATACGGCGCATCCGCCAGCCGAAAGGTGATATAGCTGTACTGATTAATAAAAATCAGAAAGTTAATGCCGCCAAGGAAGTAGGCAGCGAGCAGCACCGGCGAGCGTAAATGGCCGAGCAGGTCCCCCACCGCTTGGCGTAATTGAAAGCGCTGAGGCGTAAAGGCTTGGCTATTGGGCAGTAGCCGCCAAAAAATGATACAGCCCACCACGGTCATGGCACCCACCGCGAGAAACGCAGCACTAGGCCCACCGATGGCCGCCGCCCCGCCCCCAACAATACGCCCGCTAATACCGCCTAACGAATTGGCCCCAATATAAAGCCCCACGGCACTCAGCAAGGCGGTTTTATCGAACTCGTCCCCCATCCAGGCAATCGCTACGGCGGGCAAGCCGCCGAGCACGAAGCCTTGCAGCAAGCGCAGAAACAATAAACTCTCGAAGGTAGGCGCAAAAGCTAAAGCGAGCGACAAACCACCCGCCAGGAGCAGTGTGATACGCATAATCCCTTCGCGGCCAATGGCATCGGAGAGCGGCCCAAACACCAAAAGCGCCAAGGCCAAAGAGAGCGTAGATACCGACATCAGCAGGCTGACGCCTAAGGTGGAAACCCCGTAAGCCTCTTTCAGGCCCGGCAGCAGCGGTTGCGGCACATACAGGTTAATAAACACCAAAAACGACCCTAAACATAGGGCCGCCGTCGCGCGCCACCAGGCGCGCGTTTTTGCTTCAATCATTGATGGCCTTTCCAATGTTGACCGACGCGCACGGCCGACACTTACGGCGTATAACGACTGCTGAGCTGGGCCAGATTGGTCGGCTCTAGGGCACGACGCGACTGCCAGTAGTAGCGCTGCCAGTAGCTATTATCCAGGCTGGAAATAATCACACCTTTCGACGTGGACGCATGGAGAAAATAGCCATTGCCTACGTAAATGCCCACGTGGTTGTAGCGTCCGGGTGGGCGGAAGAAGACCAGATCGCCCGCCTGCAGCTCTTGGCGGTCGATCGGGCGTCCCTCATGCACTTGATCTTGGGTAGAACGGGGTAACTCAACGTCAAAGGTATCGCGGAAAACGTTTCTTACCAAGGCAGAGCAGTCGATCCCTCGATCCGTCGTCCCCCCAATCCGATAAGGCGTTCCTGCCCACCGCTGATGCTGCTCTAACAGCGCTTGGCGAACGACCGTTGGCGGGGGCGTCTGCAGGTTACGCAGGTGAGCACTGATAGGATCAACGGGCGACATTTGGGGAGTGACTCCCTCCATGCCGGGAAGCGACATCGAGAAATAATCCTCGGGGGCTTCCATGTCCTGGCGTGAGGCAGAGCCTGCACAGCCAGCTAACAAAGCAACGACGACACAAACACTTACAACACGGACAGCGGTCACAGCGGGGTGTGGCGACGCAACCATGCGATTAACCTCGTAACAAAATGGAAATTGAAAAAACCCAAGCATGAGAAAACTCATTTTTTACAACCCCTGGACTATAAGCTAGTTATCCTATGCTTGGCGAGTCTAATGTAAGATTCGTTGATCACCCGGCAACGTGTCGATATGCAGCGGCGCGAAATGACGTGGTTTATTACCCGGAAAATCCAGACTTGCCCAGGGGCCGGCCAGCACTGGCGCGCCGCATAACCAAGCCACCAGCGCTTGACGAAAACCGGCCAAGAAGCTCTCTCGTTCCGGGGTGTCGCCCATGAAAAACGAAAACCCTGCGTACATGCCCGCCGCATACTCCTGCCAACCCGAGTAATGATCCGCCGCCAACTGATAGGCGCGGTCGAGCACGTTCGCGAATGCTGACTTGTCGAGCCAACCTAGCTGACGTGCCGCAATGGCAAGATCCACGAGCTGGGCAATGTCCCAAGCGGCCATGTCCACGTCATTACAACCATCTTCATTGGTACTCACACGGCGCAGGCGCAACAAGTGGTGACGCTCCTCTTCACCGCAGTCGCCGGACTCCAATATGGCGATCTCAGCCGCCAACCGCTCCGGGTTCAGCGTGTAGGGCGCGTAGTTGATCTGGTACTCCTGCCGATCTCCCGCCTCCAACATGAAGGTTAAAAACTCTTGCATATCGTCGGCGCTGGTGAGGTGGTAGTGGCTCTCGACCCATTCGCGAATGTCGGCGCACTCGCGCGGACTTTCCAACTGCGGCTCGCTCCACACTGCACTGTTCAGCGGCCCCACCAGTGACATCGCCGTAAAGTGGCTCAGCGTCGGCCGCTCACCAGGCTCGCACCACGCATCTGGCCGCCAATCTAACCAGTGAAACAGGCTGCCGTGGTCTTCCAGATGCCAGGCAATTTCATTAATGAGCGAGTCGTGCTCTGGCTCCGGAAGGCAGCTCTCCCAGGCAAACCAGGCTTCTAGCAGGCGCTTGGGCGTGGCATAAAAACGGCATAGGCAGCTCCGTAGGGCGCTGGCGTGCTGCATCAGTGGTTCACGCTCGAATAGGCCGCTATCGAGGGCCATGTGCAGGTAGAAGGCAAACTTCTCGGCCATGTGAATTGTCGCGGCGTGGCGGCTCACGCCTTTTACCGCGTTGCGCTGTTTGAGCTCATCGGGGGTCGGCTGACCAAAGCGCGTCTGCGACGGTGGCAATACGCCATGGGCGGCATCCGCAGCCAGCTGGTTGAGATGGTGCGCCTGGGCGGGTAGCCAATAGCGCGCCAGCACTTGATGGCCTTCATCCGCATGCAGGCCAAGTGAATCCTGTAGGTAGACGGCGGCATCAGCGCGGCGCTGCTCGGCAATCGGGGCCGAGGGATTGAGCTGGCGCAGCATGACATCCGGCTCGCGTACGCCAGCCAAGGCGAGCAGCCAATGGTGCGGCGTGTTGCGCCACGCTTTGATACGCGTACGCGAGGCTTGGCGAGTCGGCTCGTCCAGTAACGCACCCAGCGAGTGCTTCCAGGGGCTATGGGCAGCGTGCATTAACAGCTTGTGGCGGGCGCTGGGTGTCATCCCCCGGCGATCAACGCCCTCGAACAGGCTTTGCCCGCGCATGTAGGCTTTCAGTACTGCGTGCCAGTCGTGGTAACGACGACCGACGAGGTCAGCCGCATGGGCCGCTAGGTCGTCCGCTTCCGCCTGGCTTAGCCAGCCGCAGCAAGCACCAGCCCAGGCGAGCTCTACTAACCGCAGCCAATCCCAGGCGGCCCACTCCAACGGCTCGCCCTGATTGACGAACGCAGTGAGCACGGGCGCGTAGGGAGCATCGTTCACCGCACCCCGCTGCCACTCTTGGCGCTGGGCGCGATCCATGGTCAGCAGCTCGCGGGCTTCAATATCCCAGCGCTGGCGCTCACCCTGGGCGCTTAGCCATAGCATCACTTCTAATAGTTGCTCGCGGTCATACACTTGCCAGATGTGCCCTAACCACTCGCTGGCATCGGGCCAGTCGGCGGCGCTAGCCGGGTAGCTCACCACTGGGCGAAACAGCGCGCCCAACCGCCAAGGCTGAGCTTCTGGCGCTTGCGGCCATAGCGAAGCCGGTGCAGGGCGTTGCGC
Source organism: Vreelandella aquamarina (assembly GCF_900110265.1). GTDB lineage: Bacteria > Pseudomonadota > Gammaproteobacteria > Pseudomonadales > Halomonadaceae > Vreelandella > Vreelandella aquamarina. Next base: position 35,384 of record NZ_FODB01000015.1, on the reverse strand, counting down.
TAGCTCAGTATCCAGGGTTTGCCATGTGACACCTTCACCTTCACTCTCTAGATCCGACAACGCTTGGCAGGCATCGATAAAACGGTCATCGGCACCGGTTTCCCAACCTTTGGCCCCTAGCGCACGACGTAGATCCGACAGCCACGCTCGCTGATCGCTGTAGTCAGAAGTGATGCGCCGTGTTAAGTGGTGTGCCCAGTTCGTCGCCTGAGCCTGGCTTAGCCAACCCGCCGCCCCGGCGAGTGCTGCCCACTCCAGCGCGCCCAACAGCTGATCGGCGCTGCCTGACGGTGCGCCGAGTGCAAAAAACAGCTGGTCTGCCAACGCGCCACGATCTGTAATACCCAGTTCTAGCAGGCGTTGCTCCGCCGCGACCGCATCCACCGCCAGTGGGTGCGGTGTAAAAGCCCAATCACACAGCACCAGCTGTTGAGCCCACCAGGCATTTAGTGCGTCGAACAAAAGACACCTCGAAGAAACAGAAAGCGATCAATAAAAGCCATAACCAACCAGAACAGACCAACGAGGCCGCCAAAAGCGGCATAGTGTAACGGAATCTGCTGCCAAGACCGATAGCAGCCGCACAAAACAGCGCTGCCCGGCACAAAGGCCGGGCAGCGATTACCGCAAAGAGCAGCGTGCGCTAAGCGCTTTTGACTTTACTAATGACCCATAGCAAGACCACCGCCCCCACGGTTGCCGTGACCAGCGAGCCGATAAAGCCACCCGCCTGTAAACCCAGCAAACTAAATAAGAAGCCCCCGACGAGCGCGCCAACCACACCCACGCCGATGTTGCCTAAAATACCAAAACCACCGCCACGCATGATGTTGCCAGCAATCCAGCCAGCTAAACCACCAATGATTAACCACGCAATAAAGCCCATACTACCTCCTTGGTTTCACTCAGCTTGGGGTTTTACCTTCAACCTATCCTTCCACCTATGCTTGTCCTACCATAGCACACGGCGCTACTGTTCTGCCCATTTGTTGCCTTTTCCCACAAGGATCCTCTTATGATTCCCGACTCCCTTAAACAGCTACTTAGCCATGTTGATGGTCATCAACGCGCCACCTGGGAAGGCCGTGACGTCGCACTCTTCAACATGGCCTGGGGGGAAATGGTCATTAGCCTGCAAGGCGCACAGGTGCTGCACTTTCAGCCAACAGGCGACACCGGCTGGCTGTGGGTGACGCCAACGCCGCAGGCGCTGCCGGGCGCGATTCGTGGCGGCATTCCGCTTTGCTGGCCCTGGTTTGCCGACGAGCGCTACGCTGACGAAAGCCCCGAGCGTAACGGCCCCTTCCATGGGCTTGCCCGCCACGCCATGTGGCGTCTGGACGCCGTTGACGACCACGCCGAAGGCATCGAGGTCCATCTCTCGCCGGAAGAGTGTCTGCATAGCCAGCTCACCGCCCGCGTGGTCATTCAAGCCAACGCCCAGCGGCTAAACGTTGAGATCATCAGCGAAAACATTGGCGATGCTCCGATCAAAACCAGCGGCGCACTGCATACCTACCTGGCCGTTAATGAGGTGCATCAATGCCGCTTAGAAGGCCTAGCAGGCGCGCGCTATTTGGATAAGCTGCGTGACTTTGCGGAATCTGAGCAACAGGGCACGCTGGCGATTCGTGGCCCGGTCGACCGTATTTATCACACCAATGAAGCGGTGCTGCTCAACGACGGCCAGCGCACGCTGCGCATCGGTAAGCAGTCCAGCGACTCCACGGTGGTCTGGCACCCGGATAGCGACCTGCCCAGCGACACACCCGCCGACGCCGCCAAACACTTTTTATGCGTTGAAGCCGCCAATACTCGCCTTGACCCCGTTTGGTTAGTACCAGGGGCACAGCACCTGCTAGGGACGACAATAAGCCGCGGTTAATGATCGGTTCATCAAGGCTTTGCTATGATCAAGCCATTGATACACCCCCAAGGAGCGACGATGGATCCACAACAATGGCTGGAAGCAGCCACGCTTGCCTTTAACCTGATCGGTATGGTGGTGTGCTTGGTTGGCTTAACGCTTGCACAAAAAATGCAGCGCCGCTGGCCCGGCTATAGCCTCGCGGTCGTCGGTTTTATCATTGCGACCCTGCCCATGCTCTCTCAACTTGTCTTTATGTGGCAGCGCTAACGTTCCACCACCTCGCCAAGATGCCCCACCCGATGAAGGAAGCGACAGGATGCGCCAGCCGTTAAGCCGCGAATTGAGCAATTTGTTAGAGCGAAGCCGAGACCGGCAGCTGCGGCTGGCGGTGACAGGCCTTTCGCAAGCGGGTAAAACGGCGTTTTTAACCTCGCTGGTGAACCAACTACGCCATGCAGGCGTAGAAGCACAGTTAGACCTGCTACCGGTTGCCCGTGAAGGTCGACTGCTAGGCGCGCAGCGTTTAAATCAGCCGGACTTAGGCGTGCCACGCTTCCCTTATGACCCCGGCATGGCATCGCTGAGAGATACACCGCCGCGCTGGCCCGAGCCCACTCGTGGCATTAGCGAGCTTCGCTTGCAGCTGCGCTACCGCCCTGCCCAACAGGGTTGGTTTACGCCGGATATCGCTCACCTGACGCTGGATCTGTTCGACTACCCCGGCGAATGGCTGCTGGATTTGCCGCTGCTGCAGCACGACTTCTACAGCTGGAGCCAGAGCCAAGCCCAGCACGAAGGCCCTCATCGCCGGGCACTGTTTAGCGAATGGCTGGCCGAGTCAGAGCAGCTAGACCCTACGGCAGAAGCCGATGAAGCACAGCTCGCCACGCTGGCCGATGCCTATGCACTCGGCCTGCGTCGTGCCAAGCAGGCGGGCTTCTCTGACCTGCAGCCAGGGCGTTTTTTGCTGCCCGGCGAGCTGGATGGCGCACCGGTGCTGCAGTTCTTCCCGCTGCCCGGATTAGATACTCCCAAAGAAACCCTCGACGCGCTGCCCGAGTCGAGCCTCTACGCCACCCTGGCGGCGCGTTTTCGCTACTACCAGCAGCAGGTGGTGCGCCCCTTCTACCGCGACCACTTTCGCCGCTTTGACCGCCAGATTGTATTGGTGGACGTGCTGGGCGCGCTTAACGCCGGGCCGGAGCGTTTCGAGGATCTTTCCCGCGCGCTGCAACAGCTGATGAAGAGCTTTGATTACGGCAAGCGCAGCCTGCTGACCCGCCTGTTCGCTCCTAAAATTGACCGCCTCGCCATTGCCGCCACCAAGGCGGACCACGTGACACCCGACCAACACACCCACGTGGTGCAACTGTTAGAAGCGCTGCTGGCGGAGCCATTGAAAGACTTACGCTTTGCCGATATCCCGGTGAAAGCGCTGTCGCTGGCGGCCATTCGCGCCACCGAGGCCCGCGAAGTGCTTCATGATGGCAAGCGAACGCCAGCGCTGAAAGGCACCACGTTAGAAGGTGAAGACGTGCTGGTGTACCCCGGCGATGTGCCCAGCCGCCTGCCCAAAGCCGATTTTTGGCAGCAGCAAGGATTTGATTTCCCCAGCTTCCGCCCGCTGCCCGCCGATAGCGAGGCACTGCCCCACATCCGTATGGACGCCGCGATTGACTGGCTGATTGGAGACAAACTGACATGAGCAACCCTCAGCCCCGCCGCGACTTCCAAACCGAAGCGCCGCCCGAACCTACCCAGGAAACCCTGCGCCAGCACGAACGCTTTGCAGCGACTGAGTCGCACCAGCCGCTGGCGACCCAAGCCGAACTCAAAGCGCTGCCGGAAGAGACCCTTGGCGCGCCTCGCAAGCGCCGCTGGGGGCTGATGTTCGCCTTGGCAGGCGGTGCCACACTCGGCACGGTAGAGCTTGCAACCGGCATTCCTGACGCGCTGTTCCAGTCCCAGTGGATGGCGATGGCGTGGCAGCTATTTGGGATTAGCCTGATTGGCTTGGGCGGCGTATCGCTCCTCAAGGAGCTGGGCCGTTTGCGGCGCTTAAAGCGGCACGATCAGCTACGGGCCAACCTAGCCGAGCTTCCCCAGCGCTCCAGCCAGCAGGCCCAGGCGATGGCCGTTCAGTTAAAACAGCAGCTTGCACTGAGCAACGACGACCCGCACTGGCTGGCCTTTCAGCGGGCGTGTCAGCCGCATCATAGCGGGGAAGAGATTCAAACCCTGCTGCGCTACCACCTACTCGCCCCCCGTGACCGGGAAGCCCAGCGGTTGATTACCCGGATGTCGGGGGAAACCGCCATCATGGTAGCGGTTTCCCCGCTAACCCTGGTGGATATGGCGCTGGTGGCGTGGCGCAGCCTGGCCATGGTGGATCGGCTGAGCCGTCTGTACGGGCTGGAGCTTGGCTACGCCAGCCGCCTGCGGCTATTTCGCCATGTATTGCACAACATGGCGTTTGCAGGCGCCAGCGAACTAGCCACCGATGCCAGCATGGACATGCTCTCGCTGGACTTGGCAGGCCGCCTTTCGGCGCGAGCAGGCCAGGGCTTGGCGACCGGGTTGCTGAGCGCCCGCCTGGGACTGCGTGCCCAGCGGCTGTGCCGCCCCGTAGTGTTCACGCCAGAGGAGCAGCCCAAATTAGCCGACCTCCGCCAAGACCTCTGGCGGCAGATCAAGCGGCTCGACAAAGAGCCCGCCCCCGCCGCGCGTCACCGCGATTAATACCGCTCAGCCGCACATCCTCTTCGCTGAAGTGCTCTGGCCGTAGACCCATAACCACTGGCTGTAACAGGTCGTTCCAGCCTTCGGCATCCGCCACTTCATTTAAGTCACCTAGCAGGCCAAGCTCGCCCCACTCCTGAAGGTTATTATCGTTTTAGGGGCTAGATGATGGTGGAGCGCTCCGCCTACCGCAAGCGGCTATCGACTAAGGTGGCAGAGCAATAATGACAGCAACAAATGCTAAAGCCCAAAGCGCTGCTTCAGGAATAACGCCACCGCTGCTTCGCCGTGGTGGCCGATCCGCCGGGCTTCTGGCACGCGATCGAACAGCGCCGGATGAGCGTTGGCCATCACCTGGGCCTCGCCTGCCAAGGTGAGCATTTCGGTGTCGTTGAGGTTATCACCAAAGGCCAGGCAGTCGGCGGCGGTGAGCCCAAGCGACTCCAGCAACGCCGCGAGCGCCACGCCTTTATTCACTCCGCCCGCCATGATCTCTAGCGAGTCCACCGTGGAGTAGGTAATGTGCAGCCCATCGCCATGCGCCGCTTGGGCCTGAGCTTCCAGCTCTGCCAGCGCATCCGGGTCGCCCAAATAGAGCACTTTACCTACTCCGTTGGCGTCCATCTGCTCCGGTGGCACAACCTCATAGCGAAAGCCCGTCGAGGCGTGCAGTGAAAGCAGGTGTGGCGCTTCGGCGTCCACATGCCAGCCCGCTTCGCGGTAAAGGTTGAGGCGCACCTGTGGCGGCCGGGGTAAATGAATCAGCGCGTGGGCGTGATCCGGGTTGAGGTGCGACGCGCTAACCAAGCCATCGTCTGGGTCGTGGGTGTAAGCCCCGTTGGTGCTAATCAGGTGAGCAGGCACGCCCAGCTCATCGCGGAAGACGCGCATATCGTGGTAGTGGCGACCCGAAGCCAGCGCCAGGTGGTGCCCCTGCCGAACCAACTCTTGGAGCACCTCAATGGTGCTGTCATGTAACCGGTGGTCGCTGCCTAACAGGGTACCGTCAAGGTCGGAAACGATCAGGCGAGGGGTCATCAAAGCGCTCCTTGTGCGTTAGCAGAGTAACGTTGCAGTTCGCTCAGCTTAACCGATTCAGCCAACCGTAAGTAAGTCATTGACTTGCCGTCGCCGTCACCACTTCCCCAGGGGCAACGATTGGCGCAGCCAGTGGGAATCCGTATAGTGGCAACCTACTCTCGCCAACTGATTGAACACATGCTTCAAAACAACTCCCTGCTTGCCCAGCTCAAGCAACAGATCCGTGAAACCACCCCGCGCGCTGAAGGGGTGATCAAAGCCACAGAAAAAGGCTTTGGTTTTCTTGAAACTGATAGCGGCGAATCCTATTTCGTGCCGCCCCCCGCCATGAAACAGGTGCTGCACGGCGACCGTGTGGAAGCCGTGATTCACGAGAACGGCGATAAAAAGTCGGTTGAGCCTGAAAAGCTTATTGAAGCCGGTTTAGACCGCTTCGTTGCTCGCGTGCAAAAGCGCGAAGGCCGTCTCGCGGTGGTGCCGGATCACCCCTCGATTCGCAACGTTCTAAAAGCACGCATCAAAAACAGCCTGGATGAAGACTCGATTGCCGACGGCGATTGGGTCGTGGCGCGTTTGGTGCGTCACCCGCTAAAAGAGAACGACCGCGGCTTCTTCACTCAGATTGATGAGCTAGTGGCCAAAGCCGATAACCCGGCCGTGCCGTGGCGCGTGACGCTTGCTCGCCACGCACTGGAGCAAGAGTGCCCGGATGCCGGCAGCGACTGGCCGCTGCACGATGAAGGCCTCACCCGTGAAGACCTCACCGAGCAGCCGTACTTCACGATCGACGGTGAAAAAACCCGCGATATGGATGACGCGCTGCACGTAGTGGCACGCCCGGAAGGCGGCTGGCAGCTGAGCGTGGCGATTGCCGACCCCACCGCTTATGTGGATGAGGGCCACGCTGCTGACCTGGAAGCCCGCGTCCGTGCATTTACCGTGTACCTGCCGGGCCAGAACGTGACCATGCTGCCCGAGCAGTTGGCGGATGATCTTTGCTCGCTGCGGGAAGGCCAAGAGCGCCCTGCCCTGGCCTGCACGCTGAACATTAACGCCGACGGCAGCCTGGGTGACTACCGCTTCTTCGCGGCCAACGTGAAGTCCCACGCTAAGCTAGTGTACGAGCGCGTCTCTGATTGGATTGAAGGCCAAGGCGACTGGGCACCGGCAGATAATATTGCCGAGCAGCTACACGCCCTGCGTGAGCTGACCGAAGCGCGTACCGCGTGGCGCAACGAGCACGCGCTGGTATTTAAAGATCGTCCTGATTACGTGTTTGATCTGGATGAAGCGGGCAACGTGCTGGGGATTCATACCGAAGACCGCCGCATTGCCAACCGTATGATCGAAGAGTCGATGATTGCTGCCAACGCCTGCTGCGCGGATTTCCTGGCTAGCCATATCGGCCACGGCATCTTCAACGTACACCGCGCTTTCGAGCCGGAAAAAGCCGAAGCGGCACAAGAGTTCCTGGCGACTCAAGACATCGAAGTGGCCCAGGAAGCACTTACCGAGCTTGCCCACTATAAAGAGCTGAAGCGTGCGCTTGAAAGCCGCGACGACGCTTGGCTGGATGCGCGCCTGCGCCGTTTCCAGGGCTTCACCAGCATGTCGGCCCAGCCTGGCCCGCACTTCGGCCTGGGGCTGCCCGCCTACGCCACCTGGACCTCGCCGATTCGTAAGTATGGCGATATGGTCAACCACCGCTTGATCAAGCGCGTGCTGAAGGGTGAGCAGGCTCCGGCAGAAGCCAGCCAGCAGCTCACCGAGCAGCTCACCGAGCGCCGCCGCTTGAACCGTATGGCCGAGCGCGACGTGAAAGATTGGCTTTACGTGCGCTACCTGACCCCGGCGGCGCAGAATCAGGACACCTTCGACGCCGAAATCATGGCAATCAACCGTGGCGGCATGCGGGTTCGCCTGATAGAAAACGGCGCGACGGCGTTCGTGCCTGCCCCCTTGATGCACAGTGACCGCGATAAAGTGGTCATCGATGACAAAGAGGGCCGCATTCAGATCGAAGGCGAAGAGCGCTTCAAGCTGGGCGATAGCCTGCGCGTATCACTCACGGAAGCCCGTGAAGAGACACGATCGCTGGTCGCCAAACCTGCTGACTAAACGCAGCCAACACGTGTTCGCGCCACGGCTTTGCCGTGGCGTTTTTATTTCTGCTCCACGGTGACGTTGTCGCAGAACTGACTTATTTCTACCCTAAGGTAATTCGATGACACTCATGTGGCTCGGAGGTTACCTTGCACATCGCCGATGTGACCATGTTCCACGCCCCGGCAAGTGGCGGCGTTCGCACCTATTTACAGGCCAAGCACCGCGTCCTCTCGCGCACACCCAACCTCCGTACCAGCCTGCTGGTGCCAGGGGCTGAGCGTGATAGTTTGGGCGACCACCACACGCTACCGGCGCTGCACCTGCCCCTTGGGCAGGGCTATCGATTCCCGCTGCGCCGCCGCCCTTGGCGTGACGCCTTGGTAGACCTCTCCCCCACGTTAATCGAAGCAGGCGACCCTTACGTTACCGCTTGGGCAGCGCTGGAGGCTGGCCAGCGCTTGGGCGTGCCGGTGGTGGGTTTCTACCACTCCGATTTACCCCACTTGATGGGCGACCGCTTTGGCCGCCATGTTCGCCAACGGCTAATTCGCTACGTGGTGGACCTGTACCAGCGCTTTGATAGCGTGCTAGCTCCCTGCCACGCGATGGCCAACCGACTCACCGAGTGGGGCGTGCCCAACGTGCGCGTGCAGTCGTTAGGGGTTGATTTAGAGCAGTTTCACCCTTCACGGCGCGACCCCGGCTTCCGTGCGGCCATGGGTATTCCCGCGGATAAAAAGCTGCTGATCTTTGTCGGCCGTTTCTCGCGAGAAAAGAATATCGACGTGCTACTCGCCACCATGCGGGCGCTTGGCAGCGACTACCACCTGCTGCTGATGGGGCCGGGCATGCCGACTCAAGTGCCTAGCAATGTCACTGTGGTCAACCGCTGCTGCGGTAGCCATGAAGTGGCCCGCGCGCTTGCCAGTAGCGATGCGCTACTGCATGCGGGCACCCGCGAAACCTTTGGGCTGGTGGCCCAGGAAGCGATGGCCAGCGGCCTACCGGTGATTGGCGCGCGGGCAGGCGCGCTGATCGAGAACGTACCGCTGGGCGCGGGCGTGCTCTGCCAGCCGCTTGACCCTGACGCGATGGCGGACGCCTGCTCCGCGCTGTTTAGCAACGATATTGCCGCCAGCGGACGCTACGCGCGCCATTTTGTTGAGCGCCAGTTCAGCTGGGACAGCGTCATTGGCTCGCTGCTCACGCACTATGTCGAACTCTGTGGACTCGAACAGCCTGATGCCCGTGCCGTCCGCCGCTAAACCTCAACGGCTGCTGCGCTTTCGTCCGCTACACGGCGTTCTACTGCTGGCTGCCTTGGTAGCGCCGCTGGTGCTCACATCGCTTGCAGGGGGCAGCAAAGCGTTTGAACATGTGGCGCAGTTTCCCATTGGCCTACTGGTTCTAATGATCGCCATGGCGGCGCTATGCTGGAATTTAAATGCTGCCCGTCTGCGCCTGATGCTGAACGGCCGCGCTGGCCAGCTTGGGCAGCGCGGCGCGCTGGGCATCGAGCTGGCGGCGAAGTGCGCGCTCTGCGCAACGCCAGGCGGTAGCGGCGGCCCGGCCACTCTGCTGTTATTACTTGCCCAGCGGGGATTTTCGCCCTCAAAAGGCACCGCCGTGTTTCTCATCGACCAGGGGTGCGACCTGCTGTTCTTTCTGCTGATGCTGAGCGGTTTGGTGGCGATGTCGGTTTTCGGGGATGCCCAGTGGCCACACCAGGGGCTGGTACAGCTCTCGTTACTGGGATTGGCGCTGTTAGCGGTGGGCGTCTCGCTGATGATGGGGTACTTACCCAAGCTGCTGCGTACTCAACGCCAGTGGCTAGCCTGGATTCGCCCTAGCCGCAGGCGCTGGCTGGTCCGGCGGCTGTTACGCTGTCGCCATGCGCTGCGTATGACGCTGGCGCTACCCAAAGCCACGCTGGCAGCGATGCTAGCACTCACAACCCTACACTGGCTGCTGCGCTACAGCTTGTTGTACCTAGCGGTGATTGGCATCGGGGGGCATGCCGACTGGCTCTGGACGTTTTTAACCCAGATGCTGGCCATGGCCGCCAGCCAATTCAGCTTTCTGCCTGGCGGCGCGGGGGCGGCTGAAGTGGGGGTGGGAAGCTTGCTGCTGCCCTTAATGGGCCGGGAGCAGGCCGCTGCCGCCGTGTTGGTTTGGCGGCTGATTAGCTACCACTTGTATCTTGCCGCTGGCGCGCCGCTGCTACTGCTCTACAGCGCGCGCATGCTGCGTCAGCGCTAGCCGCCTCACCGCTTTACTTAACCTCCTCAAATGCAAAAAGGGCACCCAAGGTGCCCTTTTCAGCGTCACGAAGAAAGTGCGCGGCTTACCAGCCGGTTACTTCTTTCAGCGCGTCGCCAATTTGCGCCAAAGAACGAACGGTTTTCACACCGGCGTCTTCAAGAGCCGCAAATTTCTCATCGGCAGTACCTTTACCGCCAGAGATGATGGCGCCCGCGTGGCCCATGCGCTTGCCAGGAGGTGCAGTGACACCGGCAATGTAGGAAACCACCGGCTTGGAAACGTTGGCTTTGATGTAAGCCGCGGCTTCTTCTTCGGCGGTGCCGCCGATTTCGCCGATCATCACGATCGCTTCGGTTTTCGGGTCCTTCTCGAACATCTCCAGGATGTCGATGAAGTTAGAACCCGGAATCGGGTCGCCGCCGATACCGACACAGGTAGACTGACCGAAACCGTGGTCAGTGGTCTGCTTAACGGCTTCGTAAGTCAGGGTACCAGAGCGGGAAACGATACCAACGCGGCCCGGCTGGTGGATGTGACCCGGCATGATACCGATTTTGCACTCACCGGGAGTGATCACGCCCGGGCAGTTCGGGCCGATCAGGCGTACGCCCAGCTCGTCGCATTTTACTTTTGCGTCGAGCATATCGAGGGTCGCGATGCCTTCGGTGATGCACACGATCAGCTTGATGCCAGCGTTCGCAGCTTCAAGGATCGAGTCTTTGCAGAACGGTGCCGGTACGTAGATCACGCTGGCTTCTGCGCCGGTTTTCTCGACCGCTTCTTTCACGGTGTTGAAAACAGGCAGGCCCAGGTGCGTCTGGCCGCCTTTGCCCGGCGTCACACCACCGACCATTTGCGTGCCATAGGCAATCGCCTGCTCGGAGTGGAACGTGCCCTGGCCACCGGTGAAACCTTGGCAGATGACCTTGGTGTTCTTATCGATCAGGATGCTCATTACTTGCCCTCCGCTGCTTTTACAACCTGCTGAGCCGCGTCGGTCAGACTGGTAGCAGCGATGATGTTCAGACCGCTAGACGCCAGTTTTTCAGCGCCCAATTCAGCGTTGTTACCTTCCAGGCGAACGACCACCGGGACGTTAACGCCCACTTGCTCAACGGCACCGATGATGCCTTCAGCAATCATGTCGCAACGAACGATGCCGCCGAAGATGTTCACCAGAACGGCTTTCACGTTGTCGTCAGACAGGATGATCTTGAACGCTTCTGCGACGCGCTCTTTGGTCGCGCCGCCGCCAACGTCCAGGAAGTTGGCCGGCTTGCCGCCGCTCAGGTTGACGATGTCCATGGTGCCCATGGCCAGGCCAGCGCCGTTGACCATGCAACCGATGTTACCGTCGAGGGCCACGTAGTTCAGTTCCCACTTCGCGGCGTCGGCTTCACGCTGATCTTCCTGGGAAGGATCGCGCATCGCCTGCAGGTCCGGGTGACGGTACAGGGCGTTGCTGTCGAGGCCCAGTTTGGCGTCCAGGCAGTGCAGGTTGCCTTCGTCAGTGATGACCAGCGGGTTGATCTCAAGAAGTGCCAAATCTTTGTCGTGGAACAGCTTGGAGAGACCCAGGAAGATCTTGGTGAACTGCTTCACCTGATCGCCTTCCAGACCCAGCGCGAACGCCAGCTCACGCGCCTGGTAAGGCTGTGCGCCGACCAGCGGATCGATTTCGGCCTTGAGGATCTTTTCCGGCGTCTCTTCGGCGACGGTTTCGATCTCAACACCGCCTTCGGTGGAGGCCATGAACACAACGCGACGAGTGGTACGGTCAACGACCGCGCCCAGGTAGAGCTCGTCGGCGATGTTGGTGCAGGTCTCTACCAGAATCTTGGCAACCGGCTGACCTTTTTCGTCAGTCTGGTAAGTGACCAGGTTCTTGCCCAACCACTGCTCGGCGAAGGTTTTGGCTTCTGCCGGGTCCTTGATCAGCTTGACGCCGCCCGCTTTACCGCGGCCGCCAGCGTGAACCTGGGCTTTGACGACCCACATGTCGCCGCCGATTTTTTTGCACGCTTCTACTGCTTCTTCGGGAGTGTCCACGGCAAAGCCTTTGGACACTGGCAGACCATAATCAGCAAACAGCTGTTTGCCTTGATACTCGTGAAGGTTCATCGATTCATGCCATTGGTTGCATGTGACTCGAACGATGACCAGTTGGCTCGACAGACTACCTGCAAAGCACTGATCATCCCCGTACTTTCAATTCCCTAACGGTTACCGTGTGGGGCTGAAAGTGTTGCGCCACCTGTCGGTGGCGCTTGGTTGTTGCTTAGCGAATTATTTACGCTTCTTACGGTTAGCCATATGGATCGCATGGCCTTCTACCGCAAGTGCTGCCTCATGTACGGCTTCCGACATGGTCGGGTGCGCGTAGCAAGTCAGTGCGAGGTCTTCAGCGCTGGAGCCAAATTCCATCGCGATCACACCCTGGGCGATCATTTCACCCGCGTGTTGACCGACGATGTGCATGCCGAGGATACGGTCGGTTTCCGCATCCGCAATGATTTTGGCGCTACCTTCGGTGGCGTTGTTCGCCATAGCACGACCGCTGGCCGCAAACGGGAAGCTACCGGTTTTGACTTCGACACCCTTGGCTTTGGCGTCCTGCTCGGTCATACCGACCCACGCCACTTCAGGGAAGGTGTAGATCACGTTCGGAATGGTATCGTAGTTCATCTCGGCCTTGTGGCCAGCGATGATGTCCGCCACCATGATGCCCTCTTCAGACGCTTTGTGCGCCAGCATCGGACCGCGTACACAGTCACCGATGGCGTAGACGCCCGGCACGTTGGTGCGGCACTGGTCGTCCACGAAGATGAAGCCACGCTCGTCCAGCTCGACGCCCACGCCATCGGCCACAACGCCTTTGGTGTAAGGACGACGGCCGACACATACGATCAGCTTGTCGAAGGTCATCTCTTGATCGCCGTTGGCATCGGTGTACTTGACGACGACTTCGTCACCGTTCGCTTCCGAACCGGTCACACGGGCACCCAATTTGATGTCCAGCCCCTGCTTCTTGAGCAGTTTCTGGGTCTCTTTGGCAATCGCGGTGTCGACCATCGGCAGGAAGGAGTCCATCGCTTCCAGCACGGTGACTTCAGAACCCAGACGGTTCCATACGCTGCCCAGTTCCAGGCCGATGACGCCCGCGCCAATGACACCAAGACGCTTCGGCGTTTCCTGGAATTCCAGTGCGCCGGTGGAATCGACGATTAGGCCTTCGGTCAGCGGCGTGGGCGGAATTTCCACCGGCACGGAGCCTGCCGCGATGACGATGTTGTCGGCGTCGTAAGTGGTGGTGTTGCCGTCGAGGTCGGTCACCTCAACCTGCTTGCCAGACACCACTTTACCGGTACCTTCGATGGCGGTCACGCCGTTGGCCTTGAACAGGCCAGAGATGCCGCCGGTCAAGTTCTTAACGATCTTGTCCTTGCGCGCCATCATCTTCTTGACGTCCATGGTCACATCGCCGGCTTCGATACCCATGTCGTCGAAATCGTGCTTGGCTTCGACGAACTTGTGCGAGGCTTCAAGCAGCGCTTTGGACGGGATACAGCCTACGTTCAAGCAGGTACCGCCGTGAACGACGTTACCTTCTTTACCGATCCATTTTTCAACACAGGCGGCTTTCAAACCCAGCTGCGCAGCGCGAATAGCCGCTACGTAGCCACCAGGGCCTGCACCAATAACGATCACGTCAAACTTGTCAGCCATGTTGGCTCCTTTAGCTTGGTGGCCTCCTCCCGGGTGGATGACAGCGGGTAGGAGGCTGTGTGCGATTAACTCAGCGTGCTCAGCACTAGCGAAGGCGGATCAGCGCGCTTCGTTATACGTCTAGCAGCAGACGGGCCGGGTCTTCCAGCAGCTCTTTAATCGTAACCAGGAATTGTACCGCGTCTTTGCCGTCGATCATGCGGTGGTCGTAAGAGAGTGCCAGATACATCATCGGGCGAATTTCGACCTTACCGTTCACCGCCATCGGGCGTTCCTGGATCTTGTGCATCCCCAGGATAGCGGTTTGCGGCGGGTTGATGATCGGGGTCGACATCAGCGAGCCAAAGATACCACCATTGGTGATGGTAAAGGTGCCGCCCTGCATTTCGTCGATGCCGAGCTTACCGTCACGCGCACGCTTGCCAAAGTCGACAATCGTCTTCTCGACGTCGGCAATTTTCATGTTGTCAGTGTCACGCAGAACCGGCACCACGAGACCACGATCCGTCGATACGGCAACACCGATGTCCTGGTAACCATGGTAAACGATATCGGTGCCATCGATGGAGGCGTTGACATCCGGGAAACGCTTGAGAGCTTCGGAGGCGGCTTTCACGAAGAAGCCCATGAAACCAAGCTTGGTGTCGTGGGCCTTCAGGAAGGTATCTTTGTACTGGGCACGCAGCGACATCACCGCACCCATGTCCACTTCGTTGTACGTGGTCAGCATGGCAGCGGTCTGCTGTGCCTGAACCAAACGCTTGGCGATGGTTTGACGCAGACGGCTCATCGGCACGCGCTTCTCGGCACGCTCACCCTCGACCGCTGGCGCAGCAGCGGCTTTGGCGGGTGCAGAGGACTTGGCCGCTTTCTTGGCCGAACCATCCTTGACGGCTTTCTGAACGTCTTCTTTCAGAATGCGACCGCCTTTGCCGGTACCTTCGATCTTGGAAACGTCCAGATCGTGCTCGGCAACCATCTTGCGAGCAGCCGGTGCCAACACTTTGCCACCCACCTTCTCATCGGCGCCTTCATCGTCAGCGTCGCTGGAAGCGCTGCTGGAAGAAGAAGCGCTGGCCTGGTCACTGCCACCGCCCTCTACGAAGGTTGCCAGAATCGCTTCGGACTCAACCTGGCTGCCTTCTTCTGCCTTGATTTCCGCCAGGGCACCATCGGCAGGCGCTACGACTTCCAGCACGACCTTGTCGGTTTCAATGTCGGCCAGCACTTCGTCACGCTTGACCGCTTCGCCTACTTTCTTGTGCCAGGTCGCCACGGTGCCTTCCTGAATGGACTCGGGGAAGCTAGGTGCCTTCACGTCGTGCTGCTTGCCTCCGGCTGGCTTGGCGGCTTCTTTGGACTCGGCCTTCTCGGCGCTGTCATCGCTGGCGGCACTCTCTTTCTTGCTGCCAGCACCGCTCGCTTCGCCGATCTTGCCCAATACCTGCTCGGACTCGACGGTATCGCCTTCTTCGGCCATCACGTCGGTCAGGGTTCCCGCTTCCGGTGCGACGACTTCAAGTACCACTTTATCGGTCTCGATTTCAACGATCAGCTCGTCGCGTTCGACGCTGTCACCCGGCTTTTTGTGCCACGCGGCCACGGTGCCTTCGGCAACGGATTCCGGAAAGGTTGGCGCTTTGATCTCAGTAGCCATGTCGTTTCCCTTATGTGTTCTCTAAACCCGGTGGGCGCTTATAGGTTAAAAGCGTCTTCCACCAGCTGGCGCTGCTGTTCAGTGTGGACGGACATGTAGCCCGCTGCCGGAGCAGCCGAGGCAGGACGCCCTGCGAATTTCAACTCACGTCCAAGGCCATCTTTCAACATATCGGCCACGGTACGCATGTGGTGCTGACTGGAGTACCAGGCGCCTTGGTTCAGCGGCTCTTCCTGACACCATACGATGTCTTCCACATTGGCATACGCCTGGAGCACTTCCAGAAGCTCTTCTTTCGGGAAGGGATAGAGCTGCTCTAGACGAATGATCGCCGTGTCGTCACGCTCGTTTTCAGCGCGCCAGTTAACCAGATCGTAGTAGACCTTGCCTGCGCACATAATGACGCGGGTGACGTTGTCGGCGTCGAGATTCGCTTGATCCGGCAGTACCATGTGGAACTTGCCGTAGGCGAGATCTTCCAAGCTCGACACTGCTTCTTTGTGGCGCAGCAGCGACTTAGGCGACATGACCACTAGCGGTTTACGCAGCGGACGAATCACTTGGCGGCGCAGCAGGTGGAAAATCTGCGCTGGCGTCGTCGGTACGCACACCTGCATGTTGTGCTCGGCGCACAGCTGCAAGAAGCGCTCTAGACGGGCAGAAGAGTGCTCGGGCCCTTGGCCTTCATAGCCATGAGGCAGCAGCATGGTCAAGCCGCACAGGCGACCCCACTTGGTCTCCCCGGAAGAGATGAACTGATCCACTACCACCTGAGCGCCGTTGACGAAGTCACCAAACTGCGCTTCCCAAATAACCAAGTCATTCGGGGCGGTGGTCGAGTAGCCGTATTCGAATGCCAGCACGGCTTCTTCTGATAGGAAGGAGTCGTGGATGGTAAAGCGCGGCTGACCGTCGGCCATATTCTGCAGCGGCACATAGGTCGACCCGTCTTTCTGGTTGTGCACGACCGCGTGACGGTGGGAGAACGTCCCACGCCCCACATCCTGCCCGGTGATGCGGATAGGATGACCTTGGTCGAGCAACGTGGCGTAGGCCAGCGTTTCGGCAAAGCCCCAGTTGAGCCCCATGCCACCCGCCTGCATTTTACGTCGGTCTTCGTAGATTTTGGCGACCTGACGCTGAACATCGACACCGTCGGGGATTTCACACATCTTCGCCGCCAGCTGTTGCAGGCGTTTCATGTCGAAGGTGGTGTCGGCATTGCCGGTCCACTCATGGCCCAGGTAGGGAGCCCAGTCGACGAACAGCGACTTGTTGGGTTCCTGAACCAGCGCGTTGGCCACGTGATTGCCTGCCACGAGATCATCGCGGTAGGTTTCCACCATGGCTTTGGCGTCGTCTTCGGACAGCACGCCCTGCTCGATCAGGCGCTGCGCATACAGCGTGCGTGAGGAGGGGTGATCCTTGATCTTGGCGTACATCAGCGGCTGGGTGCCCGATGGCTCGTCGGCCTCGTTATGGCCGCGACGGCGGTAGCACACCAGGTCGATGACGACGTCTTTCTTGAACTGCTGACGGTAATCCAGGGCCACTTGGGTGGCGTGAATGACCGCGTCCGGATCATCGCCGTTGACGTGGAAGATCGGCGCCTGAACCATCTTGGCAATGTCAGTACAGTATTCGGTGGAGCGTGCATCGGCCGGGTTGGAGGTCGTGAACCCCACCTGGTTGTTGATGACGATGTGTACCGTGCCACCGGTCTTGTAGGCGCGGGTCTGAGACATCTGGAATGTCTCCATGACCACACCCTGTCCCGCGAAGGCGGCATCGCCATGAACATTGATCGGCAGCACTTTGCTTCCGTCAGCGTCATTGCGGCGATCCTGGCGGGCACGTACCGAGCCTTCCACCACCGGCGCGACGATTTCGAGATGCGACGGGTTGAACGACATGGCCAGGTGGACTTCGCCACCAGGCGACATGACGTTGGAGCTGAAGCCCTGGTGGTATTTCACGTCACCAGAACCACGCTCGATGACTTTCTTGCCATCGAACTCGTCGATCAGATCCGCAGGGTTCTTGCCCAGGATGTTGACCAGCAGATTCAAGCGGCCACGGTGGGCCATGCCGATCACGACTTCCTTGGTGCCATAGCCACCGGCGCGCTGAATCAGTTCGTCCATCATCGGTACGAACGACTCGCCACCTTCCAGGCCGAAGCGCTTGGTACCCGGGTACTTGGAGGCCAGGTAATTTTCCAGGCCTTCCGCAGCCGTCAGGCGTTCCAGTACGTGCTTGCGCACGTCATCGCTGAACTTGGGCGCGCTGCGTACCGATTCGAAACGACGCTGCAGCCAGCGCTTCTCTTCGGTATCCACGATGTGCATGATTTCGCAGCCGATGGAGCGGCAGTAGGTCTGCTCCAGCGCATCGACGATCTCGCGCAACGGTGCTTTATCAACACCCAGGAAGAAAGAACCTGTCTGGAACTCGGTATCAAGATCAGCCTTGGATAGCTGATGGAATGACAGGTCGAGGTCGGGGACGGGGGTAGGGTTACGCAGACCAAGCGGGTCGATATTGGCCTTTTGATGGCCACGGAAGCGATACGCGTTAATCAGCTGCAGGACTTTAATCTGCTTTTTGTTTTCACCGCTGTCGGACGCGGCGACTACCCGGCCTGGGCGCCTTTCACGGCCAAGCTGGTAGAACTGATCACGAATGGGGCTTAGTGGAACATCGTGGGAGGCACTGCCTTCAGCACGCGGCAACTGATCGAAATAGCTGCGCCACTCGTCTGAGACAGAATCAGGATCGGCGAGGTACTGCTCGTAAAGCGCTTCCACGTAGTGGACATTGCCACCACTAACGTGAGAGGAACGCCACATCAACTCCATTATGCCTTGTTGCATCTCTCGGTCACCCTGCACTGATGGGGTGGTATCGGCATCGCTGCATGCGTGCAACGACATCGCTATTGCCCTGCCGGCGGGGCGGGACGTTTGCCGGCGGCGCCGACCTGAGGCCGGTAGCCCTTTTTCATACACGTATGATGACGCGTTTCATTACCAGTTCATGCTCAAAAGCCGGTACTCGTCGCACCGGCTTTTAAACTTGGCTGATCCATGGTGCGGCGCGTCGCCGCACCATGACAGCCCCTATGATAACAAGCGAAGCGCCACGATTTAAGTAGCTTTGTGATGCAACTTATGTGGTAGTCGCTTTTTTTCACAGGATTAATGAGTTACGTCGCATCTGCGAGCAACATTTCACGAATTTTACCAATTGCACGGGTCGGATTCAGACCTTTCGGGCATACCGCCACGCAGTTCATGATGCCACGGCAACGGAACACCGAGAACGGGTCTTCCAGGCTGGTCAGACGCTCACGCGTGGCGGTATCGCGACTGTCGGCCAGGAAGCGGTATGACTGCAGCAGACCCGCCGGGCCCACGAACTTGTCCGGGTTCCACCAGAACGACGGGCATGAAGTCGAGCAGCACGCACACAGAATACACTCGTACAGACCATCCAGTTTGTCGCGCTCTTCCGGCGACTGCAGACGCTCAATGGCTGGCGCTGGCGTATCGTTCTGCAGGTACGGCTGAATACGCTCGTACTGCTTATAGAACAGACCCATGTCAACCACCATATCACGGATGACCGGGAGGCCAGGCAGCGGGCGCAGCGTCAGTTTGTTGTTTTTCACAACATCGGACAGCGGCGTGATGCATGCCAAGCCGTTTTTGCCGTTCATGTTCATGCCATCGGAACCGCATACACCTTCACGGCAGCTACGGCGATAGGCTAAACCGCTATCTTGCTCTTTCATCAGGTGCAAAACATCCAGCACCATCAGATCACGGCCTTTGGTATCGACCTGAAACTCCTGCATATAAGGCGCGGAGTCGGTTTCCGGATTGTAGCGGTATACGGATACCTGAAGATTGGACATGGTGACTCCCTCTCGTCAGTGCGGAGATTAGTAGGTACGAACCTTAGGCTCGAACGTATCAACAGTTTTCGGCTTGAAGTTAACGTCGCGCTTCTTCAGCTCTTTAGTTGCTGGGAAGTAGAGCGAGTGTTTCAGCCAGTTGACATCATCACGGTCTGGGTAGTCGTAGCGCGAGTGGGCACCACGGCTCTCTTTACGCTCAAGGGCAGCAATCGCCGTTGCTTCTGCCACTTCCATCAGGTTGTCCAGCTCCAGCGCCTCAACACGAGCAGTGTTGAATACATTGGATTTGTCCGGCAGGTGCGCATTGGCAATACGGCCACGCAGTTCCGCTAGCTTTTTGACACCTTCCTGCATGTTTTTCTCTTCACGGAATACACCGAAAGAGTTCTGCATGATGTCTTGAAGCTCGGCTTTCAGCTCAGGAATGCTTTCGCCGCCCTCTTCAGACTCGTTCCAGCGCGTAATACGCTTCATGGCGAATTCGATGTCTGACTCGGAAGCGTCCAGATACTCGATACCTTCGTTCAGCGCGCCTTCGATGAACATGCCCGCAGCGCGACCGAAGACCACCAGATCCAGCAGCGAGTTACCGCCCAAGCGGTTAGCACCGTGTACCGATACACAGGCAGCTTCGCCACACGCGAACAGACCGTTGACGATCTTGTCGTTACCGCTCTCGTCCTGGGTGATCGCCTGACCATGAATATTGGTCGGGATACCGCCCATCATGTAGTGGCAGGTCGGGACGACCGGAATCGGGTCTTTCGCCGGGTCAACATGAGCGAAGGTCTTGGAGAGCTCTACGATACCCGGCAGACGCTTACCAAGCACTTCTTCGCCCAGGTGATCCAACTTCAGGAACACGTGGTCGCCCTTATCACCACAGCCGCGGCCTTCGAGAATTTCCATCACCATGGAGCGCGCAACGACGTCGCGGCCTGCCAGGTCTTTGGCGTTGGGCGCGTAGCGCTCCATGAAACGCTCGCCATCCTTGTTGACCAGGTAGCCACCTTCACCACGGCAACCTTCGGTGACCAGCGTGCCCGCACCGTAAATACCGGTCGGGTGGAACTGCCACATTTCCATGTCCTGCATCGGGAAGCCGGCGCGTAGCGCCATGCCGATACCGTCACCGGTGTTGATCAGGGCGTTAGTGGTCGACGCGTAGATGCGTCCGGCACCGCCGGTCGCCAGCACGGTGGCTTTCGACTTGACGTGCACCACTTCGCCGGTTTCGATACACATGGCGATACAGCCCACCACGTCACCGTTGGCGTTCTTGACCAGATCCACCGCGTACCACTCGTTCAGGAACGTGGTGTTGTTCTTCAGGTTGTTCTGGTAAAGGGTGTGCAGCAGCGCGTGACCGGTACGGTCGGCGGCGGCGCAGGTACGTGCGGCCTGACCACCTTCACCAAAGTTCTTGGACTGACCACCGAACGGACGCTGATAGATGCGGCCATTGTCGAAACGCGAGAACGGTAGGCCCATGTGCTCGAGTTCGAAGACGGCCTTGGGGCCTTCCGAACACATGTACTCGGCAGCGTCTTGGTCAGCGATATAGTCGCCGCCCTTGACGGTGTCATACATGTGCCAGCGCCAGTCGTCGTTCGGGTCGGCGGAGGCAATCGCACAGGTAATACCGCCTTGAGCAGAAACCGTGTGAGAGCGTGTCGGGAACACTTTGGACAGTACGGCTGTCTTCTTACCAGATTTTGCCAGTTCAAGCGCAGCACGCAGGCCAGAGCCACCACCACCGATGATAATGGCGTCGAATGTCAGGCTACGAAGGTTAGACATGTATCAAGCTCCCCACAGAATTTGAATGCCCCACACCAGGTACACGAAGATGGCCAGAATGATCAGCGTCTGGGCACCCACGCGCAGGCGAGTGGACTTGAGGTAATCGGTGGTGACGGTCCACAAACCGATCCAGGCGTGCGCAGCGATAGAGACAAACGCCAGCAGCGAGAAAATGCGCATCCACGTTTGCTCGAACAGCCCGCTCCAGGTGTAGTAGTCCAGGTTCGGATTAAACAGCAGGTAGGCAACAACGAAAACCGTGTAAAGGGCCAGGATGACCGCAGAAACGCGCTGCATCAGCCAGTCGGACAGCCCGCTACGGCCAAAACTTGTGATATTGGTTACCATACCCAAACTCCTGCCAGAATAATCAGAACTGCACTCACTACCACAGTAGCCTGTGCTTTTTTAACGCCACCTTCTAAGGTCACCCCAATATTGGCGTCCATCAGCAGGTGCTTGATGCCTGCCACAAAGTGGAATGCCAAGGCAGACAGCAGCCCCCACGCAACGAGCTTGGCAAAGAAGTTGTTGGCTAAGGCACTGCTGACAGCATCGAAGCCAGCCGGAGATGACAGGGATTTACCCAACGCCCAAAAAGCGAAAATCAGGCCAACGAACAGGATCACACCCGTGATACGGTGTGTAATCGACGTTAGCGCCGGTAGTGGGAAATGTATCGTCGTTAGATCTAGGTTTACGGGTCGTTTGCTATTCACGGCGTTATACACACTCTCTTGGCCCGCTCAGCGACAGGTCGGGCATAGCCCGAGCGGGCAGTGGTTGCTGGAAGGGGCTCGGCCGTTGCCAAGTCGGGCACGACCACCTACCTGCCGGTCGCGCGCCGTGGATTATAAGAACCTTAGCCCCTGCTGACAAACCGAACTCAGACTGAACTCGACCATGGTGCAAGAAAATAGCCAATGGTCTGAGTCGATTTTGCGATGCAGCATGGTTATAGTGACATTAGATGGACGGCTTGATAAGCCTGTTAACGTATCGTCAACCCTCTGTCACTTCGGTACTATAGATCCTAGTTAATCATATACAATTATTATCCAAAACCGCACATCCCGTACAAGCATGTCTAGCATTACGGCTAATTGACAAAATGTCGCACGCTTCTATAGTGGGCAAGCCTTTTCGCCGGCGCGGCATGCGAAACAACGACTTTACGTCCCAAACCGAACTCGAAAGGAGGCCATCATGGCTGACAGGAAAGCGACATTGACGGTAGACGGTCTCGACAAGACGATCGAACTACCCATGTATTCCGGCACACTTGGCCCCGACGTCATCGACGTGCGCGGCCTAGGTGCTGAAGGCCTGTTTACCTACGATCCCGGCTTCATGGCCACCTCTTCCTGCCAGTCCGCAATCACCTATATCGATGGCGGCAAGGGCGTACTGCTGCACCGCGGCTACCCCATTGAACAACTGGCGAAAGAGTCGAACTTTGTAGAAGTTTGTTACACCCTGCTGTTTGGCGAGCTTCCCAATGATGAGCAGTATGCTGATTTCGAATCTCGCATTCGCAATCACACCATGGTGCATGACCAGATCAACAACTTCTTCAAAGGGTTCCGCCGCGATGCGCACCCGATGTCGATTCTGTGTGGTGTGGTAGGCGGCCTTGCCGCTTTCTACCATGATCACATGGACATTACTCAGGAAGAAGATCGGGTGATCAGCGCTATTCGCCTCATTGCTAAAATGCCGACCCTGGCAGCAATGTCGCACAAGTACAACGTTGGCCAACCCTTCAACTACCCGCGCAACGACCTGAGCTATGCAGAGAACTTCCTCTACATGATGTTCAGCAACCCGTGCGAGGAGTACAAGATCAATCCGGTGTACGCCAAAGCCATGGACCGCATCTTTATGCTGCATGCGGACCACGAGCAAAACGCCTCTACCTCGACCGTTCGTCTGGCAGGCTCAACTGGCGCCAACCCGTTTGCCTGTATCAGCGCGGGCATTGCGGCCTTGTGGGGTCCGGCGCATGGCGGTGCCAATGAGGCCGTGCTGAACATGCTCGACGAGATCGGCGACGACTCAGAAGAGAACATTCAGCGCTTCGTCGACAAAGCGAAAGACAAGAACGACCCGTTCAAACTGATGGGCTTCGGTCATCGCGTCTACCGCAACTTCGACCCACGTGCCAAAGTGATGAAAGAGACCTGCGACGAAGTACTGGCCGAACTCGGTATGGCCGATGACCCGCAGCTCAAAATTGCCAAGCGCCTGGAGCAGATCGCCCTGGAAGATGAATACTTCATCGAGCGTAAACTGTACCCGAACGTTGACTTCTATTCAGGCATCATCCTGAAAGCCATGGGTATTCCGACCAATATGTTCACTGTGATCTTTGCAGTATCGCGCACCATTGGCTGGATCTCTCACTGGCACGAAATGCTCAGCGAAAGCTACAAAATCGGCCGCCCGCGCCAGCTGTATATCGGTCACGAAAAACGTGACTATCCTACCAAGTGATTGGCGGCTAACGCGCTAATGCACGCATAGGATGACAAAGGCCACCCACGGGTGGCCTTTTGTTTGCTTCCTACCAACAACAAAGGTGTTTTATGCGATCTATTACCACTGTTGCTTTTATTGGCCTAGGCGTAATGGGCTACCCTATGGCCGGCCACCTTGCCAAACAAGGCCTTACCACTCGCGTTTACAACCGTACTGCCAGCAAGGCAGAGGCATGGGCCAAGGCGTTTGGCAGCACGGCTCATTCAACACCCGCCGAAGCGGCTGAGGGCGCTGATTTAGTGTTGGTATGCGTGGGAAATGACAACGATGTTCGCCAAGTAACCACCGGGCCAGACGGCGCTCTCAGCACCATGATGAGCGGCAGCTACCTAGTAGACCACACCACCGCGTCGGCCGATCTGGCCTTGGAGCTGGACGCAGCTTGCCGAGAGAAAGGCGTTGCATTTATTGATGCACCGGTGTCTGGCGGCCAACAGGGGGCCGAGAACGGCGCGCTAACGATTATGTGCGGCGGCGAGCAAAACCACTTCGACACTGTGGCGCCCTTTCTCAACCACTACGCCCGCGCCGTCACACTGATGGGAACTGCCAGCAGCGGTCAGCTCACCAAGATGGTGAACCAAATCTGTATTGCCGGTTTAGTGCAAGGGCTAGCGGAAGGACTGCATTTTGCGGAACAGGCAGGACTAGACCAGCATCAAGTGATTGACGTCATCTCCAAAGGAGCGGCTGGCTCCTGGCAAATGGAGAACCGCCACAAAACAATGATCGCCAATGAGTATAACCACGGCTTCGCGGTGGACTGGATGCGCAAGGATTTGGGCATTTGCCTAGAGCAAGCACGTAGGCTAAATGCCACCCTCCCCGTTACCGCTCTAGTCGACCAGTTTTATGCGGATGTACAGCGCATGGAAGGTGGCCGCTGGGATACTTCATCGCTATTGAAACGGCTGCGCAAGCCTGAATAACGCTTGACTTTTTAGCACTGCCAGCCTGGACAGGGTTTTCCACACTATCTGTGGATAACCCTGTTCACAACCACTAGAAAACGCCCCACAATCGCCATGAACAGTGACCCAGCCTTAAATTGATCATTTTTTAACCTAACGTAAGACATTGATTTTAAACAAATTAAGCTAAATAGCTGATTTTTTGCGTCATATTTATGTGGTTGTGCACAACCCCTTTCACAAAGATGCAAAAGTGGACAAGTCAAGCACAATATTGACAAAAAACGCGTGAAATAGACGCAAGTTCTAAATGGCGGGAATGCAAAAAGAGCAAGTGAGGAAACTCATTGCTATTTGCTAATCAGAATATTTTGAGGAAGCAGACAAAACGAGGTGGCGTCCCATAAGGGGTTCGAACCCTTGTTACCGCCGTGAAAGGGCGGTGTCCTAGACCACTAGACGAATGGGACGTATCTGACCTGAAAAGCCTTCGACAGTGCACTATCAGCTTAACTGATATTGGTGGAGCCTAGCGGGATCGAACCGCTGACCTCAACACTGCCAGTGTTGCGCTCTCCCAGCTGAGCTAAGGCCCCACATGTCTTGAAGACGGAGCGTATACTACTGATTCGCCTGATCTTCGTCAAGCCTGTTTATCGAAGAAAACGCCGCGCTCTCACACTAAGATCGCGCGGCGCTCTTCTCAATCACCAGTGACGATGATTATTTACAGGTCGCGGTACTCTTTTTCAAACCGCTTCGCCTGCTTTTTGGACACGCCACCCAATACGGCAATCGCATGGCGAAGCCGTGCACGCGTCACGTCAGAGCCAAGAATAGCCATCGCATCCATCACCGAGGTGCTTGAGGTACTGCCTGTAATGGCAATAAACACTGGTGCCAGGAAGGCCTTCATTTTTAGCTCAAAGTGTTCTGCCAGACTTTTGACTTCCTCCAGCAACGCTTCTTTATGCCAAGCAGAGACGCCTTCAAAGCGCCATACCAGGAACTGCAGCAGTTTCACTAGCTCTTCGTTGTCCAGCTTCACGCTGTCAAAATCATCTTTAGTGATTGTGGGCAAGCCAGAGAAAAAGTGGCCCGCCAGCGGAACAACCTGGGAGAGCGTTTCTACCCGAGGGCGGACTTGCGGCAAAATCTGCTTCACGTAGGCATCATTGAACGCCCACTCACGCAGCGCTTGCAGCAGTGCGTCGTCGTCCAAGTCTTCACGGATATAGACACCGTTCAACCACGTCAATTTCTCTAGGTCGAACACGGGCCCGCCGAGTGAGACACGCTGAATATCAAATTCTGCCATCATCTCTGACAAGCTGAATTTTTCACGCTCATCAGGCATCGACCAACCCATACGGCCCAGGTAGTTGGTCACGGCCTGGGGTAAAAAGCCCATGCGGCGATAGTAATTGATCGACGTTGGGTTTTTACGCTTGGAGAGCTTGGACTTATCCGGGTTACGCAGCAGCGGCATATGGCAAAGCTGCGGCATTTCCCAACCAAAGTACTCATACAGCAGTTGATGCTTCGGCGCGGAATTGATCCACTCTTCACCACGCAGCACGTGGGTAATGCCCATTAAATGATCGTCCACCACGTTAGCTAAGTGGTACGTAGGCATACCGTCTGACTTCATCAGAATCTGAGCATCAACCTGCGCCCAATCCACTTCAATCGTACCGCGCAGCATATCGCTAACCACACACACGCCTTCGCTGGGCACGTTCATACGAATCACATAGGGCCAGCTTTCCTGCTCACGACGTGATTGCTCTTCTGCGTCCAGGGCTAAGTCAGTTGGCTTCAATGCCAAATGCAGGCCTGCCTCTTTGCGTGACTCGCGTAGCTCATCAAGCTCTTCGCTGGTGCGGTAACACTTAAAGGCATGCCCGGCGTCTAGCAACTGCTGGGCATACTTCGCATAAATATCGCCCCGCTCGCTTTGCCGATACGGCCCGTGGGGACCACCTACATCCGGGCCTTCATCCCACTCAAGCCCCAACCAACGCAATGAGTCGAGAATCATCTGTTCTGACTCAGGAGTGGAGCGTACTTGATCGGTGTCTTCAATACGCAAAATGAACTGACCGCCGTGCTGGCGAGCAAAGCAGAGATTAAACAGTGCAATATAGGCCGTGCCTACATGAGGGTCTCCAGTAGGAGAAGGCGCGATACGAGTACGTACGGTCATCAACAGTTCCCTTTAGCAGTTAAGCGTGGCGCCATTATACGCACCCTAAGAACAACCAACAGCATTGGAAAGGGAACGAGTTTGACTTAAAAGCGTCTGATCGAAAGCTCTCAGAACATAGATAGGAAGATGCGCGTTAAAGCACAATCGCTTAGTATGTTGTAGTACCTATGATTCGTGTTCATGCATGAGAATGAATCTCACTATCTTCAGCATGTTCAGAGCACCACCTATCAAGGTGGAAGTACATTCAACGAGCTGATTTAGCTCATCGACAGGAAAATGAAATGGAATCGCTAGGCTCACGTATCAAGCAACTGCGACTTCGGGCCAAGCTCAACAAAGCTGCCCTTGCACGTAAAGTTGGCGTGTCAGATGTCACCATTTCTTATTGGGAGTCCGGGGCGATCAAGCAGATCGGTCATGAACGCTTAGTAGCGCTCGCCGATGCCCTTGATTGCTCGCTGGCGACCCTTTTGGAAGGTGACAGTGCGCCTCAACTGTTGACCCTGACCCATACTGGTCCCCTCCCCTGGGAACAGGTTCAGGCAACGACCATTACCGTACCGCATCATCTGCCGTTGAAGATTGACTGGAAAGCACCTTGCGTGATGGCCACCCCTGGCAAAGAAACGGATTTTTCACCAGTAGCCTCTGGTGATTTGCTGTTGCTTGGCCCAACGCATGTGTTTCATAAAGCAGGCCACTATCTCATCCAGCGTGATGGCCGATTTGTCATTGAGCACTTCTCCAAAGCGCCCACTGACACCTCGATTCATGCGGTGTTGTTAGCACACTGGTGTCCTGCCTAAAGCATCTACCTCCCCATCCCTACTTGTCCTCAATAACGTCCACCTGGTCGCGGGTCCGTCTTGGTTCACTGCCTACCAAGAAACGGCGCGAGTAGGTGGCTACCTGCCCTAACCCATGGCGGGACTGGCTGATGAGCTCTCCCGCCAAGTATTCACCCTGGGTACCAATGCGCGCCTGCACGCTTTCTGGCTGAACGGCAGCCTCACCTAACTGCACGGTGACAAGATAATTGCCATCCGGTAAGCCACTGCCAGAGCCTAGTGGGCCAGCTTCAAATTTACCATTCACCACACGTGTACGCTCTTGCCAGCGTACGCGGCTAATTTCTCGCTCTACCACTACTTGTAGCTGGGCATCATTTGGCAGATTGGTTTCGCCTTCCACCATCAAACGCCGGTCTGGACGTAAAAAAGCAGCGGTTGAAATCATTACATTGAGCGGCTCAACCTGTTGTGCAGACGGCTCAGGTTCAGAAGCACGCTCTTCGGCCACTGAGTGTGGCTGGTGCTGTGCGACCTCTTCCTCAGGCCCACTACAGCCGGACAGCAGCAGGGTACCCACTAGCGCCACGCCAACATAACCTAGCGTTTTCCCCATAACGACTCCTCATCTTCTGTAATAGGCGTAATGCTGCCTCTCTCGGGCTCTCACCATACCGCTTTTGACCACAAAATACGCAAAGTGATGCAGGGGTTTATAAGAGCTGATGAGGGCTGCGCGATAATTGAGACAGACCCCTCACCCCTTCTTAGAGACGCCATGCCTCTCCAAGGGGTCCACAGTGTTAGGACCTCAACGGTCGTACAGAGATAGCTTAGCTTTGTACTGTTCATAGCTTCTTGCGTACAATCGCACGTCAACGATGCCCCTTCGAATACATAGCCATGGTGCACCACCGCTTTTCGCTACACGGCAAGAAACTTGCTATTGGTACATTAGTGGTACATAGAGCATGACTTATAGATAGCATCTTATGATGCAAGTGATTGATATGAAGAAACAAAGCCCAGCAGACATGGCACGCCGATTCTCCGTCGCCCCTATGATGGATTGGACGACCCGAGATTACCGCGCCTTCGCGCGCACGTTAACCAAGCGGGCGCTGCTATATACCGAGATGGTGACCACCGGTGCGGTGCTGCACGGCTCTCCCCGGGAGCGCTTTTTGGGCTATAGCGAGGTGGAGCATCCGATTGCTTTGCAGTTGGGGGGCAGCGATGCGGGTGAGCTGGCGGAGTGCGCAGCGATTGCGCAGGCGTGGGGCTATGATGAGGTCAACTTAAACGTTGGCTGCCCCAGCGACCGGGTGCAGAACAATATGATTGGCGCGTGCCTGATGGGCCATCCCGAAAAAGTGGCGGCGGCGGTGAAGGCCATGCAGGCGGCGGTGTCGATTCCGGTCACGGTGAAGTGCCGTATTGGTATTGATGACCAGGATGAAGACGCGGATTTAGCGCGGTTTATTGATATTGTGGCCTCAGCAGGCTGTGAAGTATTTACCGTGCACGCCCGAAAGGCGTGGCTTCAGGGGCTATCGCCGAAAGAGAATCGCGATATTCCGCCGCTGAATTACCCAAGAGTGCACCGGCTAAAGCAGAGCCATCCTGAGCTGCATATTGGTATCAACGGCGGGATTAAAACCCTGGCGGAGTGCCAAGCGCAACTTGAGCAGGTGGATAGCGTGATGGTGGGTCGTGAGGCGTACCAAAATCCGTGGTTATTGGCAGGCGTGGATGAGCAGCTCTTTGGCGAGCCGGGCCCGGTGCGTACACGCTTGGAAGCGGCCACGGCGTTTCGCCCATACATTCAGCAGCGGTTGGATGAAGGTGCCAAGCTGAACCATATCACTCGCCACTTGCTGGGGCTTTTTCAGGGCTGCCCTGGCGGGCGTCGGTTCCGTCGTCATCTCTCGGAGCACGCACATAAAGAGGGTGCAGGCTTACGCTTGTTTGATGACGCGCTCGGCTTGGTTCGTGAGCCTGAGTTCGAAGCGGAGCCTCTCGACGAGCAAACAAACCGCCAGCCCGTGACCTAACGACCAACAGGCTGGCGGTTTAACGAACGCCCAGCGATTTTATCGTTGGGCGTTTTCTTTTGGGAGGCTACTGCGCGCGAACGCCTTGCTCAATACGCTCGCCTACTTCTTGATCGATGTTGCGCCAATACTCAAACGCGCGCTCCAACACCGGCTCGGTGACGCCACCGGAAAGGTGCCCCACCACGTTGGAAACCAACCGGTCACGCTGGGCATCGTCCATCACCTCACGCACCAGGGTGTGCGCTTGGCTCCAGTCGTCGTCATCTTTGCGCAGCGTGTACGCGGTGCGTACGAATTGCCCATCCGTCGACCACACCGCATCTTCCGGGTAGCGCTGCCCATCTGCCTTGGGGCCGCCTTTGCTATTGGGCGTGTACACCGGGTCGGTAGAGTGACGAATGCGCATCGCGCCGCCCTGGGTATAGCTATGCACGGGGCTCTTGGGCGTATTAACCGGAATATGCTTGTAGTTCACCCCTAACCGCGCACGGTGGGCATCGGCGTAGGAAATAGAACGAGCCAAGAGCATTTTATCCGGCGACAGCCCGGTGCCGGGCACCATGTTGTTGGGTTCGAACGCGGCCTGCTCGATTTCGCTATGGAAATCGGTAGGGTTACGGTCGAGCGTCAGTTTACCCACTTCGATCAAGGGGTAATCTTTGTGTGACCACACCTTGGTCAGATCGAAGGGATTAACGCGGTAGGTCTTGGCATCCTCAAACGGCATGATCTGCATGTGCAGCGTCCAGGTGGGGTAATCCCCGCGCTTGATCGCCTCAAATAGGTCGCGGCGGTGGTAATCCGCATCGCTGCCGGCCATCTGGTCAGCCTGTTCCTGGGTCATGCACTTGATACCTTGATCGGTTTTAAAGTGATACTTCACCCAAAACCGCTCGCCTTCTGCGTTTACCCACATATAGGTATGGCTGGAGTAGCCGTTCATGTGCCGCCAGGTGGCGGGAACGCCGCGGTCGCCCATAAGCCAAGCCACTTGGTGAGCAGATTCAGGCACCAGCGTCCAAAAATCCCACTGCATGTCGTGGTCGCGCAAGCCATTATCGGCGCGACGCTTTTGGGAATGGATAAAGTGCTGGAACTTCATTGGGTCGCGAACAAAGAACACGGGGGTGTTGTTACCCACCATGTCGAAGTTACCTTCTTCGGTGTAGAACTTGATCGAGAAGCCGCGCGGATCGCGCCATGTATCCGGGCTACCGCTCTCCCCTGCTACAGTGGAAAAGCGAATGAGGACATCGGTCTTCGCGCCTGGCTGCAGAAATTTTGCTTTGGTGTATTGGCTAACGTCTTGAGTGATTTCAAAGTGACCAAAAGCGCCACTGCCTTTCGCATGGGGCTGCCGGTCGGGAATCATTTCCCGGTTAAACGCCGCCATTTGCTCCATCAGGTAGTGATCGTGCATCACGATCGGACCATCCGCGCCTACCGACAGCGAATGCTCATCGCTCGCTACCGGAATACCTGCTTCGTTGGTGGTGGGATGCTGGCTACCACTGCTCATTGCTCTTCCTCCTTGTCACACTCGACATGGTACGGTCTGTACCACTGGAAATCACCGCTACTGCTTTTTAACGTAAGCTAAAACGGCACCCATACAGGTATAGTCAACAAGCCAGCGTCGCGCCATCCATGGCGCTGGTTATAGGGCTATTGCTTTAATAGTTGATAGCTATAGAAGTAACGTCAATACAGCGCGTCTGGTGGAGGCGTCAGGCTGGACTGGAAGCTTTCGATGGCTGTCTCGGCTTCTTCGATCTCGTCGAAACGGGCAATGTGGTAAAGCGCCTCTCCTTCGTTGGCAAGCGGTAAGCGGCTCATGCCGATGACGATGCCGTCCGCCATGGCGCGCACTTCGTCTTCATCGTTGCCGAATGGATCTGCCACTTTGCCAAGCACCTCGCCTTTGGCCACTCGCGCCCCCAAGCGCACCTTGGGGCGCAAGATACCGTCGATGGGTGCGCGCGCCCAGCTTGAGCCATTGGCCAGCTCGGCGGGGGCAGGGGTACGGCGGCGCTGCTCGCCACTCAGCATGCCCAGTCGGCGCATGACCCTGAGGATGCCCTTGACGCCAGGCGCAATCGCCCACTCGTCGAAACGTAATGCCTCACCGGCTTCATAGGTCAGCACGGGAATGCCCAGGTTCTGGGCATAGTGGCGCAGGCTGCCTTCCCGCAGTTCGGCATTCAGAATGACCGGGGCTCCAAAGGCATCGGCCATGCGCTCGGTTTCGCTGCCAGGGGTCAACTGCGCACGAATTTGCGGCAGGTTGGTGCGATGAATCGCCCCCGTGTGCAGGTCGATGATATGCGTCGCATGATCGACGATCTCATCTCTGAACAGCGCGGCGATACGCCCCCCCAGCGAGCCCTTCTCGCTGCCTGGAAAGCAGCGGTTCAAGTCGCGGCGGTCGGGCAGATAGCGGGTCTGCTGCAAGAAACCGAAGACATTGACCACCGGCACGGCAATCAGTGTTCCGCGCAGGCTGTTGATGGACTTCGAGCGCAGTACGCGCCGCACGATTTCCACACCGTTGATTTCATCCCCATGGATACCGCCACAGACCAGCATGACCGGCCCCTCTTTGCGGCCATGCACCACCTCGACGGGAATATGCAGCGGTGTGTGGGTGTAGAGGCGTGCCACCGGCACATCGATCTGTAACCGTTGGCCGGGCAGTATGGTATGCCCAGCTAGAGTGAAAGGTGCTCGCGCCATTGCAATTCCTTAAACGTGCGTTGAAGCAGTGCTTCCCCGGTCACATCACATGGTGACCAAAGCGTTTTCAAACAGCGTTTTCAAATACGTTTTATACGCTTTTTAAGACTAAATGACGAGCTTCCTAACCTACATTATCAACTTAAACAGCTTATCCATACATTTTTGAATGTAAAAGAGGCGATACTTCAGATAAAATATAGCGATCACGTGTCGATATCGAGGTTACGGTTTCATGGTAAGAAAAACCAAAGCGGAGGCTGCGGCAACTCGCGAAGCGCTGTTGGATGCTGCTGAAGAGGTGTTTTTCGCAAAAGGCGTTGCGCGCACGTCATTGGAGCAAATTGCTCGCCATGCTGGCCTTACCCGAGGTGCCGTTTATTGGCACTTCAAAAACAAGGGTGACCTTTTCATGGCGCTGGTACAGCGGGTGCGCATGCCATTTCAGTCGTTGATGGAAGAGGTCAGTAACGCCGACCCCACGGTGTCACCACTCGATGCCATCCGTCTTGCCTGCCATGCGGGCCTGAACCGTTTGGAGCAGCCCTCTCACCAGCGCATCCTATCGATTCTGCTGCATCGCTGTGAGTTCTTTAGCGATATCAACCCCATCGAAATGCAGGATGAAATTGCCGAAGAATGCTTCGACGAGATGCTTCTGGTGTTTCAGCTCGCCCAACAGCAGCAGCTATTACGCGATGATATAACACCGGAGATTGCCACGAGGCTCATGCAGTCTACTCTTGGCGGCCTGTTTCACGACTGGCTACGTAATCCCGATGCGTTTTCCCTACGCGAGCGCGGCGGAGTGTTGATTGACGCTTTAATGGCCATGCTCCACCGCTGAGATGACTTTCCTTCTCTATTGCACTGCAACAAATCGCCTATACTGGAGCTATCTCATGAAAGGAGCCCAGTATGGATGCTTTGGAATTTATCCGCGTACGCGAGTTGGACGTGGCCGTACGCATTTGGAACCCAAAAGCAACGCGCACTCTGATCGCTTGGCACGGGCTTGCCCGCCACGGCGGTGATTTCGCCGCGCTGGCGAGAGAGCTGGGCAGCGAGTGGCGCATCATCGCCCCAGACACTCCGGGTCGCGGACTCTCCAGCTGGTCGCTGTTTCCCGCCCATGACTATCTCTACAGTCACTACATCACCATTGCCGTTGCGTTACTGGATCATTACGAACTCGACCAGGTGGACTGGCTGGGGACGTCCATGGGCGGCCTGCTGGGCATGTTGATCGCAGCAGACGCACAGCACCGCTCGCGCATTTCACGGCTGATACTCAACGACGTGGGGCCCGAGCTGAATAAAGAGGGGCTGATCGCCTTATCGAGCTACTTTGGCGTGACACATCGGTTCAACAACTTTGCCGACTTAAAAGCAGAACTTACCCAGCATTACGCCAGTTTTGGTATCACCTGCGAGGAGGAGTGGCGAGAGCTGGCCTTGAACAGCGCACGCCGCCTACCCGACGGAAGCTGGACCTACCACTTCGACCCGCGCATTGGCGAACAGTTTATCCACGACACCCCCAGAGACACCTGGGCCGACTGGGCCAACATTCGCTGCCCGCTGATGGTGATTCGCGGAGAGACATCGACCCTATTGGATGCCGAGACGCTACCCAAGATGGCCGAGGTCCAGCCTACCTTGACGACCTTGACCGTCACAGGATGCGGCCACGCTCCGATGCTCAACACGCCCGAACAGGTCACGCCCATACGCCACTTCCTCGACGCGCCTGCACGCACACATCGCGAACGTGCCGCCACCGCTGCGCCCACCCTATTGACCTGGCTGACGAGACAGTGGCAGCGCTGGTTTCATCGCTGAAGGCAGCCGTTAGGTGGAGTATCCGTTAAGATGCTGCTTGTGCTGCAAACGAAGCTTATTGATACGCACCCATGTATCCAGATAGTGCTGCTCTAGCACGCTGCGGTATGCCCCTTCCTTGGCTAGATACTTCACCAACACACGGCGCTCACCCGGCTGCGGGCAGTCCCCGGCTTTACAGTGCAATGTGACCGTACTGCTGGGTTCATTGAGCAGCGTAGCGCTGGCAGATTCGTCGTTTTGGCGCTCTGCCACCACGACGGTAGCGCCCAGCAGACAGCGACGTTTGAAGGGTTGATAACGGTGCAACGCACGCTGCAGCGCATGGCATAAAGCGGCAGCGATGGGGGAAGCTACCGCGAGCGCAGCCCACACGACCAACACCCCGACCGGCACCCTGAGCAATCCAAGCGGCATCCATCGCAGAGCGAGCAGCTCGACGGCTAGTGATAACGCACCGGCAATGAGCATCAAGAAGCTGAGCGCCAGCGTCGCGGGAACCCCGGCAAACCCAAGCGATACCAAGGTGCTGGCCATATGATCATCGCGCAAGCTGTCACGCTCGAAAAGCTCTAGAGGGGCTAGCCGAATGAGCACCAGCAGCCAATAGAGCGCGATCAGCGCCAACAGGAAGGTAAATACGATGGTAGGAAACTGCAGAGCAGCCGATATGAGAGTTTGCATGGCGTGTTCTCCTCCAGGCATATTGCCCAGT
This sequence comes from Vreelandella aquamarina, assembly GCF_900110265.1. GTDB lineage: Bacteria > Pseudomonadota > Gammaproteobacteria > Pseudomonadales > Halomonadaceae > Vreelandella > Vreelandella aquamarina. Next base: position 465 of record NZ_FODB01000015.1, on the reverse strand, counting down.
GTTGTTTTCGCCTGACCTAAGCTTTATTTATTAGCGTTTATTAGCACAAGCTGAAAACGGTGATCTCTACTAGCGTAGCTCATCTTATCGGCTGATGAAGTCCTTCATTTGACTCGTGTCAGGCCCCCAATCGAGTAGGAGGGGGAGTCGCCTCCCCCGTCCTCTCACACCACCGGGCAAACGGATCCGTACCACGGCGGTTCCTGTCCCCCATTATCGGGCTGAGCTTCGTTCCGCTGAATTCGCTCGCCTGTGTGCTCTGAGCGCTTCGACAGTCTTTGGGCTTCCGGCCCGCCATACAGTTATCGAGAGCCCTCCGGGGAGGCTTCTGCTCGTACACATCAGAGAGTGGTCAACTATCCACTCGTGACAGGTTCAGCCCTTCAGCTCTTGGTTAGAGAGCCTAATATGGCCTCTGCTGACTCCTGTTCGCCCATCCCGACACCTCACGGTGTCGGTAGCCAG
>NZ_FODB01000079.1 GCF_900110265.1 Vreelandella aquamarina | reverse complement strand
AGGCACGGCAGATCATCCTCGACTTCGGGCAGGATATCGGGCGCATGACGGTGCTCAAGACGCTGCGGAGCCGACTGCGTTATCCACGAGGAACGCCATGCTGACCGTCAATCGGCGACACTCTATCCACAAGCAGTTCCAAGCGACACGCGATCGCCAGATATGTCGTGCCTGGCGGGTGGAAAGGCATGACAAAACGGGCCGTCAGCACCGATCAGCACGGTGGGTTTTGGCAATAACGGGCTTGCGAAAGCCAACTTGCACGGGCGAATGATCAAAAAGTGCTCGCTGGCGGTGATAGGGAAAGTGTCGGCGCCGGCTTCACGGATTCAGGTTTATACTCCAGGGAGAACTTAGCCCAATCCAACACGGCAGCTGCAGACGACTGCTTTCTACTTCGTGCAACCTCAAAAAGCTGGAGGGTCTCATCATCGTAACAACCCTCTTTACGCCTGAGTCTCGCTTCGCTCAACGCCTTCTCAATCTTGCCAGTATTTTTAATCATTTTGTCAGTATTTTTAATCATTTTTTCAGAAAGTAAGAAAATTCCCGAGCACGCTCAACTACATTTGATGAAGCAATACTTCTACTCTTAACCCAAGAACGATACTCAAAGGACTGCGAAGCATCCAGGGCGCCAGTCAGCTGATTTTTCCAATCATTTGAATCATTTACCAACCAAACACCCGAATTACTCAATCGTTCAAAGTCACCATTGTGGCTAGCAACAGTTGGCAACCCAAAGAAGCCAGCCTCAATTGCTTTCAGACTAGATTTGCACTGATTAAAAGGAGTATTTTCCAAAGGGGCTATTGCAACCGCGATATCTTCATAGCAACTTTTATAGTTATAGAAAGGAACCTTTGGAAAAACTTTCACCTGAGGCCCCAAAGTGGATACCCCGTCCCCCACCTCTCCGTATATGTGCAAACTCAACCCTTCGTCTTCATCCAGCAAAGCTTTTAAATGATGACGACACTCCATGAAGTCACGATCATGACTTCGAGTACCCGACATATACCCTATCACTCTAGGCGGAGTTTTTTTTAAATCATACTCTTCCTTTTCACTATACCAGCCATGATAGACAGAATTGGGCAAAACAAAAACGCAGGATGAGGGCCACCTTTTTAAGACTCTAACTCTTAGCTCTTCAGTAGAAACTGTAATAAAATCAAATTCACTTATAGCTTTTTCATGCTTTTCAAAATCAAGCCGCACGTCTGAAATCTTGCGCACTCCATTAAGAAAGGCTGGAGAGAACTCAGCAAAGTATGGATCCATGACCAAGTCATCAAAATCACATACTACTTTCTTCTTGAAGGCTCTACAAAAATTCAATATCCAACGGAACCTCCACCCATTACGCGGGCGATGCAGAACAACACAGTCACTTTTTAGCAAAATGCTTGGCGTCACTTCTGAGCAATGATAAAGCATCGAAAAATGCCCTATACTCTCTAGCCCCAATGCCAAATTTTCACAACGATATATAAAAGAAGGGTCTTGCCGATACCGAGGAGCACTTTTCACAAAAGAAATAAAAATTAACTTCATAGGCAACCCACCGGGGCCTCATCGTTATTGCCAACCAGGCTACATCAGGCAGAGCATGCCCACTCAACCCAGAATACAGAAGGGGCGCGACCGACGCGAAGAAGTAGATGCCCTCCATCGGCCGCGCCCCATCACTCACAGAAGTCAGCGCTCCTCACTACTCACCACCTAACGCAGCGAAAAATCTTCATAATCTAATGTAAGGTTGGGGTTGTAAGCCGGGTCATCATCTAATGCTTTGCTCCAAGTACGCCGCATATACGCAACCTCAGAGTTAGCGCGTGCACGCTTGGCGGGGTTGTCGTCGGCACCACGAGAGACAGACTCATGGTGATAGAGCTCAGCGTAGGGCGTCCAGAGGTTGCGATAGCCCGCCTTGCGCACCTTCAGGCACAGGTCCACGTCATTGAAGGCGATGGGCAAGTTCTCTTCGTTAAGGCCACCGACCTGCTCAAACACGGACTTTCTTAATAACAAGCATGCTGCTGTTACAGCTGACAAGTTTTGTACTAACTTCAGTCGATAAAAATAACCTGGGTGGTCTCTATGAAAATGCTTGTGTGAATGACCAGCCACGCCTCCTAGCCCCAAGATGACTCCACCATGCTGCACGGTGTCGTTGGGGTAATAGAGCTTCGCCCCCACACAGCCCACCTCGGGGCGAGACACCTGCTCCACCATTTCCGTTAGCCACGTACCTTCGGTGGGTTCCACATCATTGTTGATCAACCCGATAATGCTACCTTTGGCATTGGCGGCACCAAAGTTATTGATCGTGGAGTAGTTGAAGGGCGCATCCCACAACAGCACCTTCACGCGTGAATCCCGCGCGGCAACGTCATCCAAATAAGCGAGGGTTTCCGGGCAGGTGCTCTGGTTATCCAGAATCAGCAATTCAAAGTGGTTGTAGTCCGTGCGATCCAAAATAGCATCTACGCAGGGCTTTAAAATATTCACGCCATCTCGAGTGGGCACCAGCAGGCTGACTAACGGCTCAGGCGATGGCATCGGCCAGCGCACTCGCTGAGTGCCCGGCAACAGCCCTTCACTTACCTGCGCTTGGCTGTGCACGTTATTGAGGTGTTGCTGCACCAGCGGCACATAAGAAAGCGAGACCGTTTCTGGGTGGCCGTGATAGACCACATGCGGCACATGTGCCACCCATTCAGGGCTAAAATCAGCACGACGAACAACGCTAAGCACCTGCGCATAATCTAACCAATCGGCATGGTCGCTGTGTTCGCCACACTGTTGAGCGGATAAACGAGGAATAATGGCATGCTGATAGCACACCGCACGCCCTGTATAGGGCATAGAGAGCAGTAAGTCTGGGTTCCAACCGGGCTTAAAGCGCGGCGAGTGGCGTATGCCATGCTCATCTAATGCATCTTCATCGGCGATAAGCAGCTTCGCCTGGGGGTTACCTTCAGCAATTTTGGCCGCATAGTAAATAGCCGCCGTGGCCAAGCGATCTCCTGGCCGCAAATACCATACCCAGGCATGTTCGCAGTAAGTGAGCGCCTCGACGCGTTGGCTGGCTAGGGTCGCTGCCTCGCTCTCTACTACCACCAAGCCAGCCAGTTCCCGCTGCCACTCTTCCAGCCAATGCTGCAGGGCTTCGCGCCGATTGGGGGATATTAAAAGCACGACTTGATGCGCCGCCAACGACTGTTCAGCCACACTCGCCAAACTCTCGCCCAGCTGACTGAGCTTTGAACTGCGCCAAGGGCAGCGTTTCAAGGGTACTGCTCAGCAGCAGCACGCTGCACTCGAAACGCTGAAGATGGCGCTGTTTAGCCACATCGTGTTCGCTGGGCGCACGACGGCGCTCAATCAAGCGTATCCATTTTTGATAATGGCGCTTAATCGACATACTGATCAGCGTGGTTTCATAATCTTCAAGCGCAATCTGCTGCCACTTCCGGCCTTGCTTGGCTGCTTGCTGCTTGCTGCTTGAGGCTTTGCATGACCTCGGGCAGCGGTAAATCCCGATAATGCTCATGCATGTTGGCAAGCCGTTGGAGCAGACGATTATGAGCAAAAGTAGGGGTTAGCCAAACAAAGCGGAAATGCTGAAGGCTAAACGTCCCCTCGACGCTCATCGGTGAGTAGGTCAGCCGCTTCACCCCAAAGGGCACATAGACCAAACGCTTGGTCACTTTACCCACTCGCAAAGGCAGATCGACAGTCACTGAACGATGGACCGATTCAAGCGTTAGCGATGCAACCACGCCGGTGACATCCTGCTCGCTGGCCACTTCCAGCATATTCCAGCCAGGTAGAGGGAGCTGCCCTTCTAGCAAAAACAGGGGTTCTGTACCTTCAGCACGCCATTTGCCTTCCTGCTCGGAAAAAGAGAGCTGTTGCAAAGGATTAAAGCGTTGCGGGGATCGGTGATGTAGATACCAGCGTGTATTATTTGGCGAGCGAGTAACGTTCATTCAAAAAGCGTCTAATCCAACGGATAGGAAGCGCGCATGGTAACAGCCCAGCGGGCATGCGGCACAATGGGTGGAAAAAATGGCCTTAGATTAACCACGGCGTTAAGTTGAGCTCAGCGAGCAAAACATCCTCGGCAGGCGGGCAAATTTGGCGCTTCGCTACCATTTCAAGCTCTTCTTCAGACAAGGCATCTCAACGGCTCTGAGAGACACTGAGCAGCAGGCTGCCATGAGGCTCAGCTCTTGTCCTGCTCTTCCGGCAGGGAAAAATCCAGGCCCAAGGCTCGCTCGGGGTGGGTATCGTCATCACGAACAGCAGCCGCCGTTCCTGGCATCGGCGTCGGGGTAACGACAGATGCATCAGGCCGAGTCAGCCGCCCAAGGCCTTTCTCAAGGGGGAAGTACTCCAGCTCAAAACCATGATCCTTGGCCCAGCGCTCACAGATATCCTTCTCTTCCTGGCGGATGGTGTCATCCATCCACACCTCGGGATTCGGTGAGAGCTTTTCGGCCAGTACAGGCAACGCGGGATAACGGCTAAACAGGCAAGTGGCTCCGGGCGGGCCATCCACCCACAGCAAATCAACGTTCTCGACACCTTCCAGCAGCGAGACCGGATACCAGCGCGACGGCTTATCGGCATCCTCGGGGTTCAGGTGCTCACCTTCCCAGGCTTCCAGGTCACCGATGCGCAGATCGACCCAGTCCTCCAAGGATTCCGCTTGCAGCGTACCAAGCGTCTGCGCCCCGTAGTGGTCGCTATGCTCGATGGAAATTAGTTGACCCGAACCGTTCTAGCGCAGGGCATCGGCAATCACCAGCGTGGAGGCACCGCTGCCGAATTCGACGATGACCTGAGGACGGGTGGCCATGATGTGCGCATGCAGGCGCAGCAGCACGTCAGGCGAGGTCGCCCAGCCCCGCAGCGGGGGCAGCTGGCCCTTGATCGTCAACCGGCGCTGCAGCCAAGAGAGGCTTTCCAGCTGGGCGTAGAGACGGTTCTGAACGGTGATCAGATCACGGGTAAGCTTGTTCGACATCTCCTTATTCTTTGATGACAGAGAGGCCTCAAGCGCCGCCAGCTCAGGGGGCAAAATATCAGGTTCTTGTTCCGCCATGCCGGACATCAGCTCCGTAAGAAATCGATCATTGTTTCGGCACTGGTCACGATTCATGAACCTCACTCGCCGTCATCGTGCCCTGCAAGCTGCGCAGCGTGTTTGCCACCAGCTCTTCGGCGCGCTCGTTACTCACCGACTCCACATAACAACGCAGCTCCGGCGCATTCCCCGAGGGCCGCAAATGAACGATATCCCCATTGGTCAGGGTAACGCGTAGGCCGTCAGTGGTATCCGCCTTGACGATGGCATGCTCCAGGCCCAGCGCCTGCTGCATGACGGGAAGGTCCGATTGCCAGCGGGCCAGCAGCACCTGGCTCTGCTCGGTTGGGAAGTTCTTGAGTCGGTCGCTGGCGGTATAGCGCTCCGGCAACCCCGCCACCAGAGCCGATAGCGGCTTGCTCGCTCGGGCGCCAGCCACCATCAGGGTGAGGGCCGGCAACAGGGCATCCCGCGTTGGCAGTGCCGCCAGGCTCTTCGCCTCTTGCTGAACCGAGCTTCCGAGCAGAAAGCCACCGTTGGCCTCAAAGCCCGCCACGCGTTCATGCTCTGTAGTCAACTGTTCCATGGCCGCCAGCACATAGGGCGAGCCGACCCGGGTACGAACGACCCGTTCAAAGGCCCCACACGCCTCAATGGCCGTGTTACAGCTCACCGGAACCGCAAGCGCCTGAATCCCCAGCTCACGCGCACAGAGCAGGCCCACGATATCGCCACGCAGCCAGTGCCCTTGCTCATCCGCCACCAGCGGGCGGTCGCCGTCACCGTCGGTGGTCAGCAGCGCATCCAGATGATGCCGCCTTGCCCAGTCTCTGCCCCTGGCACGGTCCTCGTCACTGACGGCTTCCGTGTCTACCGGCACAAACTGCTCGCTGCGCCCCAACACCACGACCTCGGCACCCAATGACTCCAGCACCTGCCGGTTGAGATCGCGACCCGCCGCGGAGTGCTGGTAGAGCCCGATACGCTGGCCGGCAAGCGGCTGGCCAGGAAACCATTCCAGGTAACGCGCCACGTAACTGCCAGCGGCGGCATGGCTCTCGGGCTCACGCTCGATAACGCTCAACCTGGGGAGCTCGGCGGCAACACCCATGATGGCCTGTTCATCCGCTTTCGTGATTTCCCCCTCAGGTCGATAGAACTTGATACCGTTGCGATCGAAGGGGATGTGGCTACCGGTAATCATGATGGCGGGCACACCATCGGTCATAGCCTGCAGGGCCAGTGCAGGTGTCGGCAGTACACCATAGTCCACCACTTCAACACCCAAGGCACGAGCTGCGGCGCTACAGGCCGCGGCCATGGTGGGGCTGCTGGGGCGGCGATCCAGCCCGATGGCCACCTGGCTGATCTCGCCCTGTTCACCCATGACGCACAAGAAAGCGGCCGTAAAGGCCGCGCAGACGTCATCAGTGAACTGCTCAACCAGCCCGCGTGCCCCGCTGGTACCGAATGCGACGCCACTCTGCGCCAGAACCTCGCTGATCTTGGGAGTCGTCATGGTCAGCAGCGCCCGTAGCTGTCTTCGAAGCGCACGATATCGTCCTCGCCCAGGTACTCCCCGCTCTGCACCTCGATCATCACCAGCGGGATGATCCCGGGGTTTTCCAGGCGGTGCTGGTGGCCGGCGGGGATGTAGGTCGACTCATTGGTGCGCAGCAGGATCTCCTGCTCGCCATTGACCACCTTGGCGGTGCCGCGCACCACGATCCAGTGCTCGCTGCGGTGATGGTGCATCTGCAGCGAGAGAGACGCTTTCGGCTTGACCTCGATACGCTTCATCTTGAAGCCTTCCCCCTCCTCCAGCACCGTGTAGGTGCCCCAGGGACGGTGCACGGTGACATGGTGCTCGTGCAACTCGCTCCCGTTGCGCTTGAGGCACTGGACGATCTTCTTGACCTCCTGGCTGCGATCCTTGTGGGCCACCAGCAGCGCATCCGGGGTATCCACGATCACCAGGTCTTCCACCCCCACGGCGGCGGTCAGCCGGTTGCGGCTGTGGATATAGCAGTTATGGGCATCCTCCAGCTCCACCTCGCCGATCAGCCGGTTGCCGTTGGCATCCGGCGCCACCAGCTCAGCCATGGCCTGCCAGGAGCCGATATCGCTCCAGCCCAGCTCGCAGGGCACCACCGCCACGCGGCGGGATTTCTCCATCAGCGCATAGTCAATGGAGTCCTCCTCCACGGCGCCGAAGCGCTCCGCACACAGGTGTGCCACCGTGTGCCCTTCCCCTTCGCTGCGCCGAGCGGCGGCCAGGGTCTCGGTCACGGCCTGCAGCAGCCCCGGGGCGTGACAGGCCAGCTCCTCCAGCACACTACCGGCGCGGAAGCAGAACATGCCGCTGTTCCAGAGATGGCGGCCACCGGCCAGGTACTCCTCGGCCAGCTCACGGCTGGGCTTCTCGACGAAGCGCACCACCCGCTGGGCCTGGCCACTGCTCGCCGTATCGGCCAGCTCGATGTAACCGAAGCCGGTTTCCGCATGACTGGGCTGAATGCCGAAGGTGACCAGCTGCCCTTCCGCGGCAGCCTCGGCGGCATGCGCTACCGCCTGGGCGAAAGCGGCCTCGTCCTGCACCAGGTGATCGGCGGGCAGCACCAGCATCAAGGCGTCGTCGCCATAGCGACGCTGCAGCTCAAGGGCAGCCGCCGCCACGGCGGGGGCGGTATTTCGCCCGAAGGGCTCCAGCAGATAGTGCAACGGCTCGCTGGGGGCCAGCTCGCGGTAATCATCCTCGGTGCGGAAGAACAACTCGCGGTTGGTCACGGTGGTCACGCTCTCCACGCTGCCGGCGGCCTGACCACGCCGGTAGGTCTTCTGCAGCAGCGACAGCCCGTCTTCCATGCGGATGAAGGGTTTGGGGTGTGCCTCGCGGGAAACGGGCCACAGGCGTGAGCCGGCACCGCCGGCGATGATCACGATATGCATGGTGGGTCCTTGCGTGTTGACGCGATGAGATCCGTTCGGTAGGGCTTAGTCGGGTATAGATAATGAAGCGGATGATACTGCCACTCCGAGCCGTTGCCAAGTGGCGGCGATACGCCGTGCCAGGTCATGGCGGGCGGCCGAGTCCGTCACGCTGGCCAGAGCCGCAATGGCGGCCTGCTGAACATCGGGAGAGGAAGCGGCGGCGCGGTCGTGTTCATGGCGCCGATCGTCGATGCCTTCGGGGGCCAGCTTCAAGCGCAGGCTATCCAGCTGCCGGGCCAGCAGCGGCGGCGGTTCGGCCGCCTCGTCGGTGGCCTGTTGCAGCAGGGCGATGGCCGCCTGGGTGCGCTCCTGTTGATCCAGGCAGTTGGCCAGGGCATGAACCAGTGGCGGCTTGCCCGGGTGGCGTTCGAGTGCCTGGCGAAGATGGCGCTCGGCCTGCCCATGGCGGCCCTGGGCCAGCCACAGGTTGGCCAGGCGCACGTGAAAGATGGCATTGGCATCGTTACGGGCAATGGACTGGCGGTAGAAGTGTTCGGCACCTTCATCATCCAGCTCGGCCTCGCGGCAGGTGCCCAGCAGCAGGAACAGATAGGGTTGCGACTTGCCGCACAGCAGCACCTTGACGAGCGCCTGCTCGGCGCCCAGCGCGTCGCCGCGGTTGAGCCGCGCGCGGGCGAGATATTCCCAGCACTCCGGCACGAAACGCGCCTCCTGCTCGATGCGCCGTTGCCAGTGGCCCACATCCAGCGGCAGCGCGGCATTCTCCGCCAGCGTTTGAAGCTGCTGTTGCAGGCTGCCCGTCGGCTGGGCCGGCGTGGCAGGTTCTCCGGGGGCGGCGGGCTGTGCCTCGGCCAGCTCAAGCAATGCCTGAGTGGCCTCTGGTGCTGCGTCATGCGCCTTCACCCAGTGGGGTGCTTCGTTGTCCCCATGATGGTCGGCATTCGCCAGCAGCCGCTGCCACATGGTCTCCAGCTCCTCGACCAGAGCAGCGGGCAGCCGCTGGCGAATGCCTTCCTCGATGCGATCGTGGCTCAGCGAGTGGCGGATCGTCGAAGGCGTTTCAGCATCCAGTGCTAGTCCGAAGCGCTGATTGATCGTCTCGATGACCGGCAGGCCTGACAGCAGCGCCTGCTGGGTAACCACCAGGCACTGCTCACGACTCTCCTCCAGCAGCGGCAGCAGGCGGCGATGATAGGCCAGCCACATGCGTGCCGCCTGCTCAGGCTGGGCCCAGAAGCTGGCATTCAGCTCAGCGCTGCCCTCACCCACCGCCAGCGCCTGGCCATGGCGGCGATAGAGCGACTGCACGCTGCCGCTCCAGTGGCGCAGCAGCACCAGGTAACGCCCCTGCTCCCCCAGCACCTGGCGCCAGGCGGGCAGGAACAGGCAGGCTCGTGGGTCCTTCGCCCCCCAGGGGCCGCCTGCCGTGGCACCGCGGCGTTGTACGTAGCGCTCCAGCAGGTCCAGGCGCAGCGCCGGGTCCAGCTCACTCTCGTCGTGGAAACGCCAGTCCACACCGTTCAGGCGCAGCAGCCGATCATGCAGATCGACCAGCGGCATATCCTCGTAATGCCCCTCGGGGTTGGACACCGCCGGCGGCATCAGATAATGGCCCATATTCAGGCCGGCGCTGTGCAGCCACTTTGAGAGAGAGGAAGAGAGGGAGCGGTGGAAGGCAAACAAGTTGTACATTTTTCCACAAGCCGTTCATCAGAATTATTTGAAAACACAAAATAAGAAATGAGATTTCAATACAAAGAACCGTCATACTCATCAATGAATCGCTCTTTCCATTCGTTGGAAATATTTAATGACTGGCGCTTAGTTGCTGGCAGCAGGGGCATGTCTGATAAGGAAACAGGCTCACCAAGGATATCAAAAACACCTTTTAGCGTTGAGGGGAAATCTTTCAACAAATCCTCATAATAAATCTCTTTAAATGAAAACCCTCTAGTCAAGAAAAAAATTCCCAAGCTGCATTATGCTTAAGAATGGCTTTTAATTTTTTTCTATATCAAAATAACTATACTCCACTTTATTTGGCGGTATCTCTGAGCCCAGCCAAACACCGCTCTGAACTGCCAATGAGTGCGATACAGCTTGAGATAAAACATCTTTTCGTTTGATAAGCAAAAAACATGGCCTAGGAAAAGCGTCTAAAATATCGCCACCCAAGTTACGGAACCACAACATTTGAGAATAGTGGATCTTGATAGAAAAAACACCATTAGGCGACGTTCTAATCTTTTTCAACTTATCAATAACTTTTAGAGGTTTTTTTCACCCAGGACATCCGACCAACGCTTCAAGTTGTTTTTTTGTAAATATTCAAGTGGAAACCCCGCCTTTCCAGTTTCATACAAGGAATGCCCTAGCATATGACTCCCACACCTTGGGGTTGAACATATAACTAAGCACCTGACATCTTCAACATTATCAAAAGATGGAAAATTTAAATCCTCACCAAACTGCTTAGCATAAAAATTATTCATCCGTGCCGTTCTCTTCAACAAACCTATCAAGCCATTCCTGAGTGTCTTTTACACCCTGATCCACAGAATACCAGTCATCGAAAATATTACATCTTGCAACATCGGAAAGCTTGTCAACGTTTTTATGAGAACTCCTTCCAACGGTAGAAAAATAATCCTTAAATTTGAAAGCACCACCAACATGCAGGTCTTTTCTTTTAAACCACACATTGGGCACTCTCAAAGAGTCTGCAAAAATAAGCCCATGAAGGCTTTCGCTGATAACTAATTTCGACTTGGCAATCTCATTTAAAACATATGCATAATCATAAGTCCGCATATCTATTAAATTGAAACCATCATCCTCAGAAATTTTTTCATTGTATAAATCAAATTTTGAATGATGTGGGATGAATGAGACTTCGTGCACCTTTTCAAACTCATCACTTACACCCAACACACCCCTAGCTAGTAAGCCTAGGTCTCCAACACCCAACACATCATAGCCATTATTATTGAGAATCGCTTTTGTTAGCTCTCCACGAGCGCCATAAACCTTCAAATCCACACTATTGTCTATCTGCAACCTGAATCCGTGAAGCCGGCGCCGACACTTTCCCTATCACCGCCAGCGAGCACTTTTTGATCATTCGCCCGTGCAAGTTGGCTTTCGCAAGCCCGTTATTGCCAAAACCCACCGTGCTGATCGGTGCTGACGGCCCGTTTTGTCATGCCTTTCCACCCGCCAGGCACGACATA
>NZ_FODB01000028.1 GCF_900110265.1 Vreelandella aquamarina | reverse complement strand
CGTAACTGAACAGCAGGGGCTGCCCAGCGAAGCGCTCGCTCAGCTGGCGAACCAGCTTGTCGATGGCCTTGGGTTCGTTGGGAATCTCACCGCGGAACTCGGGCGCCTGGCGCCCGATCTCGGCGATGGCCACCGAGATGCTGACCTTGTGCACGTCCAGGCCAATATAAGCGGCATGGACGTTGCCGGCGGCGCTGACACGCTGGGCAACGGCCCGCTCGACAACAGCTTGCTGAGTTGCGTTAGACTGTTTCATGACCTGCCTCCCTCAATAGTGGCTCTGCATTTTGGTCCCTACCTCAACGTAATCCACGACGTTGAGGAGGGGCAGGTCAATCCATGATGTCTACTCGATCCTAACACATAAACCCCAGCGAATGGCATGGCTGCCCTCTTGGCGGGGATAATGAAGCGGTTGGGCAGCGAGGCAAGTGAGTCAATTTGCGCCACTTATCCGACGCATGTGTCATTATTACACAATATTTTTGCATGGATAATGATTTTGCGGCTTTATATTGCGCGAAATTGAAAAAAATAAATTTATGTTTTTAAAAGATATTTAATTAATTTAGTGTTTTTGGCATCATGTATGCATTGGCGAGATGTAAAGTTAGCCATTAGTCGTAGTCGCTTAATTGGTTTCCACTCTACGTCGACTGGCTCAATGTTAAAGGAGTAGTAATTTATGTTTTTCAAAGACAAAGAGTTAGCTAAAAAAGCTGCAGTGTTAGGTGTTGCTTTTGGTTTGGTAGCAAGTCCGATGGCATTTGCCCAAACATCCATTGAACTCAACAAAGACCGCTCTGCAGGACACGATGTGATGCAGCCTAACTCGCACAATACGTCAGGCCCGGCTCAGTACTCTGCTAGTGACTTGACCCGTAATGAAGGCGATACGCTGGACTACTCCACTTCAAGCAGCGTCAGCGATTCCAACAGCGTGGCTACCAGTAAAGCTGGCTATGATGCTAGCGAGCTGAACCGTGATGAAGGTGATGATCTTCGTTGGTAAGCGTTGATATTAATTCCACAAAAAACCCCGCTCCGACGGGGTTTTTTGCGTATGGCTGCGTGTTCTAACGACGTGCGACAACATCTTGGGTGTCACGGTAGTGACCATCCCACATCAGCACCGCCCCCGCTACGGCGCCAGGAATTAAAAACAGATTGGCAAGCGGGATCCAGGTGACCAGCATGATCAGCCCGCCGTAGGTGAGGCTTGGCCACCAGCGGTGCGAGAGACGGCTGCGCATATCGCGAAACGTGACCTTGTTGTTATCCATCGGGTAATCAAGGTAAGTGATGGCCATCACCCAGGCGGAAAACAGTGCCCACAAGATCGGTGCCAACAGATTGAGGCCTGGTATCCAGCTGAGAATAAACAGCGCCGCCATGCGCGGCAGAATATAGCCGAGCTTGACCAGTTCGCGACCCAGTGCATCGATGGCCGTTTTAGCTAGCCCGCGATCATCCAACGGTTCCCGTCCTGTGGCTTGACGCTCGACTTTAGCGGCTAAAAAGCCGTAAAACGGCGCGGCAATCAGATGTGTCACCAGGGTGAAGGTAAAAAAGATCACCACCAAGAGGCTAACGAAGAAGAGCGGCCAGATAAGCCAAGAGAGCCACTCCAACCAGCTGGGGACCATGGTCATGGCACTGTCGAGCCAGCTATCAAAGCGGTTGAGCACCAAGCTTAGCATGCTGGCATACACGATGAGGTTGACCAGGATCGGCAGAAAAATGTAGCGCCGCAGCCCTTTTTGGTACACCAAACGTGTGCCTTGGCTCAGCGCCGTTATTGCATCCACCATGCTTGCTCCTTAAATAAAAACGCCCAGATGTGTCATCTGGGCGTATTGCAGGAGGAATTACCTGCTAGGTCAAGACTTTTTAAGCACCTTCTGCTCTAAGGTGTCGGGGTCGCTGTGGCGAATATCCAGGCCCTTCACCAGGTAGACCACGTACTCTGCCAGGTTATTGGCGTGGTCGCCCACACGCTCTAGTGCCCGCAGTACCCACATGATGCTGAGGACGGAGCTAATAGAGCGGGAGTCTTCCATCATAAAGGTCATTAGAGAGCGCATGGCGCTGCCGTATTCGTCATCCACCGACTCATCTTCACGCACAACCTGCATGGCAAGTTCGGTATCGAAGCGGGCAAAAGCCGTCAGTGCATCGCGCAGCATTTTACGCACGTGTTCACTGATGTGACGCACTTCGACCAGGCCACGAATGCCGCCGCTGTTTTCACTCAGCAGTAGGGCGTTGCGGGCAATTTTGCTCGCCTCATCGCCAATCCGCTCAAGGTCTGAGGTGGCACGAATAACGGCCAGCACCAGACGAAGGTCCGAGGCAGCCGGCTGGCGACGGGCCAGGACGCGAGTACACTCATCATCAATCTGCAGTTGCAGGTCGTTCACTTGGCGGTCGTTGTCACGCACTTTTTCGGCCAGACGGCTGTCGCCTTCCAACAGGGCGTGAACGGCGTCTTGTACCTGTTTTTCCACCAGACCGCCCATGGCCATCAGGTGGGTTTTCAGCTCTTCCAGCTCCTGGTTGAACTGGCGAGAGATATGCTGGCTGTGGCTATCGCTCGTAATATCCATTGAGCACTCCTGACGTAACGTCGGTTGGGCCTAGGTCATGCGGCCGGTAATGTAGTTTTCAGTGCGTTGTAAACGCGGGTTGGTGAACACTTGATCCGTTGGCCCGTATTCAACGAGTTCACCTTGCTGCAAAAAAGCCGTGTAGTCGGATACCCGTGCGGCTTGCTGCATATTGTGGGTAACCAGTACCAGCGTGAGCTGGGATTTCAGGTTACGAATTAGCTCTTCAATTTTAAGCGTAGAAATAGGGTCGAGCGCCGAGGCAGGCTCATCCAATAGCAATACATCGGGCTGTACGGCCAGCGTGCGGGCAATCACTAAGCGCTGCTGCTGCCCACCGGATAACTGCCACGCGGAACGGTGCAGGCGATCTTTCACCTCATCCCACAGGGCGGCTGAGGTGAGCGCCCACTCGATAATATCGTCGCGTTTGCGCTTAGGCAGGCGCCCCTGCAGGCGCAGCCCAAACGCCACGTTTTCATAGATCGACATCGGAAACGGGTTGGGCGTTTGAAACACCATGCCCACACGGCGTCGCAGCTCGGTAACGTTCATCTGCGGGGCGTGGATGTCCTGATCTTCTAACTGGATTTGCCCATGGTGCGTCACCGACTCATTCAGGTCATGCAGCCGATTAATCGCACGCAGCAAAGTAGATTTGCCACAGCCCGACGGGCCGATGAAAGCGGTGACTCGATGGCGAGGCACGTCAAGCGTTAGGTCGCGCAACGCCGTTTTCCCCGCATAAGCGAGGTGAAACTGGTTGATGCTCAAACAGCAGGTCTCGGCTGAAAATCGAGTTACCGGTGCTTGAGCTGGGTTGGCGGACGATAACGCTAGCATTCGTTCCCTCGTTGACGCCTTAAATAATGACGCAGAAATATGGCAGTTAGATTAAGCACCAGCACAATCAGCACTAACAGCAGAGCGGTGGCAAACACCAGTGGGATAGCGGCTTGGACATCTTCACCGTGAAAAGCGGTATCAAATAAATGATAGCCGAGGTGCATAAACTTGCGCTCTAGATGCAGATAGGGAAATTCGCCATCGACGGGCATTTGCGGGGCCAGTTTCGCCACGCCCACTAGCATCAGCGGGGCGACTTCCCCTGCGGCTCGAGCTACCGCCAAAATCACACCGGTGAGCATCGCTGGTGTCGCCATGGGTAGTACCACGCGGGTCAGCATCTCCAAACGGGTGGCACCCAGCGCCACTGCACCTTCCCGCTGGGCGTCGGGAATACGCGCCAGCCCCTCTTCGGTGGCTACGATGACGACCGGCAGCGTTAGCAGCGCCAGGGTCAACGATGCCCAGAGCAGGCCGCCGGTTCCAAAGGTGGGCGAGGGCAGCGCATCCTCAAAAAACCAGCTGTCAATGGAGCCGCCGATGCCGTAAACGAAGACCCCAAGGCCAAACACCCCATAAACAATCGAGGGCACCCCCGCGAGATTACGCACGCCGATGCGCACTAAGCGGGTCAGGCGGTTCTGGTGCGCGATTTCATTCAGATAAATGGCGGCCAGCACGCCAAACGGTGTCACGATGACCGACATCAGGATCACCATCAGCACCGTCCCGAAAATAGCGGGCCAAACGCCGCCACCGGTATTGGCTGCACGCGGGCCTTCGCTGAGGAATTGCCAAATGCGCTCACTCCAGACGACGACTTTCTGCCCCCAGGACATGGCGTTGGGCGCTTGAAAAAGTGTGACGCCCGACAGCGGCTGGGTAATGGTGTGCCCATTGGCGGCGGTCAGTTGGAGTTGTGCGTTAGGGCGCTGGCTGTCGGGCAGTGTCAGGGCTCGAGCGACAAACGCCCAGGCGGCGGCGTCCTCAAAACGCTGACCTTCGCTCTCTACGGCCTCTAGGCGACCAATAAAGTCGCCCCAGGGGGAGCGCTCTAACCGGATGAGGTCGTCGGGTACGGCGACGGTGTCGATATCGTCCAGGGCCACCCAGCGCCAGCTTGCGCCGTCGATATCTCGGTTGCCGGTAAAGTAGAGCCGCTCTATGCCCGCTGTGTTAGGCAGAGGGGTTTCTCGCACCGGCTGGCCGATGACCGTTTCGCCTGAGTGAAGGGTGGCCTCTTCCAGCGCGGCGGGCCAAAAGTGGCCAAGTCCGCGCGTGGCGAGCAGGGTGAGCAGCGTGGCGAGCATCAGCAGCGACAAGGCAACGCTAGCGGCGCACAACCAGGGCCACAGCAGACTACCCATAGCGCTGATACGAGATGGACGAAATGACCAGCGCATTAGAGTTTACCTCCTAAACGCTGATAGCGCCGCCGCAGACGTTGACGCACCACTTCCGCTAACGTATTGACTAAAAAGGTGAAGATAAACAAGGATAGCGCGGCAAAAATTAGTAGATGGTACGTAAGGCCTCCGGGAGAAGCTTCCGGCAGCTCAATCGCAATAGACGCAGAAAGCGAGCGTAGCCCTTCAAAGGGGCTGGCGCTAAAGAGAGCGGTGTTGCCGCTGGCCATTAACACAATCATGGTTTCGCCCACGGCGCGCCCGGCACCAATCATGACCGCTGAAAACACTCCAGGCCCAGCCGTGGGAAGTGCCACTTTCCACAGCGCTTGCCAGCGGCTGGCCCCTAAGGCTTGGGCACCCTCCATTAAACTTGCGGGCACATCGGCAAGGGCGTCTTCTGCCAGCGAGTAGATGCTGGGAATCACCGCAAACCCCATGGCAATCCCCACAATTAGCGCGTTGCGAGTGGCGTAGTCCAGCCCGTACTGTTGGTCGAGCAGGCGGCGAAGATCGCCGCCGAACCACGCTTGCTCCATCAGCGGAGATAGCCATAAGGCCAGCGTGACCATGATGGCCAGCCACGGCATCAGCCAGACGCCTGCCCAAGAGAGCGGCAGCCACTGGCGCAGGCGGGCGTTGGCGAGATACCAGAGCCCGCCTGCCAATGCGGCGCTAAGCGGTAGCCAAACGATCACTAGCAAAGTGCTGGCTAAGTGACGCTCTACCCACGGCGCTAGCAGTAGCCCGGCAACAAAGCCCACCACCACGCCGGGGATGGCTTCCATCAGCTCAAGAATAGGTTTTACCCGGCTGCGCAGTCGTGTCGACATAAACAGCGCCGAATACATGGCCGCACCCAGCGCAATAGGCGTGGCAAACAGCATCGCGGCGAGGGCTGCTTTAAGAGTACCCCAGGCAAGCGGTGATAAGGTGCTGAGCGAAAACGCGTCACCAAATGCCAGCAGCGGCAGTGTTTCCCAAATAAGGAAAACGCCAATGGCGAGGATGGCCAACAGAACACCAATACCACCGGCGGTGATTAGCCCGGTCGCAATACGGTCGTGGATAAGGCGCAGCGGCTGACGCAAAAAAGGAAGCCGTGGAGGAGTCATGTCGACATCATAAAGAAACGAGTGCCGTAGCAAAAAGTACGTACATGGCCGAAGCTTTATACCCTACGTCATGTTTATGACAGTTAAGTGACAGTTTAGTCGCCAAGCAGTAGAGGTGAGCGCTGGGTCTGAGGCAGAGGCACAAAGCCAGCGGCTTGTACAATTTGTTGCCCTTCATCCGAGAAAATCAGTTCAAGAAACGCCTGCTCGGCGGGCGGCAGTCTCTCACCGGGCGGCAGGTTAACGTAAAGGTAGAGATCCCGCGAGAGCGGGTAGGTATCGTCCTGAATTGTCGCCACGCTGGGGGTAATGGCAGTGCCTTTATCGTTGATCAGCGGTAGCGCGCGTACCATGGGATTTAAGTGGTTATAGCCCGCATAGCCCATGGCGTTGGGAGATTCGCCTACGGCGGCAATCACCGCTGAAGAGCCGGGGTGTTCGCTAATATCGCGGCGAAACTGGCCGTTACATAGCGCCTGTTCCTGAAATAGCCTATGGGTGCCCGAGGCTAAATTTCGGCCGTGCAGGGCAATTTTTCCATAGGGCCACTGATCTGCGGGCAGCAGGTCTTCCCAGCGGCGAATGGGTTGGGGTCCTCCGCAGTCCAGCGATGTGGAAAAGATGGCATCGGCCTGCTTGCGGGTTAGCGATGCCAGTGGGTTATGACGGTGAACCACCAGCAACAGGGCATCCCGAGCGACGCTCAGCTCGTGAGGGGGGTAGCCGTAACGTTCGATAAACTGCTGGCGCTCGCGCTCGGTTATCGGGCGCGACATCGGCCCAAAGCGCGTTGTGCCCGCTACCAAGGCGGTCGGTGCGCTGGCGGAACCGCCTGCTTGAAACTGCAGCGTAATATCAGGGTAGCGGTGATGTAACGCTTCCCCCCAGCGTAGCATTAGCCCCGCCATGGTGTCGGAGCCAACCGCCCCTAAAGTGCCCCCAACAGGGCTTGGTTGCCCCCAAGCGCAGGCGCAAAAAAATAGCAGCCCGCCTGCCAACCAGAGGCGGTAGTGTTGGTTAAACCTCAAGCGATAGCGCTTCAAACCATTGCCCTTCAAACGTCACCCCTCTTATGATTAACTATCTATCGCCAGCCTGTTGCGATGCAGCAACACGGCACTCATCCGTATCACCGAGTAACATCACAACAATAACCTTACAAAGCGACCACCTTATGACACCGCTGGACACCGACTTGGACGATGTACCCGCCCCAAAAGGGCAGCTCACCTTAAAGTTACTGGCTTCTCGACAAGATACCAATCTCTATGGCGATATTCCTGGCGGCTGGCTGGTGAATCAGATGGATCAAGCGGCGGAGTTGGCCGCCGGGCGCGAAGCCGGCGGGCGCACTGCCACGGTGGCCATTGAGGCGATGGACTTTCTCAGCCCTGTGCGGGTGGGCTCTATGGTGAGCGTGTATACTCAAGTGCAAGACATTGGCCACAGCTCCATCAAAATTGATGTAGAGGTATGGGTGCGCCCGCCCCACGGCCGCCATATTGAAGAGCGCCAGAAAGTCACCGAAGCACGCTTTGTGATGGTGGCGCTGGACGACAATGGGCGTATTCGCGCCGTACACGGCTAAGCTTTCTGTCACTTGTTCTATCTACAAAGCAGCAAAAAGGGCGCCGAGGCGCCCTTTTGTCATTAGCCGAGTGTCATTAGCCGAGAACAGGTTATGCACCTACGTTGTCGCGGCTCTTCAGGTAAGCGTACTCACCTGCATCGCTAAACGGGCGCACCACTTTCTGGAACGCTGAGTAGGATTCGTAAACGCGGCGAGACTCTTCGTCGCTATCTACCTGACGCTGAATGGCCTCTTTAGACGACTCGTACAGCGCGGCCATCACGTCTTCCGGGAAGGTGCGCAGCTGCACACCGTGCTCTTCCACCAGCGTTTCCAGGGCCTGGGCGTTGCGGTAGGCAAGCTCGCTGATCATCGCTAGGTTAGAAGCGCGTGCCGCTTCGCGGATCACGTCCTGCAGGTCTTCCGGCAGCGCATTCCACGCATCCAGGTTGATGGTGCCTTCAAGGACGGCAGAGGGCTCGTTCCACACTGACGTGTAGTAGTAGTCTGCCACTTGGTGCAGGCCAAAGGCCAGGTCGTTATACGGACCC
Source organism: Vreelandella aquamarina (assembly GCF_900110265.1). Lineage (GTDB taxonomy): Bacteria > Pseudomonadota > Gammaproteobacteria > Pseudomonadales > Halomonadaceae > Vreelandella > Vreelandella aquamarina. Next base: position 36,840 of record NZ_FODB01000028.1, on the reverse strand, counting down.
ACCCAGTCAGCGGCGTCTAGCGCACCGGTTTGTAGCGAGGTGAAGATTTCTGAACCGGCCATGTTCACGGTGCTCACACCGATGCCGTTCATGGCTTCACCGGCGAGACCCGGCAAGCGCAGCTTCAGGCCCTGCATATCGTCGAGGGAGTTGATCTCTTTTTTGAACCAGCCCGCCATCTGCGTGCCGGTGTTACCCACGGCAAACGGCTTCAGATTGTGGTTGGAGTAGATCTCATCCCACAGCTCCTGGCCACCGCCGTGGTACAGCCACGCGTTCATTTCGGTGGTGGTCATGCCAAATGGCACGGCGGTGAAGAACTGAGAAGCCGCGACTTTACCGCGCCAGTAGTAAGACGCGGAGTGACCCATTTCAGCCGTGCCTGCGGCGACGGCATCAAAGACTTCCAGTGCCGGTACCAGCTCGCCTGCACCGTGAACGCGAATGCGCATGCGGCCGTTAGAGAGCTGTTCCACACGACGAGCAAAGTCGTTAGCACCGGTACCCAGGGCGGGGAAATTCTTCGGCCAAGAGGTGACCATATCCCAGGTGTAGGTTTCGTTAGCGCTGGCGGTAGAAACAAAGGGGGCAGCAGCGACACCGGCGGCACCTAGGCCGGCGGTTTTCAAAAATTGGCGGCGTTGCATGGCGGGCATGACTCCGAAATTATAGGCTGTTTTTTATAAGCGCAGTGAGCGCAGTGTCCGCCCGCCAGTATGCGCTAAGCAGCTTTTATAGGGCAAGTGTCTGTCTTCCCTTGCCCTTTTTAGGCTTTAAAACGGCGATAGGTTTTAAAGCGGCGTAAGCTTGGCAAACCCGAGCACGAGCCACTTCACGCCGTTACCGTCGAAGCTTACCTGCACGCGAGCACGGGCACCTTCGCCCTCGGCGTTGAGAATAATCCCCTCACCAAATACCGGGTGCTCGACCCGCTGGCCGACATGCAGCGCAGGCAGCTCGCCGTCGCTCTCGATACTGGTTTGGGCGAAGCTTTGCCGCGATGCGGTTACCGGGCGGGAGATATGGCCCCTTAGGCGCACTTCTTCCAGCAGGTGGGGCGGCAGTTCGCGCAGAAAGCGCGAAGGGCGTGGAAACACCTCTTTTCCGTGCAGGCGACGGGTTTCTGCGTGGGTCAGGTAGAGCTTCTGCATGGCGCGGGTAACGCCTACATAGCAAAGCCTACGCTCCTCCTCGAGCCGCCCCGGCTCCTCCACCGACATCTTATGCGGGAACAGCCCCTCCTCCACACCGGCGATAAACACCACGGGAAACTCTAGCCCTTTCGCCGAGTGCAGCGTCATCAGCTGCACGCTGTCCTCGAACTCCTCGGCTTCATGGTCGCCTGCGTTGAGGGCGGCTTCCGAAAGGAAGGCTTCCAGCGCGGCCATGCCTTCTCCGGCTTCCGGGGTCTCGAAGGCGTCGCCATGGGTGAAGGCGCGGGCAGCGGTGACCAGCTCTTCCAAGTTTTCGACCCGCGCCTGGCCTTTCTCACCACGCTCGCTTTGATGGTGCTCGATCAACCCGGTGCGCGCCGTGACGTGGTCGATGATCTCGTGGAGCGGCAGCCCGGACGTGTCGTTGTCCAGCTGTTCGATCAAGTTGGTAAAGGCCTGCACGGCGTTGCCCGCCCGGCCTCTTAAGGTGCCATCCTGAATCGCGTCGTGGAGCGCCTGCCAGAGCGAAACGCCCTGTTCCCGTGCGCGGTGGCGGACGATTTCCACCGTGCGGGTGCCAATGCCTCGGGTGGGCACGTTGATGACGCGTTCAAGGGAGGCGTCGTCGTCCCGGTTGAGCAGCAGGCGAAGGTAGGCCAGGGCGTTTTTGATCTCCAGTCGCTCATAAAAGCGGTGGCCGCCGTAGATGCGGTAGGGCATCCCTTGGCGAATCAGCGTCTCTTCCAGCAGTCGCGACTGGGCGTTGGAGCGGTATAGGATGGCGACATCACGACGGTTGAAGCCCTCCTCGATTTTCTCTTTGATGGTGTCGACGATGTAGCGGGCTTCTTCCAGGTCGTTGAACCCGGCATACACCGAGATCGGCTCGCCCTTGATACCATCGGTCCAGAGGTTTTTACCCAGCCGTTCGCTGTTATGGCTAATCAGCGTGTTAGCGGCTTCCAAGATTGCGCTGGTAGAGCGGTAGTTCTGTTCCAGACGCACCGTATGGGTATCGGTAAACTCCTCTTCAAAGCGGCGAATATTCTCCACTTTGGCGCCGCGCCAACCGTAAATCGACTGGTCATCATCGCCGACCGCTGTCATCGGCGTTTGTTGGCCGGTGAGCAGTTTCAGCCACGCATACTGGAGAGTGTTGGTGTCTTGGAACTCGTCTACTAGCACATGCCCAAAGCGCTCGCGGTAGTGGTTCAGCAGCGGTGGGTTATCGCGCAGAAGCTCCAGGCTGCGCAACAGCAGCTCGCCAAAATCCACCAGCCCGCCACGTTCACAGGTGAGCTGGTAGCGCTCGTACAGCTCGACCATTTGTGCCAAATAGCCATCACCGTTGACGTTGACCTGATGCGGGCGCAGCCCTTCCTCTTTGCAGCCAGATACAAACCCCTGCACCTGGCGGGGAGGGAAACGCTCGTCGTCAATGGCGTAATCTTTGAGCAGCCGTTTGATCAGCCGGAGCTGATCGTCGGAATCAATGATTTGGAAGTGTTGCGGTAGGCGGGCATCTTGCCAATGGGTGCGCAGCAGCCGGTGGGCAATGGAGTGGAACGTACCGACCCACACGTGGCGCATGGAAATACCCAGCAGCGCTTCTAAGCGTGTGCGCATTTCCCGTGCCGCTTTGTTGGTAAACGTGACCGCCAGCAGCGCATAAGGAGACAGCCCCTCGGCCTGCATCAGCCAGGCAATGCGGTGAACCAGCACGCGGGTTTTACCGGAGCCAGCGCCCGCCAGTACCAGTAGGTTGCCCTGGGGGGCACTGACGGCCTCTCGCTGGGCGGGGTTGAGCTGATCGAGTATCGCCGTGACGTCGTCCATATAAGCCGCTGCCGGTTCGAAAAAATGGGCGGCCAGTTTAGCACAGCCCGCCCACTGGCTGGGTATACAGCGTACGTACCGTTGGGCTGTGTTTATTGATCGTCTGGATAACGCAGCGTGGTTAGGCTCTTTTTCACCGCTTTAAGCTGTTCGGCGAGTTTGGGGCCGCGGGTTTTGGCGACACCGACGGCCAGCACGTCGATCAGCACCAAGTGCGCGATGCGCGAGCTGAGCGGCGTGTAAATCTCGGTATCTTCGTGCACATCGATGAACAGCGGCAAGCTCACCTCCTGGGCCAGCGGAGATTCGCTGGGGCACAGGCCAATCACCGTAGCCCCCGCTTCGCGGGCCAGGCGAACGCTGGCCACCAGCGCCCGGGTTCGGCCTGTCTGCGAGATGGCGACCACCACGTCGCCCTCCTGCAGGGTCACCGCCGACATGTTCTGCATGTGCGGGTCGGCGTAGGCAGAGGTCGAGATCTGCAGGCGGAAAAACTTGTGCTGGGCATCGAAGGCCACGGCACCAGAGGCACCAAAGCCGTAAAACTCCACCCGGTTAGCCATGGCCAGCGCATTCACGGCCCGCCCCAAGGCTTCATTGTCGAGCCGATCGCGTACCGACAGCAGTGTGCCGACGGTGGAGTCAAAAATGCTGTGAGAGAACTCCGCCACCGAGTCGCTATCGTTCATCGAGAACTGGGCGAACTGACTACCGCTGGCCAGCATCTGGGCTAGCTGCAGCTTGAAATCCTGAAAGCCGTTGCAGCCCAGCGCACGGCAGAAGCGCACCACCGTAGGCTCGCTCACCTTTGCTTCGGTGGCCAGGTCCACGATGCGCATGTGAATGACTTCATCGGGGTTGCGCAGCACGAACCGCGCTACCTTTTGTTCGGAGCGACGGAAATGCTCCATGCGGCGTCTCATTTCATCGAACAGGGCGCGGCTCACGTTCAGCTCCTTAAATTCTTGATCGTGCTTATGCAGCCTAGGTGGCCACAGTATGCCTGAGTGACGCGAAGAGGGCAGCGGTAATCACCCGTAATGGCTGCCGTTTAAAGGGCGTTAACCCCCTTTCTTCAAGATTCGTCATCATTTTGTCAAGTAGGTTATAGTAAGAAGTGACGTGCCGCACTGCATCATTTAAAAATCAGTCGTCACGGATGCAGGTGGACGTAGGCAACTTCACCTGGAGGAGCGTCGATCATGAGAAACGTCGAACGAATGACCTCGGTAAAAAGCGAATTGCTCGACATATTCATGAGTATGGAGGTCGATGAGCATGCCCAACGTCGGCGCAGCGCCGCCCAGCGTAGCCTAAGGGCACGCAGAGGGATTGAGCTGCATCGGGAGTTTCAGAAATTGTCGCGGGATATCGCTCCCTTGCCGGACGATGACGAACCGCAAGAGAGCGAATTGCACTAACAACAGCGTGCGATAGACAGCCCCGCCAGCTAGCGGGGCCGTGACGGCTTAGAGTAAGCCTATGACGAAGACAGCGATGACGCCTGCGGGCGCTACATAGCGCGCGATGATGTTCCATACGCTTACGCCAGTGGCTGACAGCCCAAGCTCAGCCTCGACACTCTTGCGCTCTAAGCACCACGCAGCGAAGAGAATCGCACCCAAGCCGGTAAGCGGCAGCATGATTTTGCTGGTCAGCGTATCCAGTAGGTCGAACACGCCCATACCGAACATGAGCGGCTCGCTCCACACGTTGAAGGAGAGCAGAGCGGCAATACCCAGCGCCCAAGCGCCCACCCCGGCAACAACGGTCGCCATCACGCGAGACAGCGGCGTGCGCTCTTCAATAAACTCAACCACGGGCTCAAGCAGCGAAATGGCCGAGGTCAGCGCTGCGAAAGTGAGTAGCAGGAAGAACATCAAACCCAGCAGAGAGCCACCGTCCATATTGCCAAATGCTAAGGGCAGCGTAACAAAGATCAGCCCAGGGCCTGAGGCTAGGTCAAGGTTGTTCGCAAACACGATGGGGAAGATCGCAAGACCTGCGCCGAGAGCGATCACCGTATCCATAATGATCACTGTGCGGGCGGTTTGGAGTAGGTTGATCTCTTTGCCCAGGTAAGAGCCATACGCCATCATGATGCCCATACCCAGCGACAGGGTGAAAAAGGCGTGCCCTAACGCGGCCAGGACTGTCTCTGCGCTTAGCTTGCTCCAGTCCGGGTTGAACATATATGCCAGCGCTTCACCGAAATGGCCGGTCGACATGCCATAACCGATCAGCACGACCAGCAGTAACGCGAGTACCGGCATCAAGATGCGTACAGCGCCTTCCAGCCCTTTTGTTACACCACGGGCAACAATACCAATCACCAACAGCATAAAGGCAGAGTGGCCAAGCAGGAGTAGCCCGGGGTTGCTGAGCATACCGTTAAACAGCGCCCCGATGCCGTCGGCGTCTTGGCCGCTGAAGGTGCCGCTTACTGAGTTAAGGGTGTAGTAGAGCGACCAGCCGCCGATCACGCTATAGAACGACAGGATTAAAAACGCCCCCACAATGCCGCTAATACCCACCACGGCCCACATACTGGATTTATTGGCTTGGCGTGCCAGCTCAGACATCGTGCTTGCTGGATTCTTCTGGCCGCGCCGCCCGATAAGCCACTCAGAAACAAGAATGGGCAAGCCAATGAGCCCAATACAAAGCAGATAAACAAATACGAAAGCAGCCCCGCCGCTTTCGCCCACCATGTACGGGAACTTCCAAATATTTCCTAAGCCAACCGCTGAGCCCGCTGCGGCCAGCACAAAGGTCATACGCGATGACCACTGTGCATGTGCAAGTTTTGCCATAAATCACCTGTGTTATACGTTCAATTGTAATGAGTCGTTATCGGCTTGCTGCGCCGATTTTCGGAAATAGAGAAATTGCCAGCGTACTTTTCCGAAAGAACGCGCAATTTATCCGATCATGGTAGGGCATGCCAGTCAGCTCATCTAAAAAGACGGCTTAAAACAGCTGGCTCTGCTTTTCATCGGCAAAGGGGTCAAGCTCAGGCAGTGCGATGTGCTGTTGAAGGGTGTGGTACAGGTGTCGAGCCATCTCGGGGGACTCGCGGTTATCCGCTGTATGCACAAATAAGAAAGGGGTTTTCCCCTGACTTATCCACAGCTTTAGGCGCTCTATCCACGGAGCGAAGTAGCGAGTATTAATGGTTTTGTCAATATGGCCAATGAAGCGAATAATCGGCAGCTCCGCTGTGGAAAGCACGTGTAACGGGACTTTCGGCTTTTCCTGTTGGGCATGAGCGAGGCCCGCATGGCCTTCGGCGGGGGTCGAGAACACCGGACGCACATCCAGCATCACACGATTAGCGCTATAAGTTATCAACAATTGGTTGAAGGCTTTCTCCTCCTCACCCTTGTGGAAAAAAACAGGATGACGCACCTCGACAGCGCAGGGCAGCTGCGTTGGCCAGTGAGCGAGCAATGCTTCGAGTTTAGGTAGCTCTGCAGGGCCGAAATCACGCGGTAGTTGGACCATGGTTGGACCAAGCCGGTCATGGAGCGGCGTCAGTGCCTCTATAAACTCCCAGGCAGACGCTAAACTGCCGAGGCGCTGGTCATGCGTCACGCTCGCCGGCAGTTTGAAGCAAAAGCGAAAGTGCGCTGGGGCTTGGCGGGCCCAAGCAGCGATGGTGTCGGGCTTAGGTGCGCCGCTGTAAAACGTCGTATTGCCCTCCACGCTGGAAAACACTGCCGCGTAATCACTGAGCAGGTCGGTTTTGGCTTGGCGCGGGTAGAGGCTGCCCTGCCAATCCTGATTGGCCCACATGGGCAAGCCCAGATAGAGCGGTAGAGGCGAGCGTGAGGCAGTCATCTAAGCGGTGGCCTTTGTCGAAACGTAGAATTGTCGAAACAGAAAGGCTTAGTGTAACCGTAACACCATGGGCTGTGGCGGGGGCTCAAGGCGTGTTAATGAAGATAACGGCCAAATTTATGCAATTTCCCCCGTCGCTGCAGCGCTACTATGGTAATCGTTATAACACTCACAAGATGACCAACAGGAAGCCCCATGGATGCTGCTTATGTAAGCGCCGACGATATTCGCGATCAGTTCTCCAAAGCGATGTCGGCGATGTATCAACAGGAAGTACCGCAATACGGCACGCTGCTATCGCTGGTGGAGCGTGTGAATCGTGACGTGCTGGCAAACGATGCCGATCTTGCCCGCACGCTCGAAACCTCAGATGAGCTGGCGCGCCTGAGCGTCGAGCGCCATGGGGCGATCCGCGTTGGTTTGCCCGAAGAGCTGGCGCTGCTGCGGCGTATGTTTGCGGTCATGGGCATGTATCCGGTGGGTTACTACGACTTGGCGGCTGCCGGTGTGCCGGTGCACTCCACGGCCTTTCGTCCGGTGGACGACGACGCGTTGAGGCGTAATCCCTTTCGTGTCTTTACCTCGCTGCTGCGGCTAGAGCTCATCGAAAACGCAGCGCTTCGCGAGCAGGCGCGGGAAATTCTCTCCCACCGTGAAATCGTCACCCCCGAGGCCCAGGCGCTAATCGCCCGCTGCGAAGAGCAGGGTGGCCTAAACGCGACCGATGCCAAGGCATTCGTGCAGGCCGCGCTCAATACGTTCCGCTGGCACCACGATGCCACCGTCGACCGCGCCACCTACGACCGTTTGCATCAAGAGCATCGGTTGATTGCCGACGTGGTGAGCTTTAGAGGCCCGCATATCAACCATTTAACCCCGCGCACCTTGGGTATCGATGCAGTACAGCAGCAGATGCCGAGTGTTGGCATCGACCCTAAGGCGGTGATCGAAGGTCCGCCCCGTCGCCGCTGCCCGATTCTACTGCGCCAAACCAGTTTCAAAGCGCTGGAAGAGACCATTACCTTTGCCGACAGCGTGGCGGGGCATCATACCGCCCGCTTCGGTGAAATCGAGCAGCGCGGGGTTGCCTTGACGCAGAAAGGACGAGCGCTCTACGATCAGCTCTTGGCCCAGTCGCGGCAGTTACCCGCTGCCCAGGATAATGCCACCCACCAAGCGCATCTGGCCGAGGTGTTTCAAGCGTTCCCTGATGATCTCGATACGCTGCGTCGTGAAGGGCTCGCCTTCTTCCACTACTACGCCGCTCCTGACGCTAAAGTATCGCTGCCTGAACACATCGATGCGGAGACCCTGGAAGCACTCGTCGACCAGGGAGCGTTGCTCTGCCAACCCATGATCTACGAAGATTTCCTGCCGGTTAGCGCGGCGGGCATCTTCCAGTCGAACCTGGGCGGCGAGCAGCGCGATGAATACGCAAGCCAAGCCAACCAAGCCCAATTCGAACGTGACCTGGGGGCCTCCGTGATTAATGAAATTGCGCTGTATGAACAGCGCCAGCAGGCATCATTGGATAAGGCGCTGGCGGTGCTTGCGGGAAGGTGTTAGAACGAGGCGACAAACGCAACACGACTAACCACATCACCGAAGGAGTGCGCTATGCAGCAGGGCAAAGTATTGGTGTTACATGGGCCTAATCTCAATTTATTAGGCACGCGTCAGCCAGAGATTTATGGCTATGACACACTCGACGATGTGAATAACCTGCTGCGCGAAAAAGCGGTAATGGCAGGCTGGGAGATCACCTGCCTGCAAAGTAACCATGAAGGTGAGCTCATCGACGCCATTCACGCAGCGAGGGTAGATGGCACGCAGGCCATCATTATCAATCCGGCGGCCTATACTCATACCTCGGTAGCGATCCTCGATGCATTGAACGCCTTTGATGGCCAGGTCATCGAAGTCCATCTCTCCAACGTGCATAAGCGCGAGTCGTTTCGCCACCACTCCTATGTCTCGCTACGGGCCGATGGCGTGATTGCTGGCCTAGGTGTGCAGGGATATAAAGCGGCGCTAGAGGCGGTGATGGCTGCCTCCCATCAATAATATAACTCCTTTGTATCGTTAGCCCTTGGCGTTTCATTGGCTTGGTAAGGATGGGTGGGGTATGGCTAAATTTTTCCGGGAATTCCGCGAGTTTGCCGTTAAGGGCAATGTGATTGATATGGCGGTGGGTATCATCATTGGCGGGGCATTTACGCTGATTGTGCAAAGCCTTGTCAAAGACGTGATGAATCCGCTGATTGGCCTGTTGGTGGGTGGGATCGATTTTTCGAATCTGTTCGTCGTATTGCGGGAAGGCGTGGCGGGAGCGCCCTATGCCACCTTGGCGGAAGCCCAAGCAGCGGGGGCGGTGACGCTGAACGTGGGGCTGTTTATCAACGCGGTGGTGAGCTTCTCCATCGTCGCGTTCGTGGTGTTTTTGCTGGTGCGTACCATCAACCGCTTAAAGCGCGAAGAGGCGGTGGCACCGGCAGACCCGACCGAAAAGCCCTGCCCTTACTGTTTTATGGTGGTGCCAATCAAGGCCGTTCGCTGTGGTCACTGTACGTCTGAGCTACAGGCGGCGGCCCCAGAGAAGCCTGCCGAGAGCGTGTAGCGAAGCGTTATTAAAAAAGGGTGCCCGTGGCACCCTTTTTGCGTTACAGAAGGCGGTTATGCCGTCTTTTTCGCCGCTTTCTTATCGCTTTGCGTGCTGTCACTGGCATCGCTGGGTTGGGGCAGCGATGGCAGAGATTTGGCTAGCATATCAACACTGTGACGATAGTAGAGCTGGCTCTTGTTGTGCTCGCCTAGGCTTGCGTAGAGGCGAGCAAGCTCGGCACACACTTCGCCATTGGGGCGCTGGCGCTGGCTGGCTTCAAAGTATTCCAGCGCTTTTTCCCACTGGCCAACACGTAGTGACAGGCGTCCACAGGCGAGCAGCAGCTCGGGGTCGTTGGGGCGCTCTTGTAGCCACTTTTCGGCCTTGGCGAGCTGGCGAGCGGCATCGACATTGAGCAGGCCGTAGCGCTTGACCAAGCGGGCGTCCCAGTGGTTATCCAGCGAGTGGTTCAGCAGACGCTCGGCAATCGGCTCTTCGTTGGCATGTAGCAGTGCCTCGGTATAGAGCACGATCAGCTCGGTATTGCCACGCAGGTAGTCGGGCATATCCGCCCACAGCCCGCGAACCCGTTCGATATTGGTAGGGTTCTTCGCTTCGAAGATGATCAGCTCGCGATACGCTTTGAATTCCAGCTGTTCGCGCTCTTGCTGGGTAATCAGCTTCTGCGCGGCCAGACGTGGAATTAGGCGGCGCAGGCCTTCCCAGTCGTTGACGCTCAGGTGTACCTGCTTCAAAAGCTTCAGTACCTGCGGGTGATTGGTGAGCTGCTTATCCAGGCGAGTGAGAATTGCCAGAGCCTCTTCCGGCTGCTGACGGTCAATCATCAGCTGCGCCTGCATCAGGCCAACGGCGGTATCCGCGCCGTCGGTGGTCAGCTGGGCCTGGTTCAGATGCTCCTGGGACTTCTCGTGGTCGCCCTGATAGTGGGCTGCCAGCGCGGCCGATAGGTAGTTAACCAGCGGTGTGCTGGAGTCGTCGGCGGCGCGCACCAAGGTTTTCTCGGCTTTTTTCCAGCGGCCTTCGGTGAGTGCCACCAAACCACGCACGGTGCGTTTCATGGCGCGACGGTTACGGGCGCGGCTGTTCCAGGTACGGAAGCGACCAACCGGGCGAATAATGCCGGTAAGCAGGCGCAGCGCGAAGTGCAGCACAATAAAGGCACCCAGCAGCAGCACCAGACCAAACCAGAACGAGGTTTGAACCGAGGTGTCGCCCACTCGAATCAGCCAGTAACCGGGCACTGACATCATCAGGTGCCCAAAGAGCGCGCCAACCGCAAGGCCCGCGATGATCAGCAGGATGAGTTTTCTCATGCATCACCTCCATCCTGACGACGCGACTCGAAACGGTTGTCGATGAAGCTGGCCAGCGCTTGCTGTGAGGCGCTGATATCCGGCAGCTCGGGCTTTACTTCGGCCTGCTTCAGCTCTTGAAGGCGGGCTATGACGCTCTGGGTCTCTTCACGCTCGGTGTCGTAGTAGCCGTTCAGCAGCTCCAGGGCTTTGTCGATGCTCGCTTCGTACAGCTCAGGCTCCTCTTTGAGCAGCGCTAGCTGAGACTGCTCGAGAATCAGGCGCAGGCTCTGGCGCAGGTAGGACTCCTGCTCCGGCGTGATCAACGCTTCCAGTGCTTCATCGTGCTGACGAATGACCACGAGATCTTTTAGCTCTTCACCGAAGCGGGCGAGCTGGCGCTGGAAAGTGCCGGTAGGCGGCTGCTCAATACTTGACGTCACGGCGCGCTCTTCGATCTCTTGAGATAGGCGCAGACCCGCTACGCGCTCTTGTTGGGCATTCAGAGCTAAGTAAGTGCCTGTGCGGTCCACTTGAGGAACGGCGTCCAGCGCGGCGAGCTCGTTGGCAATTTCACGACGCACGGGCGTTAGCGCCGGGTTATCGGCATCGGCCAGACGGGCATCGGCGGTGCGCAGCAGAGCGGCGGCACCTTCCACATCACCCTCCAGCTGCAGGCGCTGATTCGCCAAACGCAGCAAGTAGGCCGCTTCGGCGTGAAGCCAATCGCGCTCGTCGGTGTCCTGCTCTTGTGAGAGCTGCGTCAGCACCTCGTCCAGCGTGCTGTTGATGTCGCTGCGATAGCTATCCAGCTCGCTGCGCAGTTCGCTCACGGTACTCTCCAGCGCTTGGCTTCGTTCGGCTTCGCCCTCTTCGATCCGTGACTCAAGCTCGCTGACCGCTTGCTGGGAAGCGCTGTTTTGCGCTTGCTGGGCCAATTCGTCCAGGCGCTGCTGCTGACTATCCAGGCGCTGCCAGCCTTGCCAAGTGATCAGGCCCAGGGCGAGTGCCAGGATAATCACCAACGCGATGGCAAGACCGCCGCCTTTGCTGCCACCACTACCGGCTGTAGAGGCGGGCGGGATTGGCTTACCGGCACTGCCCGACGAAGCGGCTGGCTTGGTGTCGGCGGCGCTGTTCTTGGCGTCCTTAGTGTCTTTCGTGTCCTTGGTGTTGCTAGCGGCGGACGTTTTGGCCGAGTCAGACGTCGGCCCGTTATTGCTCGCCGTGCCGGTTTGCGGTGCCGAAGAGGCACTGTTGCCACTCTTATGGCGGCGGCGCGAACGGCTATTTTTGGCCGCGTAAGAGGAGGAGACGCTGCCAGCAGTCGACTCGCTTTTCGCCGATGATGCCGTAGTATCGCTCGGTTGCGCGTTATCTTGGGATGCATCGGCAGACGTGTTGTTAACGCCTTCCTGCTCGTTTGGTTGTTTGCTCATCTGTCGCTAGCCCTTATTAAGTTCCTTGATCGACATCGGCACCCTATGGGTTGCAGGACCGATCCAACGCGGCCACCAGCGCAGCCGGCGTTGCTCCCGACGCCACCTTGAGGTCACAAAAACCCAGTTTACCGGCCAGTGTAGCTAAACGGTGACTGGAAACGATTAGCGGTTGGTTCAACGCTGCTGGACCACACCATTTTGCCAGATATTCAAGCAGTTCGCCGCTGGTGACGATGAGCGCCCGGTAGGCACCTGTGGCGAGGCGCTTTTGCATCGCTGGCGAAGGCGGCTGATAAACCCGCCGATAGACCGCCAGCCGGGTAATAGTGGCCCCGCGTGCCGCTAGAGTATCGGCGATCAGCGTGCGGCCGCCTTCTCCTGCCACCAGCAGCACTCGTTGATGTGCTAGGTGGCGAAGCGACGCTAGCGAAAGCAGCGCTTCGCTGGTGTCTTCACCCTGCTGGGGTGGAGGAATACGTACCCGAACCCCAAGCTGATCGAACAGTATGCTGGCAGTGCCCCGTCCAACGCTATAGTAATCAATACCGATAGGTAGCTGTGGCCAGTAGCGATCCAGCGCCTCGCTTAAACAGTAAGCGGCAAAGGGGCTGACCACCACTATCTTATGGTACTGATCAATATCCAACCAGACTTGGCGCTGCGTAGCATCTTCAGGCAGCGCTTCCAGATGCATCACGTCAAGCGACTCCACCCAGCCTTCGCTTGCCCGCAGGGCACCCGCCAGCGTTTCGCCCCGCTCCCCAGGGCGGCAAATCAGTACCGGCTGGCTCATACGTTGCGGCCGTAAACCTCTGCCAAGATATCGCCGGCGCCTTGATCCAGCAGCTCTTCGGCAATACGAATGCCGAGCGCTTCCGGCTCATGGATAGAGCCACGGCCCTCGGCACGCAGTACCTCGGTGCCCTCTGGGTTGCCCACTAGCCCGCGCAGCCACAGGGTATCGTTGGCTTTATCCAGTACGGCGTGCCCGGCAATCGGTACTTGGCAGCCACCTTCCAGGCGCGTGTTCAGGGCGCGCTCGGCGCGCACGCGGGTGGCGGTATCCTGGTCGTCCAAGGGGGCCAGTAGCGCAATCAATTCGGGGTCGTGCAAGCGACATTCGATGCCTAGTGCGCCCTGGCCGCAGGCGGGCAGGCAGATTTCGGGGGGCAGTGCTTGGGCGATTCGCGCATCGAGCCCCAGGCGCTGCAGGCCAGAGGTGGCCAGAATGATAGCGTCGAACTCGCCATCGTCGAGCTTCCCAAGGCGAGTCTGGACGTTGCCGCGCAGGTTGAGGATTTGCAGGTCCGGACGGGCTTCACGTATTTGTAGGCCACGACGTAGGCTGGCGGTACCGATGCGTGCACCTTCGGGCAGCTCGTCGATGCTGTTATAGTGGTTGGACACGAACGCATCGGTGGGGTCTGCCCCCTCTAAAATCACCGATAGCCCCAAGCCTTCGGGGAAGTGCATGGGTACGTCTTTCATGGAGTGAACGGCAATATCGGCGCGTCCATCCAGCATGGCGTCTTCAAGCTCCTTGACGAATAGCCCTTTGCCACCAATTTTGGAGAGAGGCGTATCGAGAATTTTGTCGCCTTTGGTGGAGAGGGGGACAAGCTCAACTTCCAGACCGCTATGTGCCGCCATCAAGCGGTCGCGGACGTACTCGGCCTGCCACATGGCCAACTGACTTTTACGCGTGGCGATGCGCAATTTAGTGATGGATGACACCTGATTCTCCCTTTGCCGCTGACACGGCGCGTCGAACTGTGATAATTCTCATCATAAAGCACCCAGCCACACAGTAAAAATAACCGGCCGAATTTAGGGCCAGCGCTGAACGCGTTTAACGCCTATTAGGAAATGCCATGCCCCCTGTTGAACCGCAAGGTAAGCTAGACCAATTCTTTCTGCTTTCGCAGGATTTGTTCTGCTGCATCGACTTTGCGGGCACGCTGCTCAGCATCAACCCAACCTTTGAGTCGTTACTGGGTTACCAAGCAGAAGCGCTGCTGGGTAGGCCCTGTGGTGTCGTGGTAGAGCCGCGTGATCATCCCGTTATCGAAGCAGCGTTGGCAAGGGTATGCCGGGGTGAAAAAATTAATGCCTTCGATATTTGTGCGTTAGCGGTAGATGGTAGGCGCGTTTGGTTGGAAGTGTCCGCTTCTGCCGGTGAGCAGGTGATTTATGTGATTGCCCGAGATATTTCTCGTCGCAAAGCGGTGGAAAAGCAGCTACGGCGCAATCAGCGGCTGTTCCGTATTGCCGGTGAGACAGCGCATATAGGCGGCTGGTATATGGATTTAGCGGTGGGGCTGCCGATCTGGTCGGAGGAGGTGTGCCGCCTTCACGATATGCCTGTTGGTCACCAGCCCACGTTGGAGGAGGCGATTGCTTTTTACACGCCAAGCTCTCGGTCGCGTATTCAAGCCGTGTTTACCAACTGCTGTGAGAAGGGGATAAGTTTTGACGAAGAGCTGGAGATTATTACCCAGCAGGGGCGACGGCGTTGGGTGCGAGTGATTGGCCGAGCGGTGCGTGATGAGCTAGGAAAAATTATTCAAGCTCAGGGCTCTACTCAGGATATTACCGAGCGCAAAGACACTGAACGGCAGTTGGCGCTGCTGGAGCGCAGCGTGGAGTCTAGCACCAATGGCGTGGTCATTGTGGATGCTCAGCGCCCTGATTTGCCGATAGTGTATGTGAACGCTGCCTTTGAGCGCATCACCGGCTACTCGCGAGAGGCCGCGCTGGGCCGCAACTGCCGTTTTCTACAAGGAATCGACACGGACCCTGCGACCCAGGTGCAATTGCGCAAAGGCATCAAAGAGCAGCGCGATGTGCATGTGGTGATTCGCAACTATCGCCGTAACGGCGCGCCTTTCTGGAACGATCTTTATATCTCCCCGGTGCGCGATGAAGCTGGCGTAGTCACACATTTTATCGGCGCGCAAAACGATATTACCGCCCAGCGAGAGTATCAGGCCCAGCTGAGCCATAACGCCAATCACGATGCGCTGACCGGGCTGCCCAACCGGCTGTTGCTGGACCAGCGCCTTGCCCAAGGTTGTTTGTTAGCCAGGCGCTACCAGCGTTATTTAGCAGTGCTGTTCATTGATTTAGACGACTTTAAGCCAATCAATGACACCCTCGGCCATGAAGTGGGCGACTATATTTTGCTAGAGGTCGCCAAGCGCTTGGAGGAGGAGCTGCGCCCCTGGGACACCGTGGCCCGATTTGGCGGCGATGAGTTTATCGTGCTGTTGCCGGATTTAGCCCACGAAGACGATGTCTTACAGGTGGTCGAGCGGCTGCTGGCACGAGTTTCGGCACCTTACTGGTATCGCAGCAACGAGCTAAGAATTACTGCCAGTATTGGGATTGCCACCAACGATGGCACTATTCAAACGCCGCGTCAGCTCATTCAGCAGGCCGACCTTGCCATGTACAAGGCCAAACGCAGGGGGCGCAACACCTTTCAGTGGTATACCGACGAACTTAACCGCAAGGTCACCGAGCGGGTGAATTTGCGCCATGCCCTGCAGCAGGCCATTGAGCAGGAGCAGTTTGAGCTCCATTACCAGCCGCAAATTCACCATAGTGGGCGGGTCGCTGGGGTTGAAGCGCTGATCCGTTGGTACCACCCAGAGCGTGGCAACATCCCGCCAGGGCAGTTTATTCCTTTGGCCGAGGATACCGGGCAGATTATCCCCATCAGTGAGTGGGTGATGGAAACCGCCTGCCGCGATGCGGTGGTGCTCAATGCCGAAAGCGCGACCCCCATCACCATGGCGATTAACGTATCACCCATGCAGTTTCAGCGCCCAGGCTTTTTAGACTCCGTAAAGCAGGTGCTGGCGCGTAGTGGCTTGCCCCCCGCGCTATTAGAGCTGGAGCTGACCGAAGGTGTGTTAATGGATAGCGCCGAACACACCATTCAGGTCTTACAGGCCCTGCGCCAACTGGGCGTGCACATTGCTCTGGATGACTTTGGCACCGGTTTCTCAAGCCTTAGCTATCTAAAACGCCTACCCATCAATAAGCTGAAGGTTGACCGCTCGTTTGTGGGCGATGTGGCCGTTGATTCCCGTGACGCCGCTATTGTAGAGGGCGTTGTCACCATGGCAGATAAGTTGGGACTCGAGGTGTTAATTGAAGGCGTTGAAACCGCCGAGCAGTTTCACTTCCTGCATACCCTGCAGTGCGACCATTTCCAAGGCTACTACTTTGCTCGTCCCATGGCCTTGAGTGCGCTGAAGGCATATTTGAAAACGCCGCTAGTAGTCGCTGCTAGCCAAGAATCTCCTACCTCGTTATAAACACTGCCATAAAACGGCATGCCGCTCTACGCAGTGACTCTGGTACACTTTCCGGTAACGACTCCATTAGTTTTGTCAGCAGGATATGTCTCCGATGAGCCAAGCTACGAACCAGTCTTGGGGCGGTCGCTTCAGCGAGCCCACCGATGCCTTTGTTGCACGCTTTACCGCGTCTGTGAACTTCGACCAGCGCCTGGCGCGCCAGGATATTCAGGGCTCAATTGCCCATGCCACCATGCTGGCGCGGGTGGGCGTGCTCACCGAAGAAGAGCGCGACGCCATTATCAACGGCTTGACCGAGATTCAGGGCGAGATTGAGCGCGGTGAGTTCCAGTGGTCGGTGCCGCTGGAAGACGTGCACATGAACATCGAAGCACGCCTGACCGATAAAATCGGCATTACTGGCAAGAAGCTACACACCGGCCGCTCGCGCAACGACCAAGTGGCCACCGACATTCGCCTGTTCATGCGCGATGAGATCGACGTGATCGAAGCGGAGCTGACCCGTCTGCGTGACGGCATGATTGAGCTTGCCGAGCGGGAAGCCGACACCATCATGCCCGGTTTTACTCACCTGCAAACGGCTCAGCCAGTCACCTTCGGCCATCATCTGCTGGCCTGGCAGGAAATGCTGGCCCGCGATCACGAGCGCCTGCTGGATTGCCGTAAACGGGTGAATGTGATGCCGCTGGGCTCCGCGGCGCTGGCGGGCACGACCTACCCCATTGACCGCCACGTGACCGCTGAGCTGCTCGGCTTTGATCGCCCGGCAGAAAACTCGCTGGACGCCGTGTCAGATCGTG
Source organism: Vreelandella aquamarina (assembly GCF_900110265.1). GTDB lineage: Bacteria > Pseudomonadota > Gammaproteobacteria > Pseudomonadales > Halomonadaceae > Vreelandella > Vreelandella aquamarina. Next base: position 19,528 of record NZ_FODB01000028.1, on the reverse strand, counting down.
ATTTTGCAATTGAATTCACCAGTTTCGCCAGCATCCTGCTTATGCACCTGTCGCGGATGAGCGAAGAGCTCGTGCTGTGGACCAGTGCGCAGTTCAGCTTCATCGACCTGCCCGACCGCTTCTGCACCGGCTCCTCCATTATGCCGCAGAAAAAAAACCCCGACGTGCCTGAGCTGGTGCGCGGTAAAACCGGCCGTGTGTATGGCCATCTGATGGCGCTGCTGACGCTGATGAAGTCGCAGCCGCTGGCCTACAACAAGGACAACCAGGAAGACAAAGAGCCGCTGTTCGACGCCGTCGACACCGTGCGCGACTGTCTGAAAGCCTTTGCGGACATGGTGCCTGCCATTGAGCCGAAGAAAGAGAGCATGTACGAAGCGGCGCGGCGTGGCTTCTCCACCGCCACAGACCTGGCGGATTACCTGGTGCGTAAAGGCGTGGCCTTCCGTGATGCTCACGAGATCGTGGGGCTGTCCGTGGCCTACGGCCTGAAAACCAAGAAAGACCTCTCTGAAATGACCCTCGAAGAGCTCCAGCAGTTCTCCGATATCATTGAGCAGGATGTGTTTGAAGTGCTGACGCTGGAAGGCTCGGTCGCTGCCCGTAACCACATTGGCGGCACGGCGCCTGACCAAGTGCGCGCCGCTGCAAACCGTGCGCGAGAAGCGCTGGCAGCCCTGAAAGGTGCGTCATGAAACGCAGTGCAATCATACTTAGAGCGCTGCTGATGGCCGCACTGCTGCTTGTTGGCTGTGGTCAAAAGGGGCCACTTTATCTGCCTGACGATACCAATGATTCGGCCGCCGAGCAGGAGGGGTAATGGATCACTTTAACTACCGCGATGGCGTGCTCTACGCCGAAGAAGTGCCGCTAACGCAGCTGGCCGCCGAGATGGGCACGCCCTGCTATGTCTACTCAAAAGCGACCTTTGAGCGCCATTTTCGCGCCTACACCGAAGCCTTGGGTGGCCACTCGCACTTAATCTGCTACGCGGTGAAAGCCAACTCTAACCTTGCCGTGCTGGGCCTTTTGGCCCGCATGGGGGCCGGGTTTGATATTGTCTCCGTGGGTGAGCTTGAGCGGGTGCTAAAAGCGGGCGGCGACCCCGCCAAAGTGGTGTTTTCTGGCGTGGCTAAGCAGCCGCATGAAATGGCGCGGGCGCTAGAAGTTGGCATCAAATGCTTTAACGTCGAGTCGCGCCCGGAGCTGGAGCGCCTGAATGCCGTGGCAGGTGAGCTGGGGAAAATCGCTCCGGTCTCGCTGCGCGTCAATCCTGATGTGGATGCGGGCACTCACCCTTATATCTCTACCGGCTTAAAAGATAACAAGTTTGGCATTCCGGTGGATGACGCGCTGGAGGTGTACCAACTGGCGGCCAGCCTGCCAAACCTGCGCGTGACGGGCCTGGATTGCCATATCGGCTCGCAGCTCACCGAAACCGCGCCGTTTCTAGATGCCCTGGAGCGCCTGCTGGTGCTGATGGAGCGCCTTCGCGAGCGCGGCATCGAGATTGACCATCTGGATTTAGGCGGCGGCTTAGGCGTGCCCTACCGTGACGAGAAGCCACCCCAGCCATTCGATTACGCTAGCCAACTGCTGGCGCGCCTCTCCCGCTGGGAAGGCGGCGAAAAGCTCACGCTGCTGTTTGAGCCGGGTCGCTCTATTGCGGCCAACGCCGGGCTGATGCTCACCCGGGTAGAGTTCTTGAAACCCGGCGAGACCAAGAACTTTGCCATTGTCGATGCGGCCATGAACGACCTGATTCGTCCGGCGCTGTATCAGGCGTGGCAGGCGATTGTGCCGGTGGATACCCGCCAGCCTCGTGAGAGCGCCACCTACGACGTGGTCGGCCCTGTGTGTGAAACCGGTGACTTCCTGGGTAAAGAGCGTGAGCTTGCTATCGCCGAAGGCGATCTGTTGGCGGTACGCTCCGCCGGAGCTTACGGTTTTGTGATGGCGTCGAACTACAACAGCCGCCCGCGCCCGCCAGAGGTGATGGTGGACGGCGACACGTACCACGTGGTGCGCGCTCGGGAAACGCTGGAAAGCCTGTGGGCCGGTGAGGCGCTGCTGCCGGAAGGGGCGCGCTGATGCTGCTGCACTTCACCAAAATGCACGGCCTGGGCAACGACTTCATGGTGGTGGACCTGGTCACTCAGCGGGCGCGCCTGCGGGACGAGCAGATCCGCCAACTGGCGGACCGGCGCTTTGGCATTGGCTTTGACCAACTGCTGATCGTCGAGCCGCCCCGCGACCCGGACATGGACTTTCGCTACCGTATCTATAACGCCGACGGCAGCGAAGTGGAGAACTGTGGCAACGGCGCGCGCTGCTTTGCCCGCTTTGTGCGCGACCAGCGTTTAACCCACAAGCATGAAATCCATGTGGAAACCGCCGGTGGCCCGCTGGTGCTCAATGTTCAGCACGATGGCATGGTACGGGTCGATATGGGCAGGCCGCGCTTTAACCCGGCGACGCTGCCGTTTGAAGCGCCGGGTGATCAACCGCTGCATGAGGTAGATGTAGACGGTGAAACGCTGCAGCTTGGCGTGGTCTCCATGGGCAATCCCCATGCTGTCCTCCAGGTAGAGAGCGTGGATAGCGCCCCGGTGGAGCGCTTGGGGCCGCTGTTGGAGTCGCATCCTCGGTTTCCCAAGCGGGTCAACGTCGGCTTTATGCAGGTGGTCTCGCCCAGCGAGATTCGTCTGCGGGTGTTCGAGCGTGGCAGCGGTGAAACCCTGGCCTGCGGCACCGGTGCCTGTGCGGCGGTGGCCAGTGGGATTCGTCAGGGGCTTCTGAAGAGCCCAGTGAAAGTGCACTTGCCCGGCGGGCAGCTCAGTATCGAGTGGCCTGACCCCGAAGCGTCACTCGTCATGGTGGGCCCTGCTACCCGGGTGTTTGATGGTCGGGTATCACTCAACTAATGCGAGGAGAACGGCGATGTCTCAAGCTCCTGAGCCGCGCAAAACGCTCGACCCTGACCAAGTAGCGTTTTGGCTGGCCCGTCACCCCGATTTTTTTATTGGTCGTGAAGGGCTGCTGCAGCAGCTCAAAGTGCCCCACCCGAATATCGATGGTGCTGTGTCGCTGCTGGAGCGGCTGGTGATCGACCTGCGCCAGCGAGCTGAAACGGCGGAAGGGCGGCTTGAGCATTTGCTGGAAACCGCTCGTCATAACGAGGCTCAGTACCGTCGCCTGCGGGAAACGCTGCTCAGCTTAGTTGATGCGGAAGACCGTGATGCCCTGGCCCAAGCGCTGGCGACTCAGCTTAGCGAGCGCTTTCAAACCCCGGCGATGGCCCTATGGTGTCCCGCGTCGTTAAGCGATGCAGAGTCCACGCCACCCCAGCCGCCACGCCATATTCTCGACCAGCACGCCAGCGCTCGCTTGGCGGCGCTGCTGGATGGCCGCACCAGTCGCTGCGCCAAGCTGAGCGTCAGCGATTGGAAGTGCCTACTGCCCCATACCAAAGCACCCCGTAAAGCGGGTTCCTGTGCGATTACGCGTCTCTCGGCGGGGGAGCAGCTGGGTTATTTGCTGCTCGCTAGCCCTGATCCTGAATGTTACCGCGCCAGTATGGATACGCTGTTTACCGAGTACCTGGGCGATATTGTCGCGCGCCTACTGCTGCGGTTGGGGCCGGAGCCGCATGGACAGCGATAGCTTGCTGGCAGACACGGTCACTAACTACTTAGCGCAGCTAGCCACCCATGCCAGCCCGGCCACGGTGGCGGCCTATCGTCAGGATTTATCCGCCTTTTGCCAGTTTGCCGAACAGCGTGGCATCACTCAGGCCAGCGCGCTGGACACGGCGCTGGTGAGAGCCTTTCTAGGCGCCGAACGTAGCCGGGGGCTGGCGCCGAGAAGCCTAGCCCGCCGACGTGCGGCGCTATCTCGCTTTGCCGATGCGTTAGTGCAGCATCGTGTGTTGGCAGATAACCCGGTCAGCCTACTGCGCACCCCTAAGCAGCCCAGTCATCTGCCCAGACCGCTGGATGTGGATGCGCTGGCGCGCTTTCTGGACACGCCCCACGACGGCTCGCCGCTGGCGCTTCGCGACCAAGCCATGCTGGAGCTTTTCTACTCCAGCGGCCTGCGCTTAGCCGAGCTGGCGGCGCTGGATATGGGCCACTTAACGGCCAATCATGTGCGGGTGATGGGTAAGGGCAGCAAGCCCCGCCAAGTGCCGGTGGGGCGACGCGCCCAGCAGGCGCTGGAAGCGTGGCTCACCTGCCGGGCCAGTTTGGCGGCCAGCGCTGAAACGGCGCTGTTCGTCGGGCAGCGGGGGCAGCGGTTGGGGCATCGAGCGATCCAGAAACGCTTAGCGCAGCTCTCAGTGGTGCGCGGCCTGCCTGAACATCTTCACCCCCACCGCCTGCGCCACTCTTTTGCCAGCCACCTGCTGGAATCTAGCCAGGATCTGCGGGCCGTGCAGGAGCTGCTGGGTCATGCCAATCTATCCACTACTCAAGTGTATACGCGGCTGGATTGGCAGCACTTGGCAGAAAGCTACGATGCCGCCCACCCGCGCGCCAAACACCGCCCCAGTGAGAGTTAAGCATGGTCACGTTAGACGCCATCACCTTTGATTTGGATGACACCCTATGGGACAACCAGGGCGTCATGCTGAAAACCGAAGAGGGCCATTACCGCTGGCTGCTGGAAGCGCTGGCAGCATGGCGTGCTGCCCGTCAAGAGGCGCCGCTACCGTTAACGTATGATGAGGGCGTGGCGGATTACCTGCAGCGCCGCCAGCAGTGGGCAAGCCAAGTGCCTGAACGGCGAGGTGACTTTACCTGGCTAAGGCTACGAGCGTTGGAGGCCCAATTGGAAACCAGCGGTTTGCCACGCAGCGCTGCGCTGTTATGGGCCGCTGCGGCAATGAATGAGTTCCACCGCCTGCGGGTGCAGGTCACGCCGCACCCAGAGGCTGCTGGGCTGCTATCGGCGCTTGCCGAGCGCTATCGGCTAGCGGCGATTACCAACGGCAATATTCACCTTAAGCGCCAACCATTGGCGGCCCATTTTCCGGTAGCGATTGCCGCTGGAGAGCTGCTGGCTCCCAAGCCTGACCCCAAGCCTTTTCTCACCGCTTTGGAGCGACTGAATACCGTACCGCAGCGCGCCATGCACGTGGGCGACTCCTGGAATGAGGACGTGCTTCCCGCCCAGCAACTGGGTATGCATGCCGCCTGGGTGGCTGAATGCGGCGACCAGATGCTGCCTGAGCGGGTGCACCGCATAGCCCATGTCAAAGAGCTGCCGGAGCTGATTGCATGGCTGGAGAGGCGTGCCTAGACCACGCCTATTAACGGGCGTCTTCTGGAGTGTGCAGCCACTGGTCTAGTTTTTGGGAAAGGGTATCGACCCCGTCGCGTTTCAGCGATGAAAACAGCTGTACCGATACGAGGTCTTCCCACTCTTTTAAGCGGGAGCGCACTTTCTGCAGGGCGGCGCTGGCTGGACCACGCTTCAGTTTGTCGGCTTTGGTCAGCAGAATATGCACCGGCATCCCGCGCTGGTCAGCATAGTCGAGCATCATTTGGTCGAACTCGGTCAGCGGGTGGCGCACGTCCATAAGCAGCACTAAACCACGCAGGCTAAAACGGCCGCGCAGGTAGTCAGAAAGATGCTTTTGCCACTCGATTTTGACCGCTTCAGGCACTTTGGCGTAGCCATAGCCGGGTAGATCCACCAAGCGGCGCGACTCGTCGTTCATCACAGTGAAGAAGTTGATGAGCTGGGTGCGGCCCGGAGTGCGCGAGGTGCGCGCCAGCGCATTTTGCTGGGTTAGCGCGTTAATGGCGCTGGATTTACCGGCATTTGAGCGTCCGGCAAACGCTACTTCTGCACCGGTATCGTCAGGACACAGTGCCAGGGTTGGCGCGCTGATCATAAAACGCGCCGTGGGGTAGTTCAGCCGAGGGACTGGGCTATCATGGGGGGTAGACATGGAATTAATCCTGAAAAACAAACGTATAACACGGCCCGCTGGCCAACCCTAGTGTGAGAGAGAGCGGTACCGCGACGAATTACCCCAAAAGCAGACCTGGACTTGCATTCCCGCCGCTAGGGTGATTCGTTATAATGCAAGCGGTTTATAACTGCGACCTGGGGCGCTAGTGTACCATCGCGCTTTAGCCAGCAGCGACCAACACGACATTGTTGTTCGTTTTGGCGGAGCTGACCCTGGTAATGTGCTGAACCTGGGCAGCGCCCAGGGTGCGTACCAGTCAATAATCAAACGGCATAGTGGATTAGCAATGAGAAAGTTACTGGCAAGCCTGGCAATTACCATGGGTGCCGTTGGCACCGCCCACGCCCAAGCGGACCTTCAAGCCGACGCAGATGCGGCCGCTGGTCGCGAAATGGCACAAACCTGCGCTGCCTGTCACGGCCAAGCGGGTATCAGCCCTTCGGGCGCTTTCCCCAACCTGGCAGGGCAGCAGATGTCCTATCTGGCCAAACAGATCATGGATATTCGTGACGGCAACCGTGTCGTCCCACAGATGGCCGGTTTGGTCGCTGACTACTCAGACCAAGATGCTTGGGACGTCGCTGCCCACTTTGCAGGCCAAGAGGCTAACCTCGGTCAAACCAGTGATGAAGACGCTGAGTTGCTGGCCCGCGGTGAAGAGCTGTATCGCGCAGGCGATATGTCTAAAGGCATTCCCGCCTGTAGCGCTTGCCACACTCCCACCGGGGTAGGTATTGGTAGCGCTGTGTATCCGGCTCTTTCTGGTCAGCATGCGGAATATACCATCTCCACGCTGCAAGCATTTGCCTCGGGTGACCGCACCAATAGCCCCAACAATCTGATGGGCGATATCGCTTCCAAAATGAGCGACCGGGACATGGAAGCCGTGGCCAACTACGTGCTGGGCTTGAACTAATTTCCCTGCTGTTGGCCTCCCCATTCTGTGAAACATCCGCAGAATGGGGAACCTGTCTGACACACTAACGGTCACAGGCTCACTTTTGTTGGCCGCTTATTTGGAGAATGCTCGTTATGTTGAAAACGTTGATGGTCGCGCTTGCTGGTCTTGGCCTGTCTGCTGCGGTAAGTGCCCAGGAGCTGGTAGAAGGTCAGCACTACACGTTGCTTGAGTCGCCGGTAGCTACCCAGGTAGACGAAGATCAGATTGAAGTGACCGAAGCGTTCTGGTTTGGCTGCCCGCACTGCTACCGGCTGCAAACGCCAGTAAACGAGTGGTACGAAACCCTGGATGACGATGTCAGCATTGTCAAAATGCCAGCGACCATGGGCGGTGACTGGAACACCCATGCCACGGCCTTCTATGCGGCCAAATCGCTGGGTATTGAAGAGGAGCTGCATGCGGATTTCTTCGATGCGATTCACCAGGATGGCCGTTCACTGACCGACGCTGACAAGATTGCGGAATTCTTCTCTGATTACGGCGTTAGCGAAGAGGAAGCCAAACAGGCGCTCACCGCCTTTAGCGTACGTAGTGAGGTCAATAAGGCCAACAGCCGTATGCGTGAAATGCGCCTGATGGGGGTTCCTGCGCTGATTGTGGATGGCCGCTATGTAGTGTCACCGCAGTCGGCAGGCAGCTTGGAAAACATGCCGCAAATCGCTGACGCGTTGATCGAAAAAGTTCGCAGCGAGCGCACACAATAACGGTGCTTGAGCACGGCCACACAGGCGGACAGACACGTTCGCCTGCGCCCCCTTCCACCTCCGCGCTGGTTGAGCGTGGTCATATCCGGCTGCTAACGTTTAATTTGCAGGTGGGCATTCAAACCTCAGCCTACCACCACTATCTCACGCGGAGCTGGCAGCACGTGCTGCCTAATCCTCAGCGGCTTAAGCGTTTAGCGCTGGTAGGTAGCGTATTAGAGCAGTTTGACGTGGTGGGGCTGCAGGAGGTGGATGGTGGAAGCTTTCGCTCCAGCCGTGTGAATCAGGTGGAGTACTTAGCCGCCCAGGCCAAGTTTCCTCACTACTTCCAGCAACTTAATCGTAACCTAGGCCATTTTGCACAGCATAGTAATGGTCTGCTTTCACGTTTAACCCCTCGCCATATTGAAGAGCACCGGCTGCCTGGGATGTTGCCTGGACGCGGTGCTATTCACGTGCGCTACGGCGAAGGCCCTGATGCCCTGCATATTTTTGTGGCGCATTTGGCGCTTAGCCACCGTGGCCGTGTGCGCCAGCTCAATTATTTAAGCGATATTATTGAGCCGTTGCGCCATGTGGTGGTGATGGGCGATTTAAATTGTACGCCTGAGCAGCTCCATGCTCACGAGCGGTTTAGTACGTCATTGCCGCTACACCCGGTCAAGCCGCTGCTTAGCTATCCGTCGTGGCAGCCGCGCCGCGCGTTGGACCATATTCTGCTCTCGCAAACCCTTGAAGCGGCCGATGTGCGCGTGCTGGATCACCTGTTCTCTGACCACCTGCCGATTGCAGTTGATTTGCCGCTGCCAACGGCGTGTCTCGCGGCGATTCAACCAAGCGTTTAACAATAAGCTCGCAGAACGCTTGTCGGGCGCTGCATTGTCTGCGTATATGCGCTATTGTCTGGGGCGCTGACCCCCCTTAGTCGTTTTACGCGAGACACTTCCATGTCGGACACAACACAACTACCTGCGTTTATCGGTGCGCTGGACCGCGCTTCGGAGTGGTTCGGGCGTACCCTTGCGTGGCTGATCATCATTATGATGCTGATTCAGTTCGCGATTGTACTGCTTCGTTATATGTTCAGTGTGAATAGCATTTTTATGCAAGAGCTGGTGATGTACATGCACGCCAGCGTCTTCATGCTCGCTGCTGCTTACACCTTTCGCCACGATGGCCATGTCCGCGTCGATATTTTCTATCGTGGGATGACTCCTCGCCGACAGGCGCTGGTGAATATAGTGGGTATTCTGTTGCTGATGATTCCGGTGATGCTGTTTGTCATCGCGTCAAGCTATGGCTACGTCGCTAACTCTTGGCGCATCATGGAAACCTCCTCGGATTACGGTGGCATACCCGCCGTATTTGCACTAAAGACGCTGATTCCGGTGTTTGCGGTCTTGATGATCCTTCAAGGGCTGATCGAAGTCGTGCGCAATGGCTATGTCTTCATTGGGCGAATGACGCCGTCAACTGCCGATGACAATCACCTTGAGGAGCGTGTTTGATGCTCGAATTTATGCCGCTTATTCTGTTTGCCGCCATCTGTATCGTGTTGATGTTCGGCTTTCCTGTGGCGCTTTCGCTAGCGGGAACCGCGCTGCTGTTTGCTGGCATGGGGCTAGGCCTGGAAGCCGTTGGTATTGATGCCAATTTTGATAGTGGCTACCTTGCCGCCCTGCCGAACCGGCTCTACGGCATTATGACCAACCAGACACTCCTGGCGGTACCGCTATTCGTCTTGATGGGCGTGCTGCTAGAGAAGTCAAAAGTGGCCGAAACGCTGTTGGATGCCATGGCGCTGCTGTTTGGCTCCATGCGCGGTGGCTTAGGTATTTCGGTCACGCTGGTGGGCATGTTGATGGCTGCCTCCACGGGCATCGTGGGTGCCACCGTGGTGACCATGGGCCTGATGTCACTGCCCACCATGCTCAAGCGTGGCTACAGCACCTCTCTTGCCACCGGTACCATCTGCGCCACCGGCACGCTTGGGCAGATTATTCCGCCTTCCATCGCCCTGGTGCTGCTGGGCGACGTGCTCTCTTCTGCATATCAGCAAGCACAGCTGGATATGGGGATCTTCAGCCCGAAAACGGTCTCGGTTGGCGATCTGTTTATGGGCGCGCTGGTGCCGGGCCTGATTCTCGTCGTCATGTACATGATCTACGTGGGCTTGGTGGCGTTTTTCCGCCCCAGCATGGCGCCCGCGGCTGACCGCGAAGAGCTGATGGCAGAACTTGGCCACACCTCGGGCTTGGGCATCTTGCTGCTCAAAGGCCTGGTGCCGCCAGTAGTGCTGATTGTGGCGGTGCTGGGCTCTATTCTGAGCGGCTTTGCCACGCCCACCGAAGCCTCGGCCGTGGGTGCCTTTGGTGCGCTGGTGCTGGCGTTGGCCTATCGCCAGTTGGACTGGGCCACCCTGAAAGAGGTGCTGCGCTCTACCACCCATGTAACCACCATGGTGTTTCTGATTCTGATCGGTGCGGCGCTATTCTCGTTGGTCTTCCGTGCCTACGGCGGTGAGCACATGGTCACCGAGCTGTTTGAAGGCATGCCTGGGGGCGTGGTGGGCGCGACGATCATTGTCATGTTGGTAATCTTCCTGCTGGGCTTTATCCTCGACTTTATCGAAATCACCTTTGTGGTGGTGCCGATTGTCGGGCCGATCCTGCTGGCCATGGGATTAGATCCGATCTGGCTGGGTATCATGATCGCCATTAACCTGCAGACCTCGTTCCTGACCCCGCCGTTCGGCTTCGCACTGTTTTATCTGCGCGGCGTGACACCGCCATCGGTGCCTACCTCAGCGATTTATCGCGGTGTGGTGCCGTTTATCTTGATGCAGTTAGGCATGCTGTTGCTGCTAACGTTTTTCCCGCAGCTGGCAACATGGCTACCGACCCAGTTCTAATGTGTGCTGAGTTGAAAAATAACCCTGCTATCAACGCAAGGGAGTGGCAACCTTAACCAAAAGCAGCCAAGCTGCAGACACATAATGGCTTGTAACAACCCGCCTGGCGGCAAGCGTCAGGTGGGTATTCCCTACCCATAACAGCAATAAAATAAGCAAGAGGGTTCACGCATGAAAGCCAAAGCACTGCCTGTCGCCATTGCCATGACGACTGCTCTTTCTTCCAGCCTGCTGGTGGTTTCAAGCTTCGATAACCAAGCTCAGGCGCAAGAGACTTTCCGCTGGAAAATGGTCACTTCCTGGCCGAAAAACTTCCCCGGTGTGGGTCAAGGCCCTGAGCGGCTCTCCCAGCTCGTCGAGGAGATGTCCGATGGCCGGTTGACCATCGAAGTCTTCGGAGCAGGTCAGCTCGTGCCAGGATTCGAAGTGTTCGATGCGGTGGCAGACGGCACCGCTGAGCTGGGCCACTCCGCCTCCTATTACTGGAAAGGTAAAGCGCCTGCGGCACAGTTCTTTGCCGCCGTACCGTTCGGTATGAACGCCCAGGAAATGAATGCATGGCTCAGCTACGGCGGTGGTATGGAGCTGTGGAACGAGCTTTATGATGATTTTGGCGTCGATGTGTTGGTCGCAGGGGCCTCCGGTGTACAGATGGGCGGCTGGTACAACAAAGAGATCAACTCGGTCGCTGACCTTGACGGCTTGAAGATGCGTATGCCGGGCCTTGGTGGTGAAGTCATGAGCCGTATGGGCGTGGCGATTGTGAACATGCCGGGCGGCGAGATCTTTACATCGCTGCAGTCGGGAGCGATTGATGCTACTGAGTGGATCGGCCCCTACAACGATTTAGCCTTTGGCCTGCACCAGGCGGCCGATTATTACTATTACCCTGGCTGGCATGAGCCGACGGTGATGTTTGAGGCCATCATCAATGAAGAGGCCTGGGCAGAGCTACCCACTGACTTACAGGCAATTCTGCGTACCGCGATCAGTGATGTGAACCAAAGCGTCTTGGATGAGTATACCGCTCGCAACAACGACGCGCTGGAAACCTTGGTGAATGAGCATAACGTTGAGCTGCGTCGCATTCCTGACGACGTGTTAGCCCAAGCTCGCGAACACTCAGCTGAGGTAGTGGGTGAACTGGCCGCCTCCAGCGAGCTAGCGACCCGGATCTACGACTCTTACCGCGCCTTCCAGGATAAAGTAGAAGATTACCACGCGATTTCCGAGCAGGCGTACTACAACGCCCGTAACCCGGAAGGTGACACCTCGCAGTAACAGGTGTAGCGCAGTACCCTTACCATGGCCGCCTTCGGGCGGCCATTTTGTTATAGGCAGGCTAGGGTTGCGATTAAAGCAGCGTAAGCGCCACCGCTTGGGTATCCTAGGGCAGATACTGTTCTGTCTCGTAAGGAGCGCTATGTCTACCGAATCCCGCCTTCGTAATGTGCTCACCATTGCAGGCTCCGACCCTTCCGGTGGTGCTGGGCTGCAGGGCGATTTAAAGACGTTTTCTGCCCTGGGTGTGTATGGCACAAATGTCATCACTGCGGTGATTGCCCAGAACACCTGTGGCGTGGCCTCGGTGTATCCGGTTTCCCCTCAGGCAATTCGTGAGCAGCTTGAACATCTGTTGAGCGATGTGGCCATTGATGCGGTGAAAATCGGCATGGTAGCCAGCCGCGATGTGGCCGAAGTGATTGCCGATGTACTGCGCCAGCAGCGCCCGCGTTGGATCGTGCTCGACCCGGTGATGGTGGCGAAGAGCGGTGACATCCTGGTGGATGACGCGGGTATTCGCGCCGTAAAAGAGATTTTAGTGCCGTTAGCGGATGTGATTACTCCTAACCTGCCGGAAGCCGCCGTGCTGCTCGATTCCCCATCGCCCGCCAGCCTGGACGAGATGGAAGCACTGCTGCCCAAGCTGGTGGGGCTAGGCGCGCCCTATGTGGTGCTGAAAGGCGGCCACTTACGGGGTGATACCTGCCCGGATCTGCTGGCGACCCCTAACGGTCATCAGTGGCTGCCCGCCTCACGCATTGCTACTGAGAACCTTCATGGCACGGGCTGCGCGCTCTCATCAGCCATTACGGCTTGCCTAGCCAAGTTGCCGGAAGATGCTAGCGCAGAGGCCCCAGAGCAGGCGATTACGGAGGCAAAGCAGTGGCTTCATCATGCTCTGGCCGCTAGCCATCGCTTAAGTGTTGGCAAAGGGCGTGGCCCGGTGCATCACTTTCATGCCTGGTGGTAAATCCATCGCTGATGTGTTGAGGGCGCAGAGTCTCCTTGCGGGATAGGCCAACGGGCACCATGCTGAAGGGTGTCCGTTTGTTTGCCTACTAGGCTGAGCTGTTCGGCCAAGGAGCTGCCCATGTCCCGCACGCTGCTGTTTGCTACCGACCTCTCCCAGGAAAACCGCGCGGCCTTTGCCCGCGCGCTGCGCTTAGCCCATCAGCAGGGCGCGCAGCTTGATACCCTTCACGTGCTTGACCCTTACCTTCCGCATCGCATGCTCCATGACCTGGAACTCGCGGTAAACGACGATATTAGCGCGATGCTCACCGACCTGCGCGAAGATTACGCCTTGGAACTGCCATCGCTGATGATTCAAACGGTGGTTGGGGAGCCTCATGTAGAAATCGTGAGGGAAGCCCACGAGCGTCAGGCGTCGCTCATCGTGCTGGGTATGCACCGCAAACGTGGTCAAAAAGACCTGCTTTACGGCACCACCATGATGCGTATTTTGCGTAGCGCGCCGTGCCCCGTGGTGGTGGCGTCTTACCTGCCTACTCAGCCGTGGCAACATATTGTGGTGCCTATCGACTTCTCGCTGACGGCTCGGCAGACCCTGAAAGAAGCGCTGATTCGCTTTCCTGAGGCCAAGCTAACGCTTCTACACGCCTGGAGCCTGCCCGGCGAATTGGAGCTGGGGAGTCAAGCGTTCTACGCCCAGTGGCGTGACCGCGAGGTCAGTCGCCTGCGGGAGGCGCTGGATAACGAAGTCGAAAGCCTGCTGCGGGAGTTAGATGGCGTGCCGGACATTGAGCTTGCGCTAGAGCCGGGCCAGCCCTGCGATGTGCTGCATGACTATGTTAAACGGCACTCGCCAGATTTGGTCATGTTAGGCAGCCGCAGTCGACCACACCAACCTAATCCGCTAACCGAAATGCTGCTCAGTGAGCCCCACTGCGATGTGATGCTCTGTCGGCCTTGGTAAAGGCTTTGTGGCGGCTCAATGACTCCTCAATCGAGTGGTTGTACGGAACCTTTATGAGTTGTTTATGTGTGTATAGCTATGCATAGTGTTACCCAAACCAACAAAGGAGATGGTCACCGTGCAACGACCAACAAAGAGTACGCTATGGCTAGCCGCGTTACTGGGCGCTACGCTCGTCACGACTAGCGCCGCCGCTAGCAGCTGCGTCTCGCGCTCAATGGCGAAACGCTCTATGAAGATAGCAGCGCCTAATGAACGGACGAAGGGGCAAGCGTGAAAGCACTGATTCAACGGGTTAAGAGCGCCAGTGTCACGGTGGAAGGCAACAGCGTCGGTGCCATCGACCATGGGCTGCTGGCACTGGTGGGGGTGGAGAAAGGTGACAGCGAGGTGGATGCCGATAAGCTACTGCATAAGCTGCTTCACTACCGCGTGTTTAGTGACGAGGCGGGCAAGATGAACCATAACCTGCAGCAGGCCCAGGGTGGGCTGCTGCTGGTATCACAGTTCACGCTCGTTGCCGATACCCGCAAGGGCCTACGCCCTAGCTTCTCCAGCGCCGCCCCGCCCGACGAGGGGGAGCGGCTGTTTAACTATCTGGTAAGTCAGGCCCGCGCCGCTTGGCCCCATATTGCAGAAGGGCAGTTCGGCGCGGACATGCAGGTTGCCTTGGTCAACGATGGGCCGGTCACCTTTTTGCTAGAAAGCTAGGGCTGATCAGGCGTTTTCGCTGGCCAGCAGCTCGGCTTCCATGGCCTCTAACGCCTCTTCTGCAGCGAACCATGTCTGCTCGGCGGCATCCAGGCGCGCTTTAATCTCCGCCTGCTTGGCGAGTGCTTGGGTCAGTTCTGCCTTGCGGGTGCTGTCGGTGTATAGCTCGGGGTCGGCGAGTACCGCTTCTACTTCCTCAAGTGCCTGCTGCGCTTTTTCCATGCTCTTTTCCGCCTGGTCGCGCTCTTTTTTCAGTGGGCGCAGCTTTTCGCGCAGCTCCGCTGCTGCTTTGCGGGCGGCTTTACGGTCGCCGCTGGGCTGTTGGCTCTGGCGTTCGCTCTTTTCGCTACGGGCGTCGCGGCGGTTCTCTTCCAACCGCGCCTTAAGCCAAGCCCGGTAATCCTCCAAGTCGCCGTCGAAGGGCTCAACCCGGTGGTCGGCCACCCGCCAAAACTCATCCACCGTGGCACGCAGCAGGTGCCGGTCGTGCGAGACCAGGATGACTGTGCCCTCAAAGCTTGCCAGTGCCTCGGTCAACGCTTCGCGCATTTCCAGATCCAAGTGGTTAGTGGGCTCATCGAGCAGCAGCAGGTTGGGCTTTTGCCAGGCCACGAGTGCAAGTGCCAGGCGTGCTTTCTCACCGCCAGAGTAAGTGGCCACCTCGCCAAAGGCGTCATCGCCTTTGAAGCCAAAGCCACCTAGGAAGTTGCGAATTTCTTGATCACTTGCTGTGGGAGAGAGGCGTTGTACATGCACAAAGGGCGTGGTGGTCACGTCCAGGCTTTCTAACTGATGCTGAGCAAAATAACCAATGGCTAAATGTTCACCGGGTACGCGTTTGCCTTCTAACAGCTCAAGCTCGCCCGTGAGTGACTTGATCAGGGTCGATTTACCCGCACCGTTCGGACCTAATAAGCCGATACGGCTCCCGGGGAGTAGCGTAATGTTGACCTTCTCTAACTGAGCGATATCGCCCGCTTCGCCGCGATAGCCAAGGGTGGCTTGGTCCAGCACCAGCAGCGGGTGCGACGTTTTATCAGCGGCAGGCAAGGTGAAGTGGAAAGGGGAGTCCGTGTGGGCGACGGCGATATCCCCCATGCGTTCTAGCATTTTTACCCGGCTTTGCGCCTGCTTGGCTTTTGTTGCCTGAGCGCGAAAGCGGGCAATAAAACGTTCAATCTCTTCACGGCGGGCCTGCTGCTTGGCCGCTTCAGCCTGTTGCAGCGCGAGCTTTTCGGCCCGCGTGCGCTCAAAGCGAGAGTAGTTGCCCCGGTAAAGCTCTAGCGTTTGGTGATGCATATGCACAATGTGATCGCACACAGCATCCAGAAAGTCGCGGTCGTGAGAAATCAGCAGCAGCGTGCCGGGGTAGCGAGTGAGCCACTGCTCCAGCCAAAGCAGGGCGTCTAGGTCCAGGTGGTTGGTCGGCTCATCCAGCAGCAACAAGTCGGAAGGCATAAACAGCGTCCGGGCAAGATTTACCCGCATTCGCCAACCGCCGGAAAAGTCCGATAGAGGTCGCTTAAGGTCCGCCTGCACAAAACCCAGCCCGACCAGCAGCTGTGATGCCCGTGATTCTGCCGTGTAACCATCTAGGGTTTCGATTAGCCCGTGGAGTTCGGCTTCTCGATGCGCGTTATCGGCTTCGCGGGCGGCAAGCAGGTCGGCTTCGGCTTGGCGCAAGGCGTAATCGCCGTCTAATACATACTCTACAATGGGGCGATCCAACGCCTCCACTTCCTGGGCCATGTGAGCAATCCGCTGGCCGCCGCTCATCTCCACATCCCCCTGATCGGGCCCCAGCTCGCCCAATAGGAGTTTAAACAGGCTCGACTTACCGGCACCGTTGGCCCCAATAATGCCGGCCTTCACGCCGTTATGTAGCGTAAGGTCGGCGCTTTCTAGGAGCGTTTGCGTGCCCCGTTGCAGGGCGACTTGGCGCAGTGCGATCATGTTTTCTCCCGAAAAAAGTGGGTAAACCAATGCGCGATTCTAACCGATTGCAGCGCTTGCAGCAGAGGCCGCTATGGGATTTTGCCTTAGCGCTTTATGCAAAGCCTGGCGTAGAGCAAGCCTGCCTCACCTTGCAAGATGAGGCTGGCGTGGATGTGTGTGAGTTACTGTTTCACTGCTGGCTGTATCAGCACGGATTAGCCGCCGAATCTGGCCCGCTAAAGGCCATACGGGAAGAGCGCTACCGTTGGCAGCAGCAGGTCACCGCAACGTTGCGCGAATTGCGCCGAACATTAAAGCCTCAAGCTGCTCATAACGATGACATTAAGGCGCTGCGTGCCACCTTACAAAAGGCGGAACTGCAGTCTGAGCGTGAAAACCTTCAACGTTGGCAGCAGTGGGCACTGCGCTCTTCGGTGGAGGAAGTCCGGTTAACAAAAAGCGACATAAGCCAGCACAATGTTGCACAGTGGCTGCAAGATACGCTGTTTTCGGCACCGCTTGACAACCGTTCGCCGCAAGCGTCACGCGTACGCGAAAACACACAAACGGCACTAATGGCCCTGACAAGCCAGCTTGACCGCTGTGATCCACCACGCTAGCCTGAATTTAAGCTGTTTTTGATCAACCCGCGTTGGCAGCGCTTATTTCGCCCGCTAACCCACAGCAATGCATACAAAGTTACGAATGACGTTTCTGCGTGTTAGCGGCTGAGCCTGAAAGTGAAGCAGCACGGGATAGACAAAAATTAGATTCTGGCGCTCTCGTACGGCGCGCTTACCACTGCTAGGGGAACTCTGCATGAAGGCAAGCAAATTAGTTTCAACTCGTTCCGTTACCACCAAATTAATCACTACGGCAAGCGTAGGTGCTCTGCTGTTGGGCCTAAGCGCCACTGCCCAGGCGGATAACTGGCGTTATGCCCACGAAGAGTACGAAGGCGACGTGCAGGATGTGTTCGCTTACGCGTTTAAAGAGTACATCGAAGAGAACTCCGACCACTCTGTACAAGTTTACCGTTTTGGTGAGTTGGGTGAGTCTGATGACATCATGGAGCAGACTCAGAACGGCATTCTCCAGTTTGTTAACCAGTCGCCTGGTTTTACTGGTGCACTGATTCCAGAAGCCCAGATCTTCTTTATTCCTTACCTGCTGCCGACCGACGAAGAGACCGTTCTAACATTCTTCGACGAGAGTAAAGCGATCAATGAAATGTTCCCGGAGCTTTATGCGGAACAGGGACTTGAGCTGCTGAAGATGTACCCAGAGGGTGAAATGGTAGTCACTACCGACGAGCCGATCAGCTCGCCGGAAGATATGGATAATAAGAAAATCCGTACCATGACCAACCCGCTGCTGTCGGAAACCTACGACGCCTTTGGTGCGACGCCGACGCCGCTGCCCTGGGGTGAAGTTTACGGTGGCCTGCAGACCGGTATTATCGATGGTCAGGAAAACCCGATTTTCTGGATCGAGTCCGGCGGTCTGTATGAAGTATCTCCGCACCTGACCTTTACCGGCCATGGCTGGTTTACCACTGCCATGATGGCCAATCAGGACTTCTACGAAGGCCTGTCTGACGAAGATAAAGAGCTGGTGCAGGAAGCCTCCAACGCGGCTTACGACCACACCATTGAGCACATCAAAGGTCTGGCCGACGAAGCACTCGCCAAGATTCAGGAAGCGTCTGATGAAGTCACCGTCACGCGTCTGAACGAAGAGCAGATCCAAGCGTTCCGTGATCGTGCGCCGCAGGTTGAGGAAGTGTTTCTCGAAATGACGGGCGATCGCGGTGAAGAGCTGTTGCAGCAGTTCAAGGCGGACCTTGAAGCCGTTAACAGCGACTCCTAATGGGTTAGCGCTTTTACGTTAATCAAGTAACGTCATAAGGGGCAGCCAGCGCTGCCCCTTTTTTGTTGCCAAAGTGCCCTGCAGGTGAGTGGGTTCATCGGCGCAGCTCGCCCCACCACGAAAAAATGTGTACCTCGGCGGCGTAACACAGAAAAATCTACGTACATCCAGCGTTGAAGCGAAAAGAGTCATTACCCGTTACGCTACAAAATGAAGCAAGGCCGAACATACTCCGTTCGGTGGTCAGTGACGGGAGAGTCGCTACGCTGAGATAGCAAGCGACCACGCTGGGTTTAAAGGAGAACGGCCATGACCGAAGAAGAGTCCGAAAAGAGCTACCGGTCCGGTTTGCCCGGGTTTTTGGGAGCGATCGACACTGCAATTAGCAAAATCGAGTCAGTGATACTGGCGATGGGGGTTTTGCTAATGGCGCTGAATACGGTCACCAACGTGATTGCCCGCTTTGTATTCGGCAATAGCATTATGTTCTCAGGTGAGCTGAACCGTATCTTGATTATCATGATTACCTTTGCGGGCATTGGTTACGCTGCCCGCCACGGTCGTCATATTCGGATGTCGGCGATTTACGATGCGCTGCCGGTGGGTGGCCGTAAAGCATTGATGATCGGCATTGCGTTCCTCACCTCGCTGGTGATGTTTTTCCTACTTTATTACTCGGTGGTGTACATCCTCGACCTGTATAGCAAAGGGCGCGTGCTGCCGTCGCTAGGTTTGCCGGTATGGATTATTTATATCTGGGTGCCCATGGGCTTTTTGATTACCGGGATTCAGTACATGCTGACCGCGATTAAAAACCTGACCACCCGAGACGTGTATCTCTCGACTGGGGTTGTGGACGGCTACAAAGATACCGAAACAGAAGTGTAAAGCAGGGATTGCACCCTAGCAGCCTGTCGGACTTTCCGTTGCACCGTGAGATACTGACCACCGTCATCGCCGAGCTGAGAAGATCGCCATGAGCCGCTTCATCCCTGTGGATCGCCAGACCGATTACCTGCTGCCGCCTTCGGTAGACGAGTGGTTGCCCGATGGTCACCTGGCGCGGTTCGTTGTCGATGTTGTCGAACAACTGGACCTCTCGACGTTGACCCGGCGTTACATGGGGCGGGGTTCCAAGGCACATCACCCGGCGGTGCTACTGAGCCTGCTGATCTACGGCTACGCCACCGGGGTGGTCTCCAGCCGCAAGATCGAGCGTGCCACCTATGACTCGGTGGCG